>DATIXW010000149.1:0-2433 GCA_035518135.1 Steroidobacteraceae bacterium
AGCTTTCCTAAATAGATTGTCATCCTGAGCGAAGCACCGTAGGTGCGAGCGTGAGGACCTACACTCAACCTCCCGGAAGAGCGGGCGTAAGCCCCGCGATCTTCGCCGGCGAACTACTTCAACAGCCCCTTCACCACCGCCGGCACCTGCGCCAGCGCTTCATCCAGATTTTCGGGATTCTTCCCGCCGGCCTCGGCCATATCCGGACGCCCGCCGCCCGATCCGCCCACGCGCTCTGCCACCGGTCCGATAACTTTGCCGGCCTGCACCCGGCCGGTGAGGTCTTTGGTCACGCCCACAATCAGCGCGACCTTGCCGTCGAAGGCCGAGCCCAGCACCACCACGCCAGAGCCAATCTTCGAGCGCAGATTGTCCACCAGCGTGCGCATCTGCGGACGCTCGAGATTGTCGATGCGCTGCGCCAGGACCTTAACTCCGTCGACGATCTGCACCTCCGCGGAGCGGACGGTCTCAGATGCCGACTTCATGCGCGCGCGATCCAGTTCTTTGTTCAGGCGGCGAATCTCGGCCTCTTTGCGCTCGATTTCTTCGCGGAGCGCCTGCGCCGGCGAGACCGACGGCTCGGCGCGATGCACCAGGCTCGAAACTACGTGCTCCAGTTCATGGTCCTGGCGGAAGTGGCCGAGCGATCCCATGCCCGTGACCGCCTCCACGCGCCGCACGCCCGAGCTGACCGAGCCTTCGTCGAGAATCTTCACCAGCCCGATCTCGCCGGTCATGCCGGTGTGCGTGCCGCCGCAAAGCTCGGTGGAGAAGTCGCCGATCTTGATCACCCGCACGCGCTCGCCATACTTCTCGCCGAAAAGCGCCATCGCCTTGTACTCGTTGACGGCCACGTCGATCGGCACATCGGGGATCACCTCGACCTTGTCGTTCTTGAGCACTTCGCGGTTGGCGAGGTCTTCGATGTCCTGCAGTTCTTCGTCGGCGATGCCGGTGAAGTGCGAAAAGTCGAAGCGCAGGTGCCGCGGATCGACCAGCGATCCCGCCTGCTTCACGTGCTTGCCCAGCACCTCGCGCAAGGCCGCATGCAGCAGGTGCGTAGCCGTATGGTTGCGCATGGTGGCTTCGCGCACCCCGGTATTGACCACCGGATCCACGCGCTCGCCCACGCGGATGGCCTGCTTCGCCGTGACCTTGTGCGCGCGGACTCCCTGCACCGGGTAGTAACACGCCGTTACGTCGGCAACCACGGTGTTGTGATCGCTGTCGTAGAGCCAGCCTATGTCGCCCACCTGTCCGCCGGCCTCGGCGTAGAACGGCGTGCGGTCGAGGACGATCTCGCCCTGCTCGCCGGGTTTGAGCTGCTGCACGCCCTGCCCGTGCGGATCGATGATCGCCAGCACTTCCGAATCGTGCGACTCGGTGCGCACGTAGCCTTCGAAGCCGGTTCGCGGCAGGCTCTGGAATGCAGGACTGGCAGCCGCTTTGCCCGGGCCACCCTTCCAGGAAGCGCGCGCGCGTTCGCGCTGGCCTTCGAGCGCCTTGTCGAAACCAGACTGATCGAATTGCAAGCCGGCATCGCGGGCCGCATCGGTCATGAAGTCGAGCGGCAGGCCATAGGTATCGTAGAGCTTGAATGCTTCGGATCCGCGAAGGACGTTTGATGCGTTTAATTGGTCGAGCTTCTTGACGAGCGCATCAGCAACTTGTGGCTCAAAGTGCGTTGTAATCGTCTCCCTGATGTATCCGACATTATTGCCCTCAACGGCTTTCCGTATGGCGGAAGTTAGATCGCTACGGATTGGCGGCTTAAGGCGGTCCAACTCGGAGAAAAAATCGCCGAGAGTCGACTGATATTGTTCCGCAGTCTTCGTGATTAATGCGTCCAATTTTTCGAGCCCGACGTCCAGCGTGTGCGCGAACCTTACTTCTTCGCCCTGCACCACCGTAGAAACTCGGTCTGCCGAGTCCACCAGCTCCGGATACGCGTCTTTCATCTCGTCGCGCACCGCGTACACCATCTGATACAGAAAGGGCTCGTTCTGGCCGAGCTGGCGTCCGTGGCGGATGGCGCGGCGCATGATCTTGCGCAGCACGTATCCGCGGCCTTCGTTCGAGGGCAGCACACCGTCAGAGATAAGGAACGTGGTGGCGCGGGCATGGTCGGCGATTACCCGCAGCGACGCCGCACCCCGAGCACCCGATTCCTTCTTCAATTCGTTGTCGAGCGAAACTCCGGTCAGCTCGGCCGCGCGCTTCATCAGCGGGATGAAAAAATCCGTGTCGTAGTTCGAGAGCTTGCCCTGCAGCACAGCCGCCAGCCGCTCAAGGCCCGCGCCGGTGTCGATCGAAGGCTTGGGCAACGGATCGAGCCGGCCCGCCGCGTCGCGATTGAACTGCATGAACACCAGGTTCCACAGCTCGACGTAGCGGCCGCAATCGCAGCCGAACTGGCAATCGGTGTGCCCC
>DATIXW010000150.1:0-5389 GCA_035518135.1 Steroidobacteraceae bacterium
CTGCAGGCTGACGTATTCGAGCCCCGCGGGCAGATGCGGCAGCCAGGCAGCGAGGGGGAAGCTCCGATAGCGCTCGAGCGGACTGTCGGGGTTTCCGTTCCACATCAGTCCCACGCGCGGCGCGCGCCGCTCGCCGAGCCGCTGCCCCCAGGCGGCCACGCGCGCCGGATCGGCGCGCAGGTAGCGCGAGGGCGCGGGGACACTCTCCAGCCGGGTGCCGAGTGCCAGCGGGAGCGACATCAGCGGACAGTGACAGTCGAAGGGCGGCGGAGTGTCCGCTTCCTCAATGACCGCGCTAACCCCGGGTAATTGACGGAGCAGCTCCACGAGCGGCCGCTGCACCTGCAACACTACGGTCGCGCCCCGATTGGCGACGAGACTCGCGTAGCGGCAGAACTGCAGCGTGTCGCCCAGCCCCTGCTCGCTGTAGAGCAGGATGCGGCGGCCGGCCAGGTCTTCCCGCCCGAGCCAGAGCGGTTGCGCGAACGTGCGGCGTTCGCGGTGGCTCGAGGTGAGGCCGCTCTGCCAGCGCCACTCGTGCTCCCTGAAGCCGCGCTCGTAGTCCCCGCTGGCGAGCAGCAATGCGGCGCGCGTGAAGCGCGCATCCGCCGACCCGGGTGCGAGCTCCACCGCGCGCTCCAGGCTCGCGAGGGCTTCAGGATGACGCTGCAGGACGCTTAGCGCCGTGCCGCGCTGCTTGTGCGCTTCGGAGCTTCCCGGGGCGATTTCGAGCGCCTCCTCGAAGGCACGCAAGGCCTCCGCCATCCGATCCTGCATCGCCAGCAGGTTGCCGCGCTCAATGCGACTGCCGGCATCGTGCGGCGCAAGATCGGCAGCACGCCGGTAGCTTTCGAGAGCCGCATCGAGCCGGCCTGAGGACTTGAGTAGATCGCCGCGCAGGCGATGCGCCTGCGGTAAGGCGACGCCGAGGGCGGCGGCAGCTTCGATTGCACCGAGCGCGGCTTCGGTCCGCCCGAGTGCAGCGAGCGTCGCCGCGAGGTTGAAATGAATGATCGGGTTGTGCGGATCGAGGCGCGCGGCCCGCGTCAGCAGCTCCACCGCCTGGTCCGGGCTGCCTTGGTTGGCGGCGGCGGCACCTGCGAGGTGCAGCGCCTCTGCGTTGTCCGGCTCGCGCGCCAATACGTCGCCGTAGAGGCGGCGCGCGCTGCTGAAGTCACCCTGGCGGTGCAACTCCGCGGCCCGGCGCAAGGTGTCGGCGGTGCTAGGCGACGGCAAGACAGCCCCCAAAATCCATGGTTTTTATATATACAAGGGCCCGCGCGAACGCCACCGATCGATATCCGCGGCGGCGTCACACGCGTGTCACCTGCTCGCAATACATTCTCCGGCCCTGGTCAAACAACGGTTTCTCTACGGATGTCTGCCCGGACTCTGCGCCCTCCCCTCATGCTCGGCACGGCCGTCGTCGTGCTCGCCGCCGCCGGAGGCTGCGGCGGCGCGCAGGCGCGCAAGACCGCGCACATTGAGAAGGGCCGCCAATACCTCGCGGCGCAGAGCTATGAGAAGGCGCGGATTGAGTTCCAGAACGCGTTGCAGATCGATCCGAAGTATGCCCTGGCGCGTTACGAGACCGGCATCGTGGAGGAAAAGCTTGGCCGCCTGAACCAGGCCGCGCAGTCCTACCAGGGAGCGATCGATCTCGCTCCCCAGCACGAATATCTGGACGCGACCGTCGCGCTCGCGAAGCTGATGGCGCTGCACGGCGCCCCGGAACGGGCGCTAGAGCTCGTCAAGGGCGCTCTCGTGAAGCATCCCAACGAGCCAGAGCTGTTCGTGGTGCGGGCGGTTGCCCGCGGGCAGCTCAAGGATCTCCCTGGGGCAACCGTGGACGCGCAGCGCGCCGTGGAGCTCGCACCCCACGATGAGGATGCGCTGGCAACGCTGGCCGGGATCTACCAGGCTCAGGGCCAGCCCGAGAAGGCGCAGTTGCTGATCGAGCGCGCCGTGCAGGACAGCCCGGCGTCCGTGGACCTGCGCTTCATGCTCGCGCAGATCTACGCTGGCGAGGGCCGGCGCGCGGACGCGGAGACGCAATATCGGAAGATCATCGAGCTGAAGCCGACCGAGAGCACGCACCGGCTGCGCCTTGCACAGTTCTACTCCGGCACGGACCAGTTGGAAGCCGCCGAAAGGACGCTGCGCGATGCGGTCAGGGACTTTCCGGACGACCGCACCGTGAAGCTGTCGCTGGTCGAGTTCCTGAGCGCGCGGCGCGGGCGCGACGTGGCCGAGGCCGAGCTGAAGAAGATGATCAAGGCGGAGCCCGAGGATTACGACCTGCAATTTGCACTGGCGAAGCTCCATCTGGCGGCCGGCGAGAATCAGAAGGCGGAGGCCGTCTATCGCGGCGTGATCGACCGGGAGCGCACCCGGTCCCCGGGCCTCCTGGCGCGCAACGGACTCGCCTCGCTGCGCCTGCGGCAGAACGATCCCGGCGCCGCGCTCACGCTTGCCAACGAAGTGCTCGCCGAGAATCCGCGCGACAACGACGCGCTGATCATCCGCGGTAGCGTCGAGCTCGCGCGCAACGATCCGCGGGATGCGATCGCCGATCTGCGCGCGGTGCTGCGCGACCAGCCCGCCAATTCCGCCGTGCTTCAGGCGCTGGCTCGCGCGCACCTCGCCAACGGCGAGCAGGGGATGGCCGAGGAGGTGCTGCGACGAGCGGTCGAGCTGAATCCCGGCAATGCCGCGCTCCAGGGCGAGCTCGCTGAGCTATTGGCGCGTGTCGGCAAGGCCGACGAGGCGAACGCGGTGATCGCCAGCGCGGTCGAGCAGCTGCCGGGGAACGTGCAGGCGCTCGATACCCAGTTCCGGATCGCGATGACCACCAAGGATCTGCACCGCGCAAAATCGGCGGCGGACGAGATCGTGGCCCGGGAGCCCAAGCTCGCGGTCGGCTACATGTACCAGGGTGTGGTCGCGGAGGACGAGAAGCGCTATGAGGACGCGCTGCATCTGTATACCGTCGCCGCCAATCTGCGGCCGGACGCGGTCGAGCCTTTTGAGGCCGTAGTGCGGGTGCTGTCGCTGAACAATCGGCTGCCGGAGGCACTCAAGCGCCTGGACGATGCCGCGCAGAAACAGCCCCAGGATCCGCTGCCGCTCGACCTCAAGGGGGAGCTGCTGATCAAGAACGGTCGGCTCGCGGAAGCCAAGGACGCGTTCGGGCAGGCCATCGCCCGCGCGCCGAAGTGGTGGCCTCCCTATCGTGGGGTGGTCAAGGCGCAGCTTCTCGGCAAGGAGGATCCGGACACGATCATCGATGGGCTGCGCCGCGCCAAAACGGTCGTTGACCCGAGTGCGCATCTGAGCGAAGTACTGGCCAACCTGTACTTGCGCCAGGGCAAGCCTGATGAGGCCATCGCCGAGTATGAGGAGGCTCTGCGCAAGTACCCGAAGTCCGATCTGCTCGCCAACAACCTTGCCATGTTGCTCGTGACCTACCGGAGCGACAAGACGAGCATCGACCGGGCGCACGACCTGGCGGCACGCCTGGCCGAATCGCCGAGCCCAACGTACCGGGACACTTACGGATGGGTGCTGTTCAAACGGGGCGAGGCGGCGGCGGCGGTGCCGGTGTTCGCGCGCATCGTGGCCGAATCGCCCAACACGGCCGTCGCGCGCTATCACCTCGGGATGGCCCAGGCGCTTGCCGGCAACCGGGCAGAGGCGCGCGACAACTTGTCCCGTGCGGTCGACTCAGGCCAGCGCTTCCCGGGTCTGAGTGAGGCGAAATCGGCGCTCGAGGAGTTGAGAAACGACGGCCAGCGGCCGCACTCCTGATGTGGCGCCCGCGCTGCGGCTGCGCTCGCTGACGCGTCATCGATCGGTCACGTCGCACACGTAGTGTTGTGAATTCCTAAGAATAGCGCGATCAACACCAGGGGTGTCTCGGATGAGCGACGGGTGGAACTTCCGTGCGCTGTTGCTGACGGTCTGCCTGTGCGGACTGTGGAGCAGCGCCGCAGGACAGGCGGCATCCGATCCGCTGCCGGCGACGACCAGCGTGGTGGCGAGCGCTGGTGCCGCTCCGCCCACGCAGAGCAGCTTCACGATCGCAGGCCCCGAGGATCTCGTGATCACGCTCGCGGATCTGCAGCAGCCGCAGGCGCTCACCGCGCTGAGCGTCGCCATCACCCAAGGCGGAACCCTCGCCGCCAGCTATACGCTGTCCGCCCAGACACCCACGACTACCCTGAAAGCCGCCAACGGCACCTACACCATCTCGGTCTTCGGTGTGCCCAACGCGAGCGTCGGTGCGGGGACATTTTCGGTCTGCGTGGCGCCCAGCTCGACGCCGGCCAGCTGTCTGCTGCCCGGGGCTCCCTCACTCGGCGGCAATGTAGCCTCGTTCGCCGGCACCATCAGCGCGCAGAACGCGGCTGCGAATCCGGCGCTCTCCGCCACGACCTTTACGTTGACCGTGCCGGCGCCGGGCGGCGACTACACTTTCAACTATACGGACCTGGCTTTCCCGGTCGCGCTCAGCTCCTCGAGCGCGCTCAAGCCAAATCCCAACCTCGGATTGTTCGCGGCCGGGCAGCCGGTGGCTGGCGGGCTCGCGTTCAGCTCCGGCACCAGCTTCAGCCTCAGCCCGGGCACTTACACGCTCATTGGGGTGGCGCAGGCGGACGCAACTGCGCTCGCAGGCGCCTACGGGATCACGGTGACCGGACCGGCCGGCACGGCACCGCTGCTCGACACGACCGTTGCCGTTGGCCAGCTCGGTGCACCCACGAGCGTCACCAATCCCGCACTGCAGTCGCTCACGCTCAGCGTGACCGATTACGCGTTCCCGGGCGCACTCGCCAGGGCCGGTGCGATGCTCACCGTGGGCGGCGCCAAGGTTATCAGCACGACCGCAACCGGCGGACCGGTGACGAGTTCCAGCGCGGCCGGTACGCTGCAACTGTGGAATTACGCTGCGTCCGGCGCCACCGCCGGTACCTACGGGGTCGACGTCGCGGGGGCGGCCGATCTCAAGTTCACCGCGTACGCCGTCGCGCAATCGACCAGTAACTATGCCTACGTTTTTCTGACGCCGGCGCTTACCGCCAACACGGCGTATCAGGCCGCCGCGGTCGATCTGCAGTTTCCCTCGACGCTCTCGGCACTGTCGTTCGCGGTCGCGCACGATGGCATCGTCACTCCCCAGTCCGGAGGCAGCCCCAGCGTCGCCTTCACACCGGCTACGGCGCACGCGGCCGTGGTGCTGGTGGCAGCGACCACTCCTGCAAGTGGCGCCGTGAGCGGTAACGGCCTGTTCGATGTGAACGTGCAAACCACGGGAAATTCACCGCAGCTCGTGTTCGACCAGACTCAGGCGGTCAGCAACACGGCGGGCTTCTTCGCCACGCAGACGCTA
>DATIXW010000151.1:0-21143 GCA_035518135.1 Steroidobacteraceae bacterium
CCAGTAGGAGGCCCAGCCCTCGTTCATGATCTGCGTGGCGAACACCGGGTAGAAGTAGAAGGACTCCTCGCGCACCGCCAGGAAGATGTCGCGCTCCCAGCTCTCCATCTCCGGCGCGTAGTGGGCGATGAACCACAGCAGATCGCGCTCCGGGTGCGGGGGCACGGGTGCGCGCTTGCGCGCCGGGGTCCCTGCCGCGCTGCCGGCCGGCTCCAGGGCGGCGAAGCGCTTGCGGAACTGATCGTCCGCGAGCGCCTTCGGTTCCGGGACGTACTCGGGATAGCGCTCGCGCCGCAGCGCCTGGTCGACATCGATGTGCTGCTCGAGCGCGAGCGCCGCATCGAGAGCCGCCTCGACCCGCTCGGCGCCGTGGGCCTCGATCGCCTGGCTGATCTGGCGGGCGTGGTTGGCGGCATGCTCGACGATGCGCTCGCTCACCTGCTCCTGGCAGCGCCGGAACAGGAGGTTGTTGCGCGAGAAGTCCGCGTGCCCGAGCACGTGCGCGGTCACCAGGATGTTCTCCGCGAGCCCGTTGCTCTCGGCCAGGTAGGCGTGCCCGGGATTGCCCGGAAACACCACCTCGAACAGGCGCGAGTGACCCATGTGGCGCTGGATGAGCTGGTAGATGTAGCGCACGCCGAAGGACCAGTGCGGCATGCGCACCGGCAGCCCGTAGACGGCGATCTCCATCATGAAGCTGTCGGGCACCGCCTCGAAGTCGACCGGGTGAAACTTAAGGCCCGAGCGGGCGGCGAGATCCTCGATGCGGCGGATGTAGGTCTGCCACTCGCCGCTCATACCCGCACCCCCTCCTCGCTCTGTGCCGAGAAGAAGTGCTTCACCGCCCCCCACACGTCATCGAAGTCGTTGAGCGCGTAGCTACCGGCGGCGCAGCCGGCGCCGCTGAGCTCGGCGAACAGGCGCCCGGTTTCCGTGTCGAGCTGCCGCGAGACCCCCGAGGAGACCTCGACGTAGCCGGTGTAACAGGTGTCGGCGGTGATGGCTGCCAGCGCGCTACGCGCATCGGCGGCATCGCTCACCGCGTTGTCGCCGTCGGAGGCATAGAAGAGGTAGATGTTGCTGCGGGCGGGGTTGAAGCGCGCGTCCATGATCTCGCGCACCTTCAGAAGCCCCGCTGAGGCCACGGTGCCGCCGCTGCCACTTACCTGGAAGAAGTCCGGCTCGTTGAACTCCCACGCCTCGGTCGTGTGCGCGACGAACACCGTCTCGAGCGAGCGGTACTGGCGGCGCAGCCCCTGCACGACCCAGAAAAAGAAGGTCTTGGCGAGCTTGCGGTCCCGGTCGGACATGCTGCCCGAGACATCGAGCATGAAAAATACCACCGCATGCACGGCCGGCTGCTTGCGGCGCGTCAGCTGCCGGAAGCGCAGATCATCATCGGTAAGCGAGGGGGTCGCTCCCGGGGTGCCGCGGCGCTTCACGAATTCCTTGAAGGAGCGGCGGCGGTCCAGGCGCGAGCGGGCACCGCGGCGATCCCAGCCCTCGCGCACCCAGTCGCTCTCGGCGGCGGGACCGGTGCGTGCCTTGAGGTTCGGCAGCTGCATCTCCTCCCACAGCCAGTCGACGATGTCGTCGACCTTGAACTCGAGCAGCAGCTGCACGCCGCCGTCATCGCGCCCGCCGCCGCCCTTCTGGCCCGGGCCCTTGTCCTTGCTGGGATCCGAGAACACGTCCCCGGGCTTGGCCTTGCCCTGGCCGGCGCCCTGCTGTTCCTCGGGATTGCGCAGCCGGAAATGGTAGTGCTCGAGCATGCGCACCGGCACGCGCACGGTGCGCGCACCCTCGTTGATCACGTCCCCGCCGGCGATGATCTCGGGCAGGCTGGCCCGCACCGCCTCGCGCACTTTCTCGTCGTGGCGCAGCCAGTCGCGGGCGCCCCGCGAAAAAAGCTCGTACCACTTTCCCGCACCGGGTGCTTCGTCGCGCTTGCCGCTTTCGTCCATGGGGGTCGCTCGTACTCCTTGGCAACCTTTAAAGTAAGTCCGCGCTACTCCTGCGCGAGCAGGGTAGTGACGTAGCTGAGCGCCTCCTTGGCGCTGTGCTCATCGTAGCCGTATTCGGTGACCAGGCGCTGCTGCACCACCGAGATCTTCTGGCGCGCCTCATCGTCGGGTCGCGCCGTCGAGGTTACCAGCCGCAGCACGTCGCGGCGCTCCTCGAACAGGTACTGCTCGATCGCCTCGCGCATGCGCGCGTGGCTGCCGAGCTTGAACTTCTCCCCGGCCTTGAAGGCCACCATGGCCTTGCGCACGACTTCCTGCCGAAACGACAGCTTGCCGGAGTCGGAGACCTTGATCTTCTCCTCGACCGAGCGCAGGAAGCGCTCATCCGCCGGGCGGTTCTCCCCGGTGATGGGGTCGGTGACCTGGCGGTGATCGAGCGAGGCCTCCACCTCGTCCAGGTACTTCTCCAGCAACTGCTGCGCCTCCGCCTCGAAGGAGGCGAACATCGCGCGGTGCACGTCCTCCTTCACCCAGCGGTTGTAGAACTCCTTGCGGGCGGTCACCAGGTGATCGATCCAGGCCTTCTTCTGCTTCGCATCCATGCGCGCATCGTTCTCGATCGCATCCTTCAGTGCGAGCAGCAGCTCCATGCTGGTGAGGCTGTGGGTGTTGCCGCGGGTGATGGCATTGGAGATCGCGTTAATCACGAAGCGCGGCGAGACGCCATTCATGCCCTCCTCGCCACTTTCCGCATGCAGCCGCTGCGCCTCGCTCTCGGGCACGCCCTCGACCGCCTCGCCGGCGTAGATGCGCAGCTTCTTCGCCAGGTCCAGCCCCTCGCGCTCGGGCTTGACCAGGCGCGTGAGGATGCCGAACACGGAAGCGAGGTTCAGCACGTGCGGATCCAGGTGCACGTTGCGAAACGCCGGCGCCCCGGAGACCAGCTTCTGGTAGATGCGCGACTCGTCGCGGTAGGAGAGCGCATAGGGGATCTTGATGATCACCATGCGATCGAGCAGCGCCTCGTTCTCCTTCTCCTGCAGGAACTTGTGGAACTCGGCGAGGTTGGTGTGCGCGAGGATGGTCTCATCCAGGTGAATCAGCGGGAAGCGCGAGACCTTGACGTTCTTCTCCTGCGTCAGGGTAAGCAGCAGATAGAGGAACTCGCGCTTGACCTTGAGGATCTCGATCATCTCCAGCACGCCGCGGCTGGCGGCATACACTGCGCCGGACCACGACCAGGCGCGCGGATCGCCCTCATCACCGATCTGTGCCACCTTGGCAAGGTCGACGGAGCCGACCAGGTCGGCGATGTCGGCGGTGGTCGGGTCGTGCGGGGCGTAGGTGCCGATGCCGACGCGGGAGGCCTCGGCCAGGAACACCCGCTCGACGGGCACGCGTACGAAATCGCCCTCGAACTCGCGCTCCACGAAGTCGCGCGCCCACGGCGACAGCTCGCCCTGGATGGCGACACCGTAGCGCTCACGGAACTCCGGGCGCAGGCTGGTCGGAATCAGGTTCAGCGGATTCTCGCGCAGCGGTGAGCCGCGGATCGCATAGAGTGCGCCCTCATCGGTGCGGCTGTACTCCTCCAGCCCGCGCTTGAGCAGGATGGCGAGCGTCGACTTGCCCCCGGACGGGGGCCCGAGCAGCAGCAGCAGGCGGCGGCCGACGTCGGAGCCGGCGGCGGCGGCCTTGAAGTAGTCCACCACGCGCGCGAGCGGCTCATCGATGCCGAACAGCTCGCGCTTGAACAGCTCGCGCGCGCGCTGCGTCTCGGTCGCCTCGGCGGCCGATGCGCGCCCGTGCCAGCGCAGCATGTCCCAGATGTACTCGTGGCTGGTGCGCGCCAGTGCCGCGGGGTTGCCCGGAAGGATACTGGTCAGGAAATCGCCGAAGGTGCCTTCCCAGCGCTGCGCGCGGTGCAGGCGGCTGAAGGAACTCAGCGAATCGATGAACGCGGCATTACTGCCGCCCTGGGAATTCTGGTCAGCGAGCGGTCGCATCATCCTTCCCTCCCGTTGAGCTCTCAACTCGTGCCGGGCGCCGGCGATGCCGGCGGTGCCAGCGCGCTTAACTTAGTCCCATCTGCGGTTTCAAATAGTGACGCTCTTCCCCTCTCGATCACTTCATTACGTTAAGACGGTCACAGCGGCAAATTGTTCACTGCGCGCCTCAATCGCGCCAGCCCCAAATCGCCTACGCCGCCACGTAGGCGGGATCTTTCTCTTAAGTGACTGATTGACAAGTGCGTTGCCGCACCTTCACGGTGCGCCAGGGCCCCCGGCTGCTCCAGTTGCGTGCACACGGCACGGGGCGGTCGGCACGGGGCGGTCGGCGCGGGGCGGGCGCGGCGCGGCGGCGCGCGTGAGCCGCGCGTGTCCGGCGTGCCAGGTGCGCGGGGGAGATCACAAAGCGAGCAGTGCTTCAAAGGTTGGCCAGCCGCGTCGCGCTGCCCCGACGAGGGCTGTCGTTATTGTGAACTGACGCACTGCGCAGGACGGGAGGCTACATATCCTGCAACGGCGGGAATTTGCGCGCGGGGCAAGAGCTAGCAGGCGCGCGCGCTTCCGCGCGTGCGGAGCGCCAGGGTCCGCTGCACCAAAGACCGCATTTGTTGGAGACGTCACGTGGCCAGTGCCCCATCGACTGCCTCGCGCAGTTCCGAGACTGCGAAACCCGCCACCGGGAACGCCAGCGCCCAGCCGGCGGTTGACGTCACCGCGGTCACCACGCGCGATGACTTTCTGCTGGAACTCGGACAGGCGCTCGAGGGCCAGGCGGGCATCCGCCCGGTAGATACCATCGAGGCCGCGCTCGAGGGCCTCAGCGGCGGCAAGCGCGCGCAGCTGCTGGTCATCGATGCACGTGCCGTGATCAACGTACGCGGCGCCGTGGACATGGCCGCCGCCAAGGCACCGCGCGCCCTCACGCTGGTATTCGCCGAGCAGGCCGCCGAGAAACAGGTCGGCGCCGCTCTCAAGGGCAGCAAGGTGTTCGCCGTGCTGCCCGATCCGCTCGATCCGCGCAAGACCCGTGCCGTGTTTGACGGTGCCATCGCGGAAGCCGTGGCCGCCCGGGCGGCCGCACCGACGCGTGAGGCGCCGGCGCCAGCGGACTTCAGGCTCCCTCAGCCGCTGAGCGCGCCCGCAAGGCGCGAGGAGGATTCTGGCGCTCGATCGAAGCTGCCGCTGATTGCCGCCGTAGTGGCGGCCCTGGCCGCCGCCGCAGGGGCCTACTGGTACTTCGCCGGCGGCAAGGGCGGGGCTGCGCCAGCGCCGACCCCCAAAGCCGCACTCGCCCCCGCCCCGGCCGCCGTGGCAGCGGCCGCCGCGCCCGCCGACGCCGCCGCTCCCGAAGCCCTCGCCGACACCTCCATCGTGCACGGCAAGGTGGATGAGCTGCTGGAAAAGGCGCGCGCCGCGATGCACGAGCGACGCTTCACCGAGCCGGCCGGTGACAACGCACTCCTTTATTACCGCTCCGCGGCCGCCGCCGACGCGAGCAACGGGGAAGCCCGTGACGGGCTGCAGCGCGTCGCCGGCGTGCTCGCCGGACGCTTCGAGGATGCCCTGAACGGCAGCCGCTTCGAGGAAGCCGCCCAGACGCTTGCGAACTTCAAGGCAGCAACCCCGTCCGACCCGCGCGTGCCGGCCTTCGAGCAGCGGCTGTACGCAGCCGAGATTGCCCGGGCGCTCGCCGACGGCAACCTCGACCGCGCCGCCGCGCTGGTGCGCCAGGCGCAGGCCAGCGGCAGCACCCCGGCGGAGCAGCTCGCCAAGTGGCGTGCGGACATCGCACGGCGCGTGGACGATGCCAAGGTCACGCGCCTCGCCGGCCTGGTCGAGGACCGCATCCGCGAGGGCCGTCTCACCGATCCCGACGACAGCGCCAAGATCTACATGGCGCAGCTGGCGGCCGCGGCGGCCGCCAGCCCCATCACCCAGCGCACCCAGCATGATCTTGGCACGGCGTACCTGCGCAAGGCGCGCGACGCGGCGCTGGCGAAGAACTCCGCCGAGGAAGAGCGCTGGCTGAATGAGGCGCGCGGCGTCGGCATGAAGCAGGCCGACATCCTCGGGTTCCAGCGCGACCTGAGCAATGCGCGCGCCAAGGCCGCGCAGGCCGAGAACGATCGTACGCTGCAGATGGCGCGCGACCGCATCCACGACGGCCGCCTCACCGATCCGGCGCAGGACAGCGCCGCCTACTACCTCACGCAGCTGCAGACGAGCGACCCGGCCAACGCGGGCCTGGCGGATGCCGGTCATGAACTCAGCGCGAAGCTCCTCGAGCGCGCACGCGGCGCGGCCGCCGCCGGCAAACCCGTCGATGCGGACCTCGCGCTCGCGAGGCGCTTTGGCGGTGATCCGAAGGAGATCGCCACCGTGCAGCAGCTGGCGAGCGCACCGAAATCCCCCGCGGCGCTCGATCCGGCGGTGCTCGCCGCCGGCCTCAAGCGCCTGCGCGCGCCGCCGCCGGATTACCCCGAAAATGCGATGAATCAGCACATTGCCGGCTCGGTGATGCTGACCTTTACGGTCGACGTGAAGGGCGAGCCGCGCGACATCCACGTGGTGGAGGCGCAGCCGCCGGGCGTGTTCGATCGCGCCGCCATCACCGCCATCCGCCGCTGGCGCTATGCCCCCACCGTCATCAACGGCACCGCCGTGGAAGTGCCGGTACGCACCCTGGTGCGTTTTGAGCTGCCGAAGTAGAGCAGGAGAACAACCCCCATGAGCGTTGCAGGCACCGAGCGTCGCCGTCAACTCGTCACCGCCGGCTTAGGCACGGCGCTGACCCTGGTGATGGGCACGGTGCTCATCGTGGGTTTCCGCCTCGCGACGCACATGCGCGCGGACATCGCAGCGCTGCAGGCGGCCAGCACGCTGCAGACCTACCCCGAGGAGATCTCCCACCAGCTCAATTCGCTGCGCGACCGCCTGGAAGTGCGCGCCTACTCGGGACAGGCGCTTGCGGACCTGCAGGCAACCGTCAAGCGCTTCGACCAGGAACTCAAGCAGATCAACGCCACCGGCGACATGGACTCCCCGCAGCTCGGGCGGGCGCTGCTGCTGTGGCACCAGTACGCGCCGGTACTCGATCCGGTGATCGCCTTCACCGGGCAGCCCTACGTCGACTCCGACAGCGGCGGCAGCGCGCTCTCGCGCGAGGGGCGCGAGCACTACGCGCAGGTGAAGCGCGCGCAGCTGTTCGCCAGCGACAACGCCCACCCGCTGCAGGCGCAGCTGTCGAGTCTCGCGGCCATGCTGCAGCACACCTCCTCGGAGGCCGCCGCGCGGCTGCGCGCGCTGCTCGCCGCGGGCGTGCTGGCCGCGCTGGTGCTCGCCGCCGCGGCCGCCTACTTCCAGGTGACGCGCGCACGCCACGAGCGTGCGGCCCGCGATGCGCAGGAACAGACGCGCGACATCCTCAAGACGGTGCGCGAGGGCTTCTTCCTGCTCGACGCCAACTACCGCATCGGCTCGGTGTGGTCGGATGCGCTGTCGCGCATGTTCGGTCGCAGCGATTTCGCCGGCCTGTCGTTCGAGGAACTGCTGAAGGACCTGGTACCGGCAGCGACGCTCGCCACGGCGACCAAGTACATCAAGCTCCTGTGGGGCGACCGTGCGCACGAGAACCTGATGAAGAGCATCAACCCCCTGGGGCAGCTCGAGATCACGATGGAGAACGCGCACGGCGGCAAGGAAGCGCGCTACCTGCAGTTCGACTTCCACCGCGTCATGGGGCCGGAGGGTATCAAGCACGTGCTGTGCTCGGTCGGCGACATCACCTCGAGCGTGCTGCTCGCGCGCGAGCTGCACGACTCGCAGGAGAACGCCAACCAGCAGCTCGACATGATGCTCGGCATGATGCACTGCGACCCGCTGCAGCTGGTCTCGTTCCTCGACACGGCCGAGACGGGCCTGAAGCTCGTTAACACGATCCTCAAAGAGCCGGCGCGCACCGACGCGGAGTTCCGCAAGAAGCTCACGGGGCTCTTCCGCGAGATGCACGCCATCAAGGGCGAGGCTTCGGCGCTGAATCTCAAGAGCGTCGCCACGCGCGTGCATACGCTCGAGGACATGGTGAGCGAGTGCAAGAAGCGCCCGGAACTCTCGGGCAACGATTTCCTGCCACTGGTCCTGAAGCTCGATGAGCTGCTCGCCCATCTGCGCAGCGTGCGCGAGATGGCCGCACGCCTCGCGGTGCTGAAGGACACCCCCGGCGGTGCCGCCGCGACCGAGGCCGCCGCCGCTCCCCCACCGGCCCCGCGCGCGCCGGCCGCGCCCGCCCCGGCCCCCGAGCGCATGCCGTCACGCGCGATCGAGGACCTCTCCCCGACCCTGCAGTCGATGGCCGAGCGCCTGGCGCACGACCACGCCAAGCGGCTGCGGCTCTCGCTGAACGGACTGGGCGATGTCCCGAGCGCCTACAGCGCCACCATCAAGGACTGTCTCATCCAGATGCTGCGCAACGCGGCGGTGCACGGGATCGAAGCGCCGGAAGCGCGCCGCGGCCAGGCGAAGGAGGACACCGGCATGGTGCGGGTGGATTTCCGCCGCGCCGGCGAGGGGTATGAACTGGTGTTCGAGGACGACGGCGCCGGCATCGCCCCCGAGGCGCTCAAGGCCGCCGCCGTGCGGCGCCACCTGATCACCGAGGAGGAAGCCTCGCTCATGGACACCCGCTCGACCATGGCACTCATCTTCCGGCCGGGCTTCTCCACGCAGGATGACGTGTCGATGGATGCCGGCCGTGGTGTGGGGATGGACGTCGTGGCCCGCAGCGTCTATGCGCTCGGCGGTAAGATCGGCGTGAGCACCCACCCCGGCAAGTTCACGCGCTTCAAGATCGTGCTGCCCGCGGTGGATGCGGTCGGCGGCACGGCGGTCGCCTAGCCCCGGGCGCGCCCCATGAAGAGCCCCGCAACCGCCATGAACGGCAAACGCTCCTTCAAGCTGATGATCGTGGACGACTCGAACATCATGCGCCGGCGCATCGAGCGCTCGCAGCAGTTCGAGGAGCTGCAGCTGGTGGGCACCGCCGGCAACGGCGAGGAGGCGCTGGAGCTGTTCAAGCAGACCGACCCGGACGTCGTCACCATGGACCTGACGATGCCGCGCATGGATGGCATCGAGTGCATCGGCCGCCTGGTGCAGCTGAAGCCCGCGGTGCGTATCCTGGTGATCTCGGCGCTCGCGGACAAGGCCACCGCGGTCGAGGCGATGGAAAAGGGTGCCAACGGCTTTCTCAACAAGCCCTTCACCGACCGGCAGCTGAATGAGGCGATTGCGGAGCTGATGCGCTGAAGGCGCACCACAAGGAACGACTGCACATGCTGTACGAACAGGAGCTGAAGACCTTCGTCGACGGGACGACGAACTTCTTCGAGGTCGCGGCGCAGCAGCCCGCCTCGATCGGCTCGCCGTACCTCATGGAAGGGGCGCCCTCGGTGCACGAGTACACCGGCGTCATCAACATCTCCGGCAAGCGCGAGGGGGTGGTGTACTTCACCGCGCCCAAGGCAATGCTCACGGTGCTGCTGATGAAGATGCAGGAGAATGACTTCAGCCACGAGACGATGCGCGACCTGGTGGGTGAGGTTGCCAACACCATCTCGGGAAACGCGCGCCGGGACTTCGGCCGCGACTTCGTCATCTCGGTGCCGAGCGTGCTCTCGGGCGAGAAGCCCGCCATTCCGCAAAAGCCCGGGCAGCGCTGCTTCATCATCCCGATCAACTGGCGCAGCCACTCCGCCAAGCTCGTCGTCTCGCTGAGCTGAAGTGCCGCGCCGCCGCGTGTGAGTGCGCGCGCACCGTCGCATGATCGCAATACTGCAGCGCTACGCTCGCTCCGGCTGAACTGTGATGGCTGCACTGTTGCGCGCCGCCGCTTCCGAGCGATAAGGCATCCCATGCAAGCGAACGCTCTGACCCTCATCACCCTGCGCCGCGAGACCGCGGCACGCTATGAGCGGGTCAATCGGCTCTGGCTGATGGCTGCCACCGCCTACCGGCGCCTGAATCAGGCCCCCGTGCAGAACCTGAACGCGCTGCGCGAGGCGGCGGCGCGCCTGGATCAGCTCGCGCGCGGCCGCGAGGCGCTCATGCGCGACCTGAAGGCCCTCGCAGACTGAGGCCTCGCCCGAAGAGCGTCCTGAGCGGGGCGCGCGAGGCCCCGCGCCGCTCAAATCGCGACCCCGCGCGTTGCCAGTCGAGCAATAATCGCGGATACGCCCGCGGCGAAGTCCGGGGAAACCTCAGCAGAAGCACTTGAGCGCCGTGACATTCCAGCCTGCCCCGCGCCTCAGCGCCGGAGATCCGGTGGGCGTCATCGCCCCGGCGAGCGGCTTTGACCGGGCTTCCTTTGAAGCAGGGCTCGCCGTGCTTGGGGCACGCTATCGGCCCGAATACGGCCCCGGAGTGTTCGACAAGCAGCGCTACCTCGCCGGCGACGACGCGCGGCGCCTGGGCGAGCTCATGAGTGCGCTCGCCGAGCCGCGGCTCAGGGCGCTCTTCTGCGTGCGCGGCGGCTACGGCGCGACGCGGCTGCTCGGGCGCCTCATGCACGCGGCACCGCCGGGGATGCGCAAACCGCTGGTGGGTTTCTCCGATATCACCGCGCTGCACCTGTGGCTCGCCTCCCACGGCTGGATCAGCATCCACGGCCCGGTGCTCACCCAGCTCGGCCGGCTCCCTGCCGCCACCCACGAGCGGCTGTTCGCGCTGCTGGAATCGCCCGCCCCGGCGGCGGCGCTGTCCGGCACCGAGACCTATGTGGGGGGTGTGGCCGAGGGACGCCTGCTCGGCGGCAACCTCTCGGTGCTCTCGCGCGTCATCGGTACCCCGTACATGCCGCTGCTGGAGGATACCGTGCTGCTGCTCGAGGACCAGGGGGAGCGTCCCTACCGGCTCGATCGCATGTGGACGCACCTCGAGCTCGCCGGGGTGTTCCGCCGCATCCGCGGCATCGTGCTCGGCAGCTTTACCGAGTGCGAGGAGCCGGGCGCGCCCTACTCCAGCGCCGACGTGCTGCGCGAGCTCGCCCGCGCCAGCGGCGTGCCCTGCGCCGCGGGCTTCCCCCTCGGGCACGGCGCGCACAACGAGCCGGTGCCCCTCGGGGTACGCGTGCGCCTCGATGCCGACGCGCAGCGCCTGAGCTTCCTGGAGGCGGCCGTCGCCTAAAAGAGCGCGCGCTCCTTCGGGCCGAGCATCTGCACGCCGATCAGCGGGATCGGGCCGGTGTGCTTCATGAACTCATCGTGGAAGGCGTGCCAGTACGCCTTCGGGTCCGGGTTCGCGGCCGCCCCGGGCTGCTGCGCGATCCAGTCATCGCGCAGCTTGCGGATCATGAGCTTGCCGAGGGTGTAATCGAGGTACTGGGGGTCGTAGGTGCCGCGCGCGGCCTGCTGGCGGGCATTGCCGGGATCGTAGAGGGCGCGCTCGCGAAACAGCCGTTCCGACTGCGCGACGCTCATGCCGCGGGTGTGCAGGCCGAGCGCTGACAGGTAGCGCGCATCGCGCAGCAGCGCGTTGGTGATCTGTCCCACATGCTGCCCGGGGTCGCCTGCGCCGAGCCCCGCATCCCACATCATCTCCTCGCTGTAGTGCGCCCACCCTTCCGCGTACGCGTAACCCACCCACAGCGCGTCGATCCTGGAGGGGTTGGCGTTGGAATGCAGGAACTGCTGGAAGTGGCCCGGCCAGACCTCGTGCACGCTCGTGTAGAGCAGGCTCGCCTTGCCCACGATGTAGGCGGCACGCTCCCGGGCGCTCCAGGCCGGATCCGGGGGTGCGATGTTGTACACCGATGCCACGCCATGCTCGTACGGTCCGGGCACATTGATGTAGGCGGCGTTGGCGCGCATGTAGGGCGGGGCTTCGGCCACCAACGCCTGCGCCTCGGGGGGAAAGCTGACGAGCTGCTTCTCGAGCACGAAGGCGCGCAGCCCCTGAAGCTGCGCCCGCGCCCCGGCGACCGCCCCGCCGACGGGCTTGTCGGCGTTCATCTTCGCGACACAGGCGGCGAGTGTGCCCTGCGGCAGGTACTGCGCACAGGCGTGCCCCAGGGCGGCGAGATTGCGCTCGAGGTCCGCGTTGCCGATCTCGAGCAGCCGCTCGACCGGCAGGTCGACGCGCTCGGTGACCCTGAGCATCTCCAGGAACAGCGGCTCGCCCAGAGCGAAGGCCTGGGTGGCGTGCGCGCGCTCGCCCTCAAGCCAGCTCTTGAGCCCGTCCATCGCCTGTGCCGCGGCGGCATCCGCAGCCGCCAGCTCGGCCTGCGCGGCGGGATCCTTGACGCCCGCAAACACCGCCGCCACGTCGTGGCGATAGAAGCTGGCGAAGCCGCCGAACCCGGCGATGCCGTACTTGATGAAGCTCTCCGGGAGCGGGGTCTTGAGGTTCGCCCGGATCTGCGCGCAGACCTTCGGGATGGCGCGCGCGTAGCCGATGTAGCCCTTCAGGCGCTTATCCGGCGGTGCATAGTCGCGCGTCAGGTACACATCCGGGTCGAGCTTCTGGATGTACCAGGCCGGATTGGTGAAGGGGTAGCGTGCGCGCTCGCGCCAGAAGAGCTCGCTGTCGATCACCGTATAGAGGTGCTCGCGCTCGAAGCGCTCAGGCGCGGTGAGCTGGGCATCGCTGAAGGCCGCGGCCTCGGCGCGCAGGCGCTTCAGCAGCGCCACCTCGGCGGCAATGCCCTCACCGCTCCAGTCGGGCATCTGTCCGTCGAACTCGTGGCGCCCGGCCTCGACCGCGAACTTAGGTTCCGCCCGGAAGTACTCCTCGAGGAAGCGCGCCGCGAACTGCGGCCACGGATCGGGCGTGGGCGGGGCCGCACTGCCGGTGGGTGGCGCGAGGGCGGCCGGCCGGCTGCACGCGGCGAGCAGGCACAAGGTGAACGCGAGGCCCGCGGCCCGCAGTTGCGATCCGATCATCGAATGACCCCCTGTGAGGACTTCAGTCCAGGCGCCGCACCTGCAGCGCCACGAGTGCCCCGCCGCTATCGCGCTCGATGGCGAATTCGATCGGGCGGCAGCACACCTCACAATCTTCCACATATGCGGGCTCATCGCCCGTCAGGTCGACGCGCGTCTGCAACCGCTCACCGCAGTAGGGGCAGCGCACGCCCACCAGCGCCTCGGGCGCAAGCTGCGGGCCGCCGGCGCCCGGCTCCCACACCGGCTCAAGTCCATAGAGCTCATCGATGCTCGCGCCGTCCAGCCGCGCGATGCGCCGGCGCAGGCGCGCCAGCTCCGGGGCGGTACGCCGCTTCATCGTTGCGTGACCGGGTGGCGAACTGCGATGCTGCGCGCTCTCATGCTGAGCGCGAGGATAGCCTAATATGTCGAGCGCCCGGGGGGTCGTGCCACTGCTGTGCGCCGCAGCCTGCCTGCTGCTCGGCAGCTGCGCGGGCAGCCGCACCTCCGCCACCGCGCCCGCTGGCCTATCACTGGCGGGGACCTGGCGGCTCGATCCGGCCGCCTCCGATGACCCGCAGAAGATTCTCAGCCGCATGCGCGCGCAGGCGCTGAAGATCATCAACCGCAACCTTGCCCAGACGCAGGCGCGCGTTGACTCCGGCAGCGCCCCGCCGGAGACCGCCGCGGTGATCGATCCGTCCGCGCTGCGGCGCGACCCGCTGGCACGCTCGACCGCGGCGCACATCATCAAGGACGTGATCGCGCGCGGGGAGCTGCTCACGATACGCCAGAGCCCCGACCAGATCGTCTTCGACTTCGGGACCTCGCGCCGCAGCTTCACCCCCGGCGCGCACAGTGTCGTCTCGGCCGAGGGCGGCGTCGGGGACCAGCGCTCCGGCTGGAGCGGGCACGGCTACCTCATCGTCATCAAGGCACAGCAGGGACCGGAGGTGACCGACGCCTTCGATCTCAGTGCGGATGGCGCGCAGCTGGTGGAGAAGCTGCATATCGGCTCCTACGAGCTGCCGGCCGTGGACCTCAAGCGCGTCTACGACCGCACGAGCGACGCCACGCCGCACCAACTGCCCACGAGTGACTGACGCGCCGGTGCAGCGCCCCATGCATGCCGCGCTCCTTCGGTGCGTGATCCTTGCGAGCCTGCTCGCCGGCACCGCGCTGCTGCGCGCGCAGCCCGCGGAGGAATCCGCCGCCGCTCAGGCGAACGTGCAGGAGGTGGTCGTCGAGGGGCGCCACGAGGGACCGAGACTGTGGGTGGTGCGCCAGGGCGATCACACCCTGTGGATCCTCGGCACCATCTCCCCGCTGCCAAAGAAGATGGTGTGGCAGCCGGACGCCGTGCGCGCCGTGCTGCGCGAGACGCAGGAGGTCGTGCCCGCGTGGCCCACCTACGGCATCGGCGCCAATCCCCTGACCGCGCTGCGGGTGTACATCGAGTGGCGGCGCCTGCAAAAGCCCCCCGACAACCTGCCGCTGCAGCAGACGCTCCCCCCGCAGCTCTACGCACGCGTGGAGGCGCTCAAGGCGCGCTACGACCCCAAGGACGGCAAGCTCGAGCGCATGCGCCCGATGCTGGCCGCACGGCAGCTGCTCAGCCGCGTGTTCGACGCGGCGGGACTTGCACTGCACAACGAGGTGCAGGAAACGGTGCTGCAGCTCGCGCATGCGCAGGGCGTGCGCGTGCACCAGGACAAGCTGAAGATCGACGATCCGGTCAACGTGCTCCGGGACGTCGGCAAGACGCCGCTCGACCGCGAGGTCGCGTGCCTGGAGTCGGTGGTAACGCTTTTGGAGAGCGACCTCGCGCCGATGCAGGCGCGGGCGCAGGCCTGGGCGCTCGGCGACGTGGAGGCGCTGCGCCGGCTGCCGAGCGCCGCAGACCGCACCGCCTGCATGGCCGCCGTCTCCAGCTCCGAGCGCGTGCGCACGCTCATCGCCCGCGCGCAAGATGACTGGCTGATCGCGGTGCAGGACAGCCTGAGGCGCAACCGCGGCACACTTGCCGTGCAGTCGATGGATCGCCTGCTCGGTGAGCACGGCGCGCTCGCCGCACTCAAGGACAAGGGCTACAGCGTCACGGGCCCCTGAGGGCGCGCTTCAGCTGCGCAGCGCGCACCACCAGGCGAGCCCCAGCCACCCGAGCGCCGCGAGCCCCGCGGCCCACTGCGGCACGCGCCGCAGCACGCCCTGCACGCGCGGCAACGCCGCCGTCGCCCCGAGCAGCGCCCCGACCGCGAACCCGGTGATGTGGGCCACGACGTCGGTCCCCTCCCCCGCAGAGCCCGTCCACCCGAGCAGCACGACCCCGGCGATCAGCGGGCCCCAGCGGCGGGCCCAGCGCTGCGGGGTCGCAAAGCGTTCGCGCCAGGAATACGCCGCCATGGCTCCCAGGGCGGCGAACACCGCGGTGGAGGCCCCGACGGAGTGATGGTCCGCGGGCCCGAGGAGCCCTTCGATGAGGTTCGCGACACCGGCGCCCGTCACGGTGAGGAGCCAGGCGGTGCCGCCGCCCATCTGCGCGGCCGCGAGATAGCCGAACCACACCCCCGCGACCAGGTTGGCGGCCAGATGCGGCCCATCCAGGTGCAGCGTGAGGGCGGTCCAGGCACGCCACCATTCGCCCGCCTGCACGCGCGCCGCGTCGAGTTCGCCCACATCGAAGGCATCCAGCCGCACCAGTCCGTGCGAGAGCGCCGCGGCCACGCCGAACAGCACCAGCACGTAGACCACGCAGCCGACCCAGGCGTACGGATACGGGGCCGGCGGCGGGGGCGCCGGGGGCGGCGCACGGTTCTCCGCCTCGTACTGCAGCAGGTGCCGCACGGCGTAGGCGGCCTCCGCGGCGGGTACCTGCAGCAGGAACTCCCCCGCACCGAGCACGACGAAGCCAGCGATGCCGACCGCTGTGAGCACCAGCAGCCGCTCGTCGCAGGCGCGCTTGCGCGGGGAACGAAAGACGGTCGTCAGCTCCTCGGTGTGCATGTGTGCTGGCGAGCCTCCCGGGCCTGGAGATCGGCCTCAGCCGTGCTGACGGCGTACGCCGAGTCCGGCAAACGCCTGCCGCGCCACGTCACCGAGCAGCTCATAGAGCGCCAGCGTCGAGCGCCTGAGCGCATCGATGTGCGGCACGTAACGCCCGGGGCGCGAGGGGTACGGCACCCACAGGCCCGTCGGCGCGGGGCGCACCGCAAGTCCGGCCGCGGCGAATTCCGCTGCCGCGCGATGCTCGTGCACTGCATCGGTGACCAACAGGATGCGCGTCACGCCCTGCGCGCGCAGCAGCGCCGCCGAGTACTGCGCGTTCTCGAAGGTGTCACGCGAGTGATTCTCGATCCAGCGCGGCGTCACGCCTAAATCGCGGACGAGCGAGGCCTGCATCGCCTGCGCCTCCGCGGCCGTACCCGAGACCAGCACCGGCAGCCCGGTACGATGCGCCAGGTAGGCACCGTAGGTGAGCCGCTCGAGCAGCTCGCCCCCGGGCGCCGCTTCCCCGGCGTACTCGGGCGCCGCGGCGCGTACGCTGCCACCGGCCAGGATCACGATCGCCTGCGCATCGGCGGCGTGCCCCAGATCCAGCACCGGCTCGCGCTCGGCCACCCGCCACAGGGCATCGGCGATGACCGGTGTCGCCAGCAGCCACAGCGAGCCGAGCCCGAGCGCGAGGAGCGCCACGCCCGCGCGGCGTGCGCGCGCGCTCGCGCGCGCACGGCTCACCAGGAAGGCGCCGACCACGGCCAGCAGCAGCGGGCCTGCGGGGGGCAGCACCAGCGTGCGCAGGAGCGATTTCAGCGTCACGAACATGCAGCTCTCATAGTCGGATGCGCTGCCAGGCCCCCGAGCGCCAGCGCAGCAGCAGCACGCTGCCGAGCACCATCACGTACACGAGCACCGCGACCCAGCCGCCGACGGCGCCGTAGCCGAACTGCGGCAGGAAGTGCACCCAGCCGTGCCCGGGGGCGAAGGTGAGCGCGTGCGCGAGCGGGGCGAAGAACAGCATCGACATCGGCAGCACCAGGGCCGCGGGCACCTTCACATCGCCCGCGCCGCGCAGGCACATGCTGCTGCCCATGTTGAGCCCGTCGAAGAACTGGAACCCGGCGGCCAGCCACAGCAGGTGCTGCCCGAGGGCCACCGCCGCGAGCGAGTCCGCATCGTGTGCGCCGGCGAAGAACGGCAGCAGCCACGGCCCGGTGAGCGCGATCACGATCCCGATGCCGCCCATGTAGCACGCCGCCAGCAGGATGGTGCGGTTGCCGACGCGAAAGGCCCACTCGCGCGCCCCGGCGCCGATTGACTGCCCGACCAGGGTGGTGGCGGCGGAGGCGATGCCGAAGCCGGGCATGTATGAGAGCGAGGTGAGCATCATCACCATCTGGGTGGCCGCCCCGTCGGCGGTCCCGAGCCAGGTCTGCATCATCTGGAACATGGCGAAGCCGAGCAGGTCGGCCGCGGGCAACAGGCCCATCGGCACTCCGAGGCGCAGCTGCTCGAGGAGCCGCCGGGCATGGGGGCGCCAGGTGAGGTGCGAGTGGTACAGGCGGCGGTACTGCGGCTGCAGGAAGATCGCAAGGGCGAACAACAGGCCGATCAGCTGCGCGCAGTTGGTCGCCCAGGCGGAACCCGCGATGCCCCACCCCAGGCCGAAGATGAACAGCTGATTCAGCAGCGCGTTGGCGAGCGTGGTCACGAGGGTGATCCACAGCGTCAGGCGCGGACGGCCGATGCCGTTGAAGAACCCGAGCGTGGCCCATACGGCCGCACCGACGAAAGCACCCCCGACGCGTGGCAGCCAGAAGGCCGCGGCGAGCTGCTCGATCTGGGCATCAAAGCCGAACGGCGCGAGGATCAGATGGCGCGCGGCCCCGACGAGCATGAAGACGGGAGCCGCGCACGCCATGCCCCAGATGGCGGTCCATACCGCCTCCGCCGCACGGTTGTACCGGTGCGCGCCGAAGTTGTGCGCGACGAGCGTCTGCACGGCGGTGCCGGCGCCGCCGAGCACCAGCACGACCGCCATGATGAGCCACTGCACCGCCCCGACCGCGGCGAGTGCCTTGGTGGAGATGCGCCCCATGAACCACATGTCGGTGAGGTTGAGGACGATCTGCACGGCGCTGTTGGCCATGAGCGGCAGGGCGAGCGCCAGCACCGCACGCTGGTCGACGTGCGCGGCGCCGTGCGCATCGATGCGCTGCGCGGGCAGCCGCCCACGGCCATCCGCCGGGCGCGCAGCGCTCGCTGACTGAAGAGAGGCGTCCATGGCAACATCCTGATCAATCCGTCATTCTCGCACACTCATTCCAACGGGAGATTGCGCCATGGCCGCACCTCGCAAGGCTGCCACCCGCACCCGCCGCACGCGCGGCCGCCTCGCCCCGGGCCAACAGGCGCGCGGCCTCGACGCCGCGCAGGTCGCCGTGGCACTCGATGATCCGGCGGTCGCCGAGCTTACGCAGCTGGTGCACGCGGCAGGCGGCGCGCCGATCGGCGCTTATCGCGAACCCCTCGGCGGCCGTCCGCTCCTGCTGGCGAGCCTGCCCTTCGCAGCCGTGCAGCCGACGCCCTTCCAGCGCGACCTGTCCCCGGCGCACGTCAAGCGCCTCGCCGGGGCGATCGAGCAGACTGCGGCGTTCCTGGATCCTTTGATCGTGGTGCGCGGGGAGGACGGGCGGCTGTGGACGCCCAACGGCCGGCACCGCCTCGCCGCCGCCAAGGTACTCGGACTCAAGCAGGTCACGGCGCTCATCTGTGGGGACGAATCCCTCGCCTACCGCATCCTCGCGCTCAACACCGAGAAGGCCCACAACCTCAAGGACCGCAGCCTCGAGGTGATCCGCATGGCGCGCAATCTCGCGGCGCGGCGCGGACGCGAGCGCGAACAGGATTTCGCCGCGCAGTTCGAGGCGCCCGAACTGCTGACGCTCGGCATCGTCTACGAGCGCGCGCCGCGCTTTGCCGGCGGCGCCTACAGCGCGTTCCTGAAGAAGGTCGATCGCTTCAGCGAGCGCACGCTCGCGGCGAGCCTGAAGCAGCGCGAGGACTACGCGGCCCGCATCCTCGAGATCGACGCGCGCGTGAAGGCCCTCATCAGCGCCCTGCAGGCGCGCGGCTTCAAGTCACCGTACCTGCGCAACTACGTCGTGGCGCGGATCAATCCGGTGCGCTTCCACAAGGCCAAGAAGGGCGCCACGGCCCCGCCGATGCCGCTGCCCCAGGCACTGCTGCGCATGTCCGCCGCCGCGCGCCAGTTCAACGTGGGCTCGGTGTCGAACTCCGATCTCGCCTGGGTGGCCGTGGGCGCGGCGGCCGAGTAGGCACCCGCTAACGCCCGATCCTCTGTGCGCCGGCGCCCTCGGGCAGCGCGCGCAGGTATCCGTCGTCCTCGTAGGTGAGCCCGTAGCCGTAGGGGAAGAGCGGCGCCTCCCCGGGGCGCCCGTCGACCGCCGGCGGGCGCGGCGTTGCGGGCCAGGAGAATGGCAGCCGGCCGCTGAAGTCATAGCGCACCGCACCATCGGGGCGGCGCAGCAGCACGTCGGCGATCCCGCCGCCTTCCGGGCCCGGAAGCCAGGCGGCCACGAAGCTGTCGGCGGCATTGAGCTCGGCGTTGACCCACAGCGGACGCCCCGACAGGAACACGGCGACCACTGGCACGTCCTGGGCGCGCAGGCGCCTGAGCAGCGCCAGGTCGTGCTTGTCCGCCGGGCTGTACTCGAGCGTTGGCACATCGCCGGCGAACTCGGCGTACGGGTTCTCCCCGAACACCACGATCGCCACGTCGGGGCGCGTGTGGAACTCCCCCGTGAGGCTCAGCTGCGCGCTGCCGCCGGCCGCCTTCACCTGCCGTGCGATGCCCGCATAGATCGTCTCGCCGTGCGGGAAGTCCTGGTTCGGTTCGGTCCCCTGCCAGTTGATCGTCCAGCCGCCGCTTTGCTTGGCGAGGCTGTCGGCGCCGTCACCGGCGACCAGCACGTGCTGCTGCGGCGCAAGCGGCAGCAGGTGATTGCGGTTCTTCAGCAGCACCAGCGACTCGCGCACGGCGCGGCGTGCCACGGCGCGGTGCTCCGCGGAGCCAAGCAGCTCGTAGTGTCCGGCGTACGGGCGCGCGGAGGGGCGCCCCTCGGTGAGCAGATGCGCGCGCAGCTTGACGCGCAGGATGCGGCGCACCGCATCCGCGAGGCGGCTTTCCGGGATCGCACCGGAGACGACCTGCGCGGCGAGGTTCTGCTGCAATTCCTTCCAGCCGTCCGGGGCCATGAGCATGTCCAGCCCGGCGTTCACGGCCGGCGGGCAGCTGACGGCCGTGCAGCCGGGCAGCTGCGCGTGCCCGTTCCAGTCCCCGATCACGAAGCCGTCGAAGCCCATGCGTCCCTTGAGCACCGCGGTGAGCAGCGCCTCGTTCCCGTGCATCTTGCGGCCGTGCCAGCTCGAGTAGGACGCCATGACGATCTGCGCGCCGGCGGCGAGCGCTGCCTGGTAGCCCGCACTGTCGATATCGCGCAGCTCCCGCTCGCTGGCGAGGTTATCCCCCTGGTCCTTGCCGCCCGTGCCCCCGTCCCCGAGGAAGTGCTTGGGCGTGGCCAGCACGTGCGCGGCGTCGAGGAACGCGGGCGTTCCGGCGGTTCCCTGCAGGCCCTCGACCAGGGCGGCGGCGTACTCGCGCACCAGCTGCGGGTCCTCGGCGTAGCTCTCGTAGGTGCGCCCCCAGCGGGCATCGCGCGCCACCGCGACCGTGGGGGAGAACGCCCAGTCAAGACCGGTGACCCGGACCTCGAGGGCGGTGATCTCCCCGATGCGGCGGATCAACTCCGGGTCGCGCGCGGCGCCGAGCCCGATGTTGTGGGGAAAGATGGTCGCCCCGGGGATGTTGTTGTGCCCGTGGACGGCATCGGTCCCCCACAGCACCGGCACGCGCGGGTCCGCGGGGGTGCCGCAGGAAGCGTCATAGAACCGGTCTGCGAGCGCGAGCCACTCACTCGCAGGAGCAAGTTTGTCGTCCCGCGGCGAGGAATTGCCGCCGTTCAGGACGGAGCCGAGGAAATAGTGACGCAAATCATCCGGCGCAATGCTGCCGATATCCGCCTGCACCAGCTGGGCTGCCTTCTGTGCGGGGGTCATGCGCTCGAGCAGCGCCCCGATGCGGGCCTCGAGCTGCGGGTCCGGCGGCAGTGCGGGTGCGAGCTGCGGCCAGCGCTGCGGATGAATGCGCACGGCCGCTTGCGGCGCCGCGGCCCAAA
>DATIXW010000152.1:0-3760 GCA_035518135.1 Steroidobacteraceae bacterium
AGAGCGTCGGCGCGGGCTCGTTCGGGTCGAGGTTGAGGAGCTGCCGTTCGCGCTCGCCGGCCTTGAAGGGCTGCTTGCTGTCGGGGTTCAGCACCCGCACCAGGCGCTGCGCCAATACGCCGATCAGCGAGGAGGAGAGCAGGAACGGCTCGATGCCCATGTCGCGCAGGCGGGTGATGGCGCCCGCCGCGGTATTGGTGTGCAGCGTCGAGAGCACCAGGTGGCCGGTGAGGCTCGCCTGCACGGCGATCTGCGCGGTCTCGAGGTCACGGATCTCGCCGATCAGCACCACGTCGGGATCCTGGCGCAGGATCGCTCGCAGGCCGCGCGCAAAGGTCATTTCTACCTTGGTGTTGACCTGGGTCTGGCCGATGCCATCGATGTAGTACTCGATCGGATCCTCGACCGTCATGATGTTCTGCGTGTTGTCGTTCAAGCGCTCGAGCGCCGCGTACAGCGTGGTCGTCTTGCCCGAGCCGGTGGGACCGGTGACCAGGAGGATCCCGTGGGGCTTGTGGATCAGATCGTCCATGAGCGACTGGATGCGCGCATCCATGCCAAGGGAACCCAGGTCCAGCCGCCCGGCCTGCTTGTCCAGGATACGCAGCACCACGCGCTCGCCGTGCCCGGAAGGGATGGTCGAGACGCGCACATCGACCGCGCGGCCGGCGATGCGCAGGCTGATGCGCCCGTCCTGCGGCAGGCGCTTCTCGGCGATGTCGAGGCGCGACATCACCTTGATGCGCGACACCACGAGCGGCGCCACCGCGCGCTTGGACTGCAGCACCTCGCGCAGCACCCCATCGACGCGGAAGCGGATCACCAGGCGGTTTTCGAACGGCTCGACGTGGATGTCGGAGGCGTTTTCCTTGACCGCCTGGGTGAGCACCGCGTTGATCAGGCGGATGATCGGCGCATCGTCTTCGCTGTCCAGCAGGTCGGCCTGCTCCGGCAGCTCAAGGGCGAGGTGCGCAAGATCGGTCTTGTCGTCCAGTCCCTCCACGGCCTGCATGGCATCCGAGCCCGCCTCGTAGGAGCGGCGCAGGAGCTCGTCGAATTCGCTCTCCGGGACACGCTCGAGCTTGAGCTGCCGGCGCAGGTAGCGCCGCACCTCGGCGAGCGCCTGGGGGGAGGCCGATTCGCGGTAGATGCACTCGGCGACGCCGTTGACGATGCGGTTCACGAGCACGCCGTGGCGCTTGGCGAAGGCAAAGGACAGGCGCCGGCTGGCCGGGTCGGCGCTCTCCACGCTCGGGCTGAGGACGACGTCGTTCACGGCTGACCCGGGGGAGCGGAGGTGGCGTTGGGGGAGGGGATCGCCGGGTCGCTCGGGGCCGGATGCACCTGCGGCACGGTCGGACCGGGGGCTGAGGGGGCCGGGGGCGGCTCGCCGGGCTTGAGCTGCGGCTGTGGTGGCGGGGGCGCCGGGGGGAGCGGGTTCAGCGTGCCGCGCGTCACCCCGGGCAGCAGCGGCAGGATCTCCTTCTCGTTGAGGCTCTTTTGCTGGTCGCGCATGTAGTTGTACTTCAGGTCCGTCTCGTAGGCGGCCTGCGCCTGGTCGCGCAGGATCTTCGGGCGGATGAAGATGATGAGATTGTTCTTGGTCGAGGTGGCGTTGCGTGTCTTGAACAGCAGTCCGATGAGCGGGATGCTGCCGAGGTAGGGGACGCGCTGCTCGCCCTTGACGCTGTTGTCCTCGATCAGGCCGCCGAGCACCACGACGCCGCCATCCTCGATCAGCACGTTCGTGGTGATCGTGCGCTTGTTGGTGACGAGGTCGACCGCACCGGCGGGCTTCTGGCCGATGCTCGAGCTCTCGATGGCGATCTTCAGCATCACCGCCGAGCCCTCGGGCGAGATCGTGGGGGTGACCTTGAGGATCGTGCCCACCTCCTCGCGCTGGATGGTCTGGAAGGGATTCACGGTCCCCCCGGTGGAAGCGTTCGTGTTGGTGTACTGCCCGGTCACGAACGGCACTTCCTGTGCGACCTTCAGCTCCGCCTCCTGGTTGTCCATGGTGACGGCGGAAGGGGTCGCGACCACGTTGGTATTGGTGTCGCCGCGGATCGCGCGCAGGGTCGCCGCGAAGTTCACCCCCGTGCCCATGATGCGGCCGATGCCGATCGTCGTGCCCTGCAGCAGCTGCGTCGTGGCGGTCCCGGGGTTCTGCGCCGCGGCGGCAAGATCGACGATGCTCGTGCCGCCGACCGGGCTGACGAAGGCGCCCACGGGCACCGTGCCGCCCGGGGAGTAGGCGGCCCAGTTGATGCCGAGCTCGGCGTCCTTGTCGACGTCGACCTCGGCGATGATGGCTTCCACCAGCACCTGCGGGCGGCGGATGTCGAGCTTGTCCACGATGTCCATCACCATGCGCATGATGCGCGGCGGGGCGGTGATGACGAGCGCGTTGTTCTGCGGATCCGCCCAGACCATGGCGTTGCGCTCGGCCACCGCCTGGGCGGAGGTGCCCCCGCCGGTGATCGGGCCCTGCACGCCGGCGGCGCCGGCGACCGCCTGCACGATACCGGTGATCTGCTCCTTGAGCTTGGGGGCGATCTTCTCGGCATCCGCGTAATGCAGGTAGCGCACGCGGGTGTCGCCGCCGGACTCCACCGGCGTGTCCAGGTGCGCGATCAGCGCCTTGACGCGCAGGCGCTGTGACTGCTCGCCGGCGACCAGCACGCTGTTGGTGCGCTCGTCGGCCACCACCTTGACGGTCGAGCCCTCGGCGGCGTTGCTGCCGCTGTAGAGGGAGTTGACCACGCGCACGATCTCGGCCACCGAGGCGTTCTGCAGCGGCACGATTTCCGGATCCGTGCCGCTCGCCTGATCGATGCGTTGGATGATGCGCATCATGCGGGCCACGTTGCTCGCGTGATCCGAGATGATGAGGATGTTGGAGGCGGGGTAGGCGGCCATGTGGCCGTACTGCGCGATCATCGGCCGCAGGATCGGTATCAGCTGCGCGGCGCTCACGTTTTTCACCTCAAGCACCTGCGTCACCATCTCATCCGAGGTGGAGCTCACCCGGTTCGGCAGGTCATTGGAGGGGAACTGCCGCGCGTTGACGTCGGGCAGGATCTTCACGACGTTCCCGGCGGGCACGGCGATGAAGCCGTAGACCTGCAGGATCGAGAGGAAGGTCTCGTAGAAGGCCGCCGGGGACATCGGCGTCGAGGACAGCATCGTCACCTGCGCGCGCACGCGCGGGTCGATGATGAAGGTCTTGCCGGTCGCCGCGGAGACCGCCTCGGCGATCTGCGTGATGTCGGCGTCGCGGAAGTTGGGGGTGATGCGCTGCGCCGGGGGTGCCACGGCCTGCGCGGGCTGCTGCGGCGCCGGCTGCGCGGCGGCGAGCGTCGCCACCGCCAGCACCGCGAGGATGCCCACAAGGAAGGACCGGTCAATGCTCATTCGCAAACTCAAATTTTCCCCGCTTCGCGCATCGCAGCCCGCGTACCCTCACGGTCCGGAGCCGTCATTCGTCGACGGCGCCTCCTGGGCAGGCGGCGGTGTGGCCATCGCCGGCCCCGGGGCTGCCGGGGGCGGCACCGGGCTGCTGCCCTGGTTGGCCAGATTGTCCGCCTCCTGCGCCAGCTGAGCGATGTTCAGCACCAAATCCTGCTGCTGTCCGCCGCGCACGACCGTGACGTGTGCCTCACTGGCGCTCGAGAGCGTCTTCAGAATCTGCTCGCTTCGATCGCGGTCATCGAGCGGCGTTCCGTTGATCGCAGTCACGAGGTCCCCGGCATGCAACCCC
>DATIXW010000153.1:0-20757 GCA_035518135.1 Steroidobacteraceae bacterium
CCGGCCGCCGCGCTGAGCGAGGCAACCGTCAGGCGTGAGGCGTTCTGGCTGGCTGCAAGCAGCGGGGACGTCACGACGCTCAGGAGCCTTGCCGATGCAGCGCTGGTTGCCGCCACGGACGAGTTCGGACGCGGTGCGCTGCATCGGGCGGCCGCGGCCGGCTGCGCGCCGGCGCTCGTACTGCTGCTGCAGCAGGGAGCACTGCCCAACGCCGTTGACCGCGAGGGCATTACCCCCCTGATGCTCGCCGCCGGCGCCGGGAGCGTGGAGAGCCTGGAGGCGCTCGTGAGCGCCCACGCGGACGTCAACCTCGCCGACGATAACGGCAACACTGCGCTCATGCAGGCCGCAGCGTTTGGCCAGCTCGCGGCGCTCAAGCAATTGCTGGACGCCGGCGCGAACGTGGCGCCGCGCAACGTGCAGGACTGGTCGGCACTGGACTTTGCCGAAGTGAACCATGCCACGGAAGTGGCGGCCCGGCTGCGCGAGAAGGGCGCAACCGCCCTGCACCGCAGCGCGATTGCGGCGAGCAGCGCGCCCACATCGGTGCAGAGGGCAGCGCGCGACTGGTATGTCGGCTGGCCGGATGTCGCGGTGGTGGCGACCCGGGACAATCGCCCGCTGCTGCAGACCCTCCTCGCCGGCGGCGCGGACCCCAACGCGACGACCGCGGAGGGCACGCCCGTCCTAATCGCGGCGACGTACAGCGGCAACCTGCCCGCGGTTGAGCAGCTGCTGGTTGCCGGAGCCCAGCCCGCGCGGCCCGACCGTCGCGGGCACTCGGCGCTGCTCGAGGCGGCACTCAGCGGCCGCGAGGACCTGGTGGCGGTGATGCTCTCCCACGGGGCCTCCGCGGACGGGCGCCCCGAGGAGCCGCAGCCGCCGATCGTCGCGGCCGCGCAGAACGGTCACGCGGCGATCGTGCGCCGGTTGCTCGCCGCTCACGCGCACGTCGACGCGCGCGACGCGCAGGGCCGCAGTGCCCTGATCTTGGTCGCGCAATCCGGCGAGGTGGCGCTGCTCGAGGAACTTCTTGACGCCGGCGCAGCGCCCGAGGGGGTGGATAAGGCCGGGCGCACGGCGCTCTGGTACGCCGCGCGCAACGGGCGTACGGACGCGGTCCGCGTTCTGCTGCAGCGGGGCGCGAACGCGGATCACCCCGATAACAGCGGCATCACCGCCGTTGCGGCCGCGTGCAGTAACCGCGCCACGCCGAGCGTCGAGCTGCTGCTGACCCACGGCGCCAAGCTCGATGTGCGCACCGCACACGGTGATACCGTGCTGCTGCTCGCCACCAGTGCCGAGGCGACCGAGATCGTGGAGCGACTGCTTGCGCACAAGGTCGACGTGGACGCACAGAATGACTTCGGCGACACCGCGCTGATCGTCGCCAGCCGCAATGGCGACCTCGCACTGGTGCAGCGGCTGCTGGGCGCAGGGGCCAGTACGCGGCTTCGCAACAAGAATCACGCCAGCGCTGCCGATGTGGCCCAGGCGCGCTCCTTCCCGGCGGTGGCGGCGCTGCTGAAGCAGTCCTGAGCTCAGCGCCGGCGCGCCCCCGGCGGGTGAGTTCCCTAGCAGCGCAGCCGCAGGCCGCGCGGATCGTAGAGTGCCTCCAGACGCACCGTGGCGGTACGCTGCTCACCGAGGATGTCGATCGTGAAGCGCTCGCCCTCGCGCGCCAGCGCGGTGGGTACGTAGCCGGCGGCGAGGCTCCTGTCGATGCAGTGCCCGAAGGCGCCTGAAGTGACATAGCCGACGGCGGCGCCGTCCTTCATGATGGACTCGTAGCCGACGACCTCGGCATCTGCATCCGCGACTTCCATGACCACGAAGCGGCGCTTCGGCCCCTGCGCGCGCTCGGCGAGTGCGGCTTCGCGCCCCGTGAAGACGGCCTTGTCGAAGTCGACGAAGCGATCGAGGCCGGTCTCGCCGGGCGTGTAGTCGGGACGGAAATCCTTGTTGAAGGAGCCGTAGGCCTTCTCCAGGCGCAGCGACGAGAGCGCGCGTCCCCCGAAGTGCACGAGCCCCAGCTTACGGCCGGCGTCCCAGAGCTCGTCGTAAAGGGTTTCGAAGTAATCCGGCGTGCTCCACAGCTCGTAGCCGAGCTCTCCGGTGAAGCCCGCGCGCGTCAGGATGACCGGGGCAAGACCGACCGCGGTGGAGGCGACGCTGAAGAGCCGGAACGCATCCGCCGACAGATCCATCCGCACGAGCGGCTGCAGTAGTTCGCGGGCCCGCGGGCCTGCGATCGAGAAGCCGGTGAGGGTGGAGGCGGCCGAGCGCACCTGCACATCCGCAGGCGGGTCCGTGGCGGCAAACCAGCGCAGGTGAAACTCCTCCGCGAAGCCGGAACCGACGATCAGGTAGCGGTCTTCCGCGAGGCAGGCGATCGAGAGGTCACCGATGATGCGGCCGGCCGCACTGAGCATGGGCGCGAGGCCGAGCCGCCCCGGGCGCGGGATCCGGCAGGCAAACACCCGATCGAGCCACGCGCGCGCGCCGCGGCCGCTGACCTCGTATTTGCCGTAGTTGGTGGTCTCGTAGATGCCGACCGTCCGGCGTACCGCCTGGCACTCGGCGCGCACCACGGGAAAGGCCTCGGAGCGCCGATAGGTCGGGGTCTCGGCGGGTGCCACGCCGGCAGGGGCGAACCACAGTGCGTGCTCGAGGCCGAAGTTGGCGCCCATCACCGCGCCGGCGGCGCACAGCCTCTGGTAGATGGGCGAGCGGCGCACCGGGCGCGCGGCCGGAAGTTCTTCGTTCGGGTAGGCGAGCCGGAAGCGGCGGCCGTAGTTCTCCGGCACCTTGATCGAGGTGTACTTCGGGGTCGCGAACGCGCCGAAGCGCGCCACGTCCATGGAGAGGATGTCCTGCCCCGGGTCGTTCTCGGCCATCCAGCGCGAGAGCACCAGGCCGATGCCGCCGCCCTGGCTGAAGCCGGCCATCACGGCGCAGGCGACCCAGTAGTTGCGCACGCCGCGCACCGGGCCGACGAGCGGATTGCCGTCGGGGGCGAAGGTGAAGGGACCATTGACCGCCTTGCGGATGCCGACGCGCCCGAGGGCCGGGAAGTGCTTGAACCCCACCTCGAAGTAGGGCGCGAGGCGCTCGAAATCCTCCGGCAGCAGCTGCATGGAGAAATCATCCGGCGTCTTCAGCGGCGACCAGACGATGCCGTGCGGCTCGTAGGTGCCGATCAGGCAGCCGCGCCGCTCCTGGCGCATGTAGATCTCACCGGCGTAGTCGGTGGTATTCACCAGCTCGCGCTTCCGGCCGGCGAGCTCGGGGATGTCCTCGGTGATCAGGTAGTGGTGCTCCATCGCCAGCACCGGCAGTTCGATGCCGACCAGATGCCCCACCTCGCGGGCCCACAGTCCCGCGCAGTTGACGACATGCTCGGCGTGCACGCTGCCCTTGTCGGTGTGCACGTCCCAGCTGCTGTCGCTTCGTTGGCTGAGCTCCACGACGCGCGTGAAGCGCTCCAGCTGCGCGCCGAGTTTACGCGCCGCCTTCACGTAGGCCTGCGTGGTGCCGGATGGATCGCAGTGGCCGCCGTCGGCGCGCCACAGGGCGCCGATGAAATGTGACGTGTCGATCAGCGGGTTGTACTCGAGTGCCTGCTCGAGACTGATCATCTCGGTTTCCATGCCGAGATAGCGGGCGCGCGAACAGATGAGCCTCAGGCTGTCGAGCTCGCCCTGGGTGGCCGCCAGCATCAGTCCGCCGTTCGGATGCAGGCCGCAGGACTGGCCGGAGAGTGCCTCGATTTCCCGGTACAGGTCGATCGTGTACTTCTGCAGCCGGGAAATGTTCGCCTCACCATTGAAGGTATGCATGCCGCCGGCCGCGTGCCAGGTCGAGCCGGAGGTGAGTTCGCTTTTTTCCAGCAGCACGACGTCGGTCCAGCCGATCTTGGCGAGGTGATACAGCACGCTGGCGCCGACCACGCCGCCCCCGATGACCACGGCACGCGCGGAGGATTTCATTGCGATGGCGATCCTTCTTCACAGAGTTCGTTCAGCGAAACCTTCGGCCGCAGCGCCAGGCCGAAGGGCGCAGCGGCGGCGGCGAGCCACTCACCGAGGTGTTGTGCGGTGCTGGCGGGCGTCAAAAGCAGCATGCCGGCAGGCACTGCGGCCAGGGACACCGGCACCTGCGCCATGATAGTGGCGGCCGCGTGTCCCGTCTGAAAGAGCTCCGGCGCCAGATCCAGACGGCAGCCGCGGCTGAGCACCTCGCGCGCCCGCGCGCCCCCGAGGAGGAAGGTGGTGAGTGCCGAGGACAGCTCGACCACCGCGCCCTGTCCGGCGCAGGCGCGCATCCAGCGCTCGGCGGTGGCTCCCGCGGCCGAGCGCGCGGACAGGAGCAGCCAGCGGCCCGGGCGTGTACTCAGTGCGAGTTGCTCGGCCGTGGCGACACAGCGCCCGAGGGGCGGCAGGTCGAGGCCCGCGACGCGGCGGCGCGCATCCGCGCTGCCGATGACGTAGGTGCTCAGCTCCACGATATCCGCCGGCCACACGGCGAGGGTGACGTCGCGGCCGGGTGCAGCTGCAGGGGCGGTCTCAGGCGCGGACACGCAGGTTCTCCGCATCGAGCATGTGGGGACTGACGAGCTCGAGCTCGGTGCGTTCATCGTGCACGGGCGCAACGCCGCTCAGGCGCGTGCCGATGCGGGAGCGTCCGGCGGCGAGCAGCGCAAGTCCCACCCAGCCCTGCAGTTCGACCGAAGGGGTGCACGAGGTGACATAGCCGAGACTGACGTTCGGCTGGGCGGGGCTCACCAGCTGGGTGCCGTTGCGCAGGCGCTGCGAGCGATCCACGGGGCGCACTCCCACCAGCTGCAGGCGGTCGGGCGCCTTCAGCCCCGGCCTGCCGCTCAGGGCCCGACCGATGAAGTCCCCCTGTTTCTTCAGCAGCCGCTCGAACCCCAGGTCCGCGGCGCTGGTGTTGCCGTTGAGTTCCGCTGAGGTCACGTGACCCTTCTCGATGCGCAGCGTATTCAGGGCGTCCAGTCCGTAGGGGCGGATCCCCAGGGGCTCGCCGGCCTCGAGGAGTTCGCTCCAGACCGCCAGTGCGTGCCTTGCGGGAACGGCCAGCTCATAGGCGAGCTCCCCGGAGAAGGAGATGCGGAACAATCGTCCCGGCACCCCGGCGATGGTGACGGCACCTGCGGCCATGAACGGGAAGCTCTCATTGGACAGATCCGTCTGCGGCAACGCGGCGGCGAGCACTTCGCGGGCACGTGGTCCGGCGATCGCGAACTGCGCCCACTGGTCCGTCACGTCGCTGAGATTGACCCGCAGTTCCGGGCGGTTGGCCTGCAGCTGGAACTCCAGATGCTCCAGCACTGCGCCCGCATTGGCGGTCGTGGTGGTGATGAGGTAGTGCTCGGGCCCCAGGCGCGCGGTCGTGCCGTCATCGAACAGCATGCCGTCCTCGCGCAGCATGATCCCGTAGCGCGCACGTCCGATGGGCAGTGTCGAGAAGGTGTTCGCGTAGATGAAGTCGAGGAAGGCCGCGGCGTGCGGTCCCTGCACGTCGATCTTGCCGAGCGTCGAAACATCGGTCATGCCCACCTGGGATCGCACCGCGCGCGCCTCCTCGAGCACCGCATCCCAGCCGGCCTTGCGCGCGTAGACGAGCGGGCGCAGCCACAGTCCCGTGGAGACGAAGGTCGCGCCGGCGGCCTCGTGCCACTCGTGCAGCGGCAGGCGCCGCTTGGGCCTGAAGTGCTGCCGGACCTCAGGGCCGGCGAGCGCCCCGAAGGGCACGCCCTGGGAGTAGGGACGCGGCTTTGGCAGGCCGACCTCGGCGACCGAGACGCCGCGCGCCTGCGCGAGGATGGCACTGCCGGTAAGCCCGCCGGTGCGCCCCTGGTCGGTGGCCATCCCGTGGGTCGTGTAGCGCTTCATGTGCTCGACGTGCTCGTAGCCCTCGCGGTGGGCGAGGCGCACGTCCTCCGCGGTCACGTCGTTCTGCAGGTCCACGAAGGCCTTGCCCGGGCCGCGCACTTCCCACAGCGCCAGCAGTGGCGCCCGTGGCGGATCCGGTGGCGGCGTGGACGGGCCTTCCCCCGTGAGGGTGCGGCCGAGTTGCGCGGCGATCTGCGCCGCTGCCTGCACGCCATCAGCTGCCGCGGCGCAGAGCCCGAACACACCGCGTGCCGCGCCCGCGGTGGCGCCGATGGCTGGGGGCAGCTCGGCGGCGAAGGCGGCGATTTCCTCGCGCCACGCGCCCTGCGCGCCCGCCTGCAGCGCGAGCCCCGTGGCCGGGGAGTAGCCGCCCGAGACCAGCAGGCCATCGCAGGGGAGCGTGCGCCGGTCGCGGCCGTCGTGCCGGGCTACCTTCACGCCACGCACGGCGGCACGGCCCTCCACGGCCGCGACGACCGAGCCGGTGAAGACATCGATGCCGAGCGCGCGTGCGCGTGCCGCGGCCGGGGAGTCCTCACGCACATCGATCGCGGCGGCGCCGCGGATCCCTGCCGCGTGCAGCGCAAAGAGCGTCTCGTAGGCCTCGTCGCTGGCGGTGAACAGCGTCGGTCTTTCGGCCACCGTCACGCCATAGCGGCGCAGGTAAGCGAGCGCGGCCCCGGCGAGCATGACCCCGGGCACGTCGTTGCCGCTGAATGCCACGAGTCGCTCGGTCGCCCCCGTGGCGATGAGCACACGCCGCGCGCGGATCACGTGCAGCCGCTCGCGCAGGCCGCCGTGCCGCAGTGATTCCTGCGGCGTGAGGCGTTCCAGAGCGCCGAACACGCCGTGCCCGTAGGCACCGATCACCGCGGTGCGTGTGAGGCAGCGCAGGCGCGGCAGGGCGGCAAGGCCGGTGCAGACGCCCTCACGCCAGGCACGCCAGCGCTCATCGAGCAGCGTGCCGCCCCCCAGCACTACGTCCTGCTCGACCAGGAGCACCCGCGCGCCGGCGGCTGCCAGCGCGCGCGCGGCGCTCAGGCCGGCCGCGCCGCTGCCGATCACCAGCACCTCGGTGTGCAGGTGCACGGTTTCCGCCGGTGCGGCATGCGCGCCGACCACCGCCTCGAGGCGCCCGAGTCCTGCGGCGCGCCGGATCAGCGGCTCATAGACCCGCTCCCACGCCCACCCCGGCGCCATGAAGGTCTTGTAGTAGAACCCCGCCGGCAGGAAGCGGCTGAAGAGATCATTCAGCGCGAGCAGGTCAAAACCCAGCGAGGGCCAGCGGTTCTGGCTCTGCGCGCTCAGGCCCTCGTAGAGCGGCAGCGTGGTGGCCAGCACGTTCGGCTCGCGCCCGGCCGCGCCGAGCACGTCCACCAGTGCGCAGGGCTCCTCGGGACCGCAGGTGAGCGCGCCGCGCGGCCGGTGGTACTTGAAGCTGCGGCCGATGAGGCGCACGCCGTTGGCGAGCAGCGCAGAGGCCAGCGTGTCACCATCCAGACCCCGCAGCGCACGCCCGTCGAAGGTGAAATTGACCGCGCGGCCGGGATCGGTGAGCCGTCCGCTTGCGATGCGACACGGTCCGCTCACGCGCCTGCATCCTCGCCGGGCAGCGGCGGGTGTTCGTGGGCGCCGCTGACGGTGCGGATTTCGTGCGTGAGCGTATGGCGCACGACCTTGAGGAGCTTGCGACAGCCGCCCACGTGCAGCCACCACTCGAGGTGCCAGCCGAGGGGGTTGTCGCGCGCGTAGACGTAGCGGACGAACTCCTCGAGCGCGGCGTCGGCATCCGGCCGCACCTGCGTCGCATCCCCGCGATAGCGGAACTCGCTCTCATCGCGCTCACCGCACCAGGGACAATGGATGCGCAGCATCGGGGCGTGCGCCTCAGTGCGCGAACGGGAAGGGGCCGGCACCCCGCTCATCGACCGTGCGCCCCTCGGTGAAGCGGCCCAGATCCAGGTGCGCCGCCACGGGGTGCGGCGTGCCGGTGGCGATCAGGTGCGCGGTGGTGAAGCCCCCGGCGGGGATGGCCTTGAAGCCCCCGTAGCACCAGCCGCCGTTGAGGATGAGTCCGGCGAGCGGGGTGTGCGAGATGATCGGGGAGCCATCCATGCTCATGTCCATGATGCCGCCCCACTGGCGCAGCACCTTGACGCGCGCAAGACCGGGCAGCAGCGTGACGGCGGCGGCCGCGACCTCCTCCACCATCGGCAGGGTGCCGCGCTGCGCGTAGGTGTTGTAGCCGTCGATCGCCCCGCCGAAGACGAGGCCGCCCTTGTCGGACTGGCTGACGTAGAAGTGCCCCGCGCCGTAGGTGAGCACGACGTCGAGCACCGGCTTGATGGCCTCACTCACGAAGGCCTGCAGCACGTGGCTTTCGATCGGCAGCGTGAGGCCGGCCAGGCGTGCAAGCCGGGACGAATGTCCGGCGACGGCCAGACAGACCGTCTCTGCGCGGATGGCGCCGCGCGAGGTCTCCACGCCGGTGACCTGCTCGCCGCTGCGCGTGATGCCGGTGACCTCACAGTGCTCGATGATGTCCACGCCGCGCGCGGAGGCCGCACGTGCGTAGCCCCAGGCGACCGCATCATGACGCACCGTGCCACCGCGGCGCTGCAGGAAGCCGCCGAGGACCGGGTAGCGCCCGTTATGCAGATCCACCAGAGGCACGAGCTCCTTGACCTCGGCGGGCGTGACCGCCTCCGCGTCCACCCCCAGCAGGCGCATCTGGTTGGCGCGGCGCGTGAACAGGTCGCGCTGTGCCTCGGTGTGAAAGAGGTTGAGCGTGCCGCGCTGGCTCACCATCGCGTTGAAGTTGAGGTTGCGCTCCAGGCGCTCCCACAGCTGCAGCGAGAACTCGTAGAAGCGGATGTTGGCGGGCTGAAAGTAGTTGGAGCGGATGATGGTGGTGTTGCGTCCCACGTTCCCCAGGCCAATCGGGCCCTTCTCCAGGACGGCGACGTCCGTGATGCCATGCTCGCGCGCCAGATAGTACGCCGTGGCCAGCCCGTGACCGCCACCGCCGACGATCACCACCCGATAGCAGTCCCTCGGGGCCGCCTTGGCCCAGGCGCGCCGCCAGCCGCGCTGTCCGCGCAGGCCCTCGGTGATGAGTCGCAGGGCGGAATAGCGCCCGCTCGAGGGCCGGGGCTCGGCCGTCACAGGCGGCGACGTCGACGGAGGTTCCATGTGGCGCGCATCATAAAGCGCAGGACCCGGCAGCACACCTCGGCACACCCGGAATGCCCCGTGCGCTTGACGCCGCGGGCAACAACCGACAACGTGGACTTGCGGGCGAGCGCTCGCGCACCGGCGGCGCTTGAACGAGCCCGACCTGGTGCTTGTATCGGCTGCGCTACGGAAAGGAAGGCATCGTTGTCCAGGACGCTGCAGGTGCTGTGCGTACTGATCGTGCTGGCGTTGTCGAGCGCCGCGCCGGCGAACGTCGTGGTCTCTTCCAAGCTCTCGAGCGAGTCGGCGATGCTCGGGCAGATGATCCGCCTGCTGCTGAATGCCCACGGTGTGCCGACCGTGGATCGCACCCGCATCGGCGCAACCCCGGTGGTGCGCAAGGCACTGCTCACCGGGGAGATCGACCTGTATGTCGAGTACACCGGCAATGCGGGCTTCTTCTTCAATGACGCGGCCAATCCTGCATGGAAGGATCTGCAGCGCGGTTACGAGCTGGGCGCGCGCCTGGACTATGCCGCGAACCACATCATCTGGCTCACCCCGGCGCCGGCGAGCAATGCCTGGGCGCTGGCGATCCGCCGCGACGTCGCCCAGGCGAATCACCTGAAGACCATGAGCGATTTCGGCCGCTGGGTCGCCGCCGGAGGAGCGGTGATGCTCGCCTGCTCGGCGGAATTCGCCAACGCCGGCACGCTGCGCTCACTGGAGAGCACCTATGGCTTCAGGCTGCGCTCGGATCAGAAGATCGTGCTCGCAGGAGGGGAGACCTCGGCCACGATCGGCGCTGCCGCGGCGCGCACCAACGGCGTCAATACCGCGATGGTGTACGGCACCGACGGCGGGGTCGTCGCCGCGGACCTGGTGGTGCTCGAGGACGATCGCCACGTGCAGCCCGTCTATGCCCCGGTGCCCCTGATCCGCGAGGCGACGCTTAGGGCCAATCCGCAGATCGCCGCGATCGTGAAGCCGCTCATGGAGAGCTTCACCACCTCCTCATTGCAGAAGCTGAACGAGCGGGTGCAAATCAACGGCGAGTCCGACCAGGAGGTCGCCGCGGAGTACCTCAGAGCCAAGGGTTTCCTGCAGTAGGCCAGCGCGCGTGCTGCAGAGCGCTCAACCGCAATCCCCGCCGAGTGCCAGCATCGCCTGGGCGTCCCGCATCGACCGCCTGGGGGCGCTGCTGACGCTCGTGGGGGCCGCCGCCGTGCTGTGGCTGCCGTTCGTGCTGGTCAAGGCCAATCGCATCGTGCCCGGTGAACCGCGCGCACTGTGGGAGGCGCTGCCGGGGCTCGCTGCCGGGGGCTGTACGGCGGTGCTGCTGCTCAGCGCGCTCGTGGCCGTGCTCATCGGCAATGCGCGCATCCGCCTGGGGGTCGCGCTCCTTGCGGTCGTGACGGTCTGCCTCGCGGTGGCGGCCGCCGCGAGCGCCCTGACGCCTGCGGGGAATCGCGTGATCCGCGTGGCGGCCGGCGCAGGATTCTGGGTGCCGCTGGTGTGCCTGGGCCTGCTGTGCACCGATGCGATCACGCGGCTGCGGCCCGCTCCGGCACGGCGGGTCCTCATGCTGCTCGCGTTTCTCCTCGCCGCTGTCCTCGCCCTGGCATCCGGGTTCTTCGACCACCTCTCGGTGATGCGTGAGTACGCCGTCAATGCGGAGCGCTTCGCCGCGGAACTGCGCCAGCATGGCCTGCTGGCGCTCGGCTCCCTAGGAGCGGCCGTGATCGCCGGGCTGCCGCTCGGGATCCTGTGCCATCGGGTGCCGCGCCTGCGCGCCGGCATTCTCGGCACGCTCAACGTGATCCAGACGATTCCGGCGATCGCGCTGTTCGGCATCATGATGGCCCCCCTGGGGGCGCTGGCGGCGGCGCTGCCGCTCGCCCAGCGGCTCGGCATCCGCGGCATCGGCGCGGCACCGGCGGCGGTGGCGCTGTTTCTGTACTCGCTCCTGCCCATCGTTGCGAACACCGTGCTGGGACTGAAGCGCGTGTCGCAGGCCGCCGTGGATGCCGCGCGCGGCATGGGCATGACCAACGCCCAGGTGCTGTGGCGCATCGAGTTGCCGTTGGCGCTCCCGGTCATCCTCACGGGCATCCGCGTGGTACTGGTGCAGAACATCGGCATGGTGACCGTGGCGGCACTCATCGGCGGGGGCGGTCTTGGTACCTTCGTCTTTCAGGGGATCGGGCAGACCGCGATCGACCTGGTGCTGCTCGGAGCGATCCCGATCGTGGTGATGGCCTTCTCCGCGGCGGTGCTGCTGGATGCGCTGGTTGAGGTCCTTGACCGGGGCAAGCGATGATCACCGTCGAGAATCTCACCAAGCAGTACGGCGCGACCCGGGCGGTGGACGACGTATCGATGCAGATCCCGGGCAACTCGATCACCGTGATCGTCGGCACCTCCGGTTCCGGCAAGTCGACGCTCCTGCGCATGATCAACCGGCTCATCGAGCCGAGCGCCGGTCGCGTGCTCATCGAGGGCAAGGACACGCGCAGCGAGCCGGCGCACCTGCTGCGGCGGCGCATCGGCTATGCCATCCAGGGGCACGGGCTGTTTCCGCATCGCACGGTGGAGGAGAACATCGCGACCGTGCCAAGGCTGCTGCGCTGGAGCGCGCCGCGGGTGCGCGCGCGGGTCGAGGAACTGCTGCGCGTGTTTCAGCTGGATCCTGCGCAGTACGCGCGCGCCTTTCCCCACGAGCTCTCCGGTGGCCAGCAGCAGCGCGTCGGGGTGGCCCGGGCGCTCGCCGCCGAGCCGGCGGTGCTGCTGATGGATGAGCCCTTCGGGGCGCTCGATCCCATCATCCGCGCCAAGGCGCAGGAGGACCTGCTCAACATCCAGCGCCGCTTCGGCACGACCGTGGTGCTCGTCACCCATGACATGGATGAGGCCTTCCACCTGGGAGACCGCGTGGCCGTCATGAGCCAGGGGCGGCTGCTGCAGTACGACCGCCCCGCGGTGCTGCTCACGCGGCCCGCCGATCCCTTCGTATCGCGCATGACGGGGCTCGCCGACCGGGCCATGCGCCTGCTGTCGCTGACGACCGCCGGGGAGGTGGCCAGTCCCGGTGAAGGCGGCGGACCACGCGTGGCCGCCAGCGCATCCTTGCGCGAGGTGCTCTCGGAGCTGCTCTGGAGCGGGGCGCACGCAGCGCTCGTCGTGGAGGCCGACGGCACCGTGCGCGGACAGCTCAGTCTCGAGACCATCCTTGCGCACGGCAGGCCGCGCTGATGCGCGCAACGACGCTGCTGCGCGTCTGTGCCGCGGTGCTTCTCGTGAGCTTCCTCCTCGTGCCGCAGAAATTCGCTCCGCTGTTCGCGCCGCTCACGCAGTACGGGGCGCCCCCGATCTACGATCAGGGGAACCTGCTGTCCCTTGCACTCGCGCACCTAGGGACGGTGTGTCTGGCGGCTGCGGCGAGCACGCTCGTCGCCGTCGGGCTCGGGATCCTCGTCACCCGTCCGAGCGGGCGCGAGTTTTTGCCGCTGTCGCGTACGCTGGTGAACATCGGGCAGACGTTTCCGCCGGTGGCGGTCCTGGCGGTCACGGTGCCGCTGGTGGGTTTCGGGGAGAAGCCGACCCTGATCGCGCTTTTTGCCTACGGATTGCTGCCGATCTTCGAAAATACCATCGTCGCGCTGCAGACCACGCCGCCGGCGGTGCTGGAGGCGGCCACCGGCATGGGCATGAGTGCGCGGCAGCGCCTCCAATCAGTCGAGCTTCCACTGGCTATGCCATTGATTCTTGAGGGTATTCGCCTCTCTCTGGTGATCAACGTGGGCACGGCCACCATCGGCTCCACGGTGGCCGCCAAGGGCCTGGGCGAGGTGATCATCGCGGGGCTGCTGTCCAATAACACCGCCTTTGTCCTGCAGGGGGGCCTCGTGACCGGCCTCATGGCGGTGCTGCTGTACGACGCCATGGCGGCCTTCGAGCGCCGGGTCTGCCGCACGGTGCGCGTCGATTGAGACGGACTCCTCGGAAAGTACGTAGCCGCGGTACGCCGGGACTGCAAACTGGCTAGAATTCATCCATCGAATTTCCGCGCTCGCGGGCAGCAGGTGGATACCTCAGTCCCTCAAGGCTCGCGCCGCGCGACCGGGGGATTTCCACCGACATGACGACTCTTGAGCTCACCACCACGACGGCAGCCGCCAATGCCGATGGCGCCACCGTGCGCAGTGCGCGCCGCGCGCTGGAGATGCCGACGCTGCTGCTGGTGCTGGCCGTGTACGCGGCCTGGATGGCCGTCACCTTCCAGTACGGCCACTGGTCACTGTGGATTCTCGCCCCGCTCGGAACGCTCATCATCTCGCTCCACAGCTCCCTGCAGCACGAGATCGTGCACGGGCACCCGACGCGCTGGTACGCCGTGAACCGCCTGCTCGGTATCGTGCCGCTGTCGCTGTGGCTGCCGTACGATCGCTACCGCACGCTGCACCGCATCCATCACATCGATGCGCGTCTGACCGACCCGCTCGATGACCCCGAGTCCTTCTACTGGTGTCCGGAGGAGTGGCAGCGGCTCACTTGGCTCAGCCGCACGCTGCTGCGCGTGCAGCAGACCCTCGCCGGGCGCGTACTCGTCGGCGCGCTGTGGCGCATCGGCGCCTTTCTCTACGCCGAGGCGCGCGCCGTGCGTCGCGGCCAGCAGGGCGTGGGCACGGTGTGGCTCGAACATCTGCTGTGGTGCATCCCGGTCATCGTGTGGATCAAGTGGGTGTGCGGGATGCCGCTGTGGATCTACTTCCTCGCGCTCGCGGTACCGGCGAACGGCATCCAGCTGATCCGTTCATTTGCCGAGCACCGGGCGCGGCCGGAGGTGCCGCAGCGCGTCGCGATCGTGGAGGATTCCTGGATCCTGGGGCCGCTGTTTCTCTTTAACAACCTGCACTCCCTGCACCACGAGTCCCCGCTCGTGCCCTGGTACGAGTACCCGGCGCGCTACCGCGTGATCCGCGAGCGGCTGATCGCCGAGAACGGGGGCCTGGTGTATCGCACCTACTTCGAGGTCGCGCGGCGCTACCTGTTCCGCGCCCACGACGTGCTCGTGCATCCCACGGGGCGCGCGCCGGCGGGCGCTGCCTGAAGCACAGTCCTACGCCGGCAGCTCGTAACCGGCCGCGCGTGCTTCCTTGTCCCAGCGCAGCAGCACCTGGTAGCGCGCGCCATCCACGGCGGCGAATCCCCGAAGCAGCAGCACCTGCGCCAGAGCGGCAAACCACGGTCGTTGCGCGGCCATCACGAAGGCTGCCTGCAGGCGCTGCACCAGTTCCGGTGGTGCCGCCGCGGCGGCGACGAATGCCGGGATAGGAGTGAGCGGCGTCGAAGCGAGGATGCGCACGTCGCGCGTCAGTTCGGGGGCATGGCGCGCGATCAGCAGGTGCCAGTAGGCATCGAGGGGACCGACGTCGAGGCGCCCCTCGCGCACCGCATCGAGCACGCTGCGTGCGGTCACGAGTTCGCCCTGCATGTGAGCATAGAGCCGCGGTCGTGCGGGCGTGCGGTAGGACAGGAGCTCGTGACGAAAGGCGTTGAAGCCGGACTGCGAATGGCTCACCGTCCAGCCGGCGCGGCCGCCAAAGGTGTCCTCGAGCGTTCGGTAAGGTGCGTCCGCGCGCACGATAAGATCGGTGCGGTACACCGGTTCACCGCCGGCCCAGGGGGCGCTCGGGATCGGAGCGGCGAGCGGGATCACCGGCGCGAGCCCGAGCGCCAGCGGGTAGCCGCACATGAACACCGCCCCGAGATCCTCGCGCGCCCACAGCCGCTCGAGCGGCTGGGGCGCTGGGTAGGGGAGGTATTCGAGCGCGACGCCCGCTTCGGCGGCCACGTGCTGCAGGAGCTCGCGCCATGCGCTCTCCACCGCCGGGGTCACCGCGTACATGCGCGCGTTGCCGATCCACTGTGTCACGGGCGCGATCCGCAGGTCCGCGCTCAGGCGGGGCCGGAGAGCTCGGCGGTGCGCCGCGCCACGTAGGCCGCGATCGCTTCCTTCACGGCCGGGTCGAGCGGCGGCGGGGCATATTCGGCGAGCATCTTCTTCCAGATGCCGGTGGCCCGCTCGGTGGCGTTGCGCGCGCCCGCGTCGCGCCAGTTCTCGAAGTTGGACCAGTCCGAGAGCAGTGGCCGGTAGAAGGCGGACTCGTAGCGCGCAAGCGTGTGGCTCGAGCCGAAGAAGTGGCCGCCGGCGGCGGTGTCCTTGATGGCCTGCACGGCGAGGTCGTCGTCGCTGAAGCTCACCGGCTTGAGGATCTCGGCCCAGTTACGCAGCAGCTCCGCGTCGACCACGATCTTCTCGAGCGAGGCGGACAGTCCGCCCTCGAGCCACCCGGCGGCGTGATTGATCAGGTGGCTGCTGCTGAGGATCGCCGCCTGCAGCGAGAACGCGGTCTCGTAGGTCGACTGGGCGTCGACCACCGGCGAGGCATTGACGGCGCTGGTGCGCACCGGCAGTTTCAGGCGTCGGCCCAGTTGCGCGGTGGCGATGACTGCGTGCACGTACTCCGGGGTGCCGAAGGCGGGGGAGCCCGTGCGCATGTCGACGTTGGACGTGAAGCCGCCCATCACGCACGGCGTCCCGGGGCGTATCAGCTGGCACAGGGTCACGACGGCGAGCGCCTCGGCGGTCTGCTGCACCAGGGCACCGGCGAGCGTGACGGGCGCCATCGCGCCCATGAGGGTGAAGGGGGTGATGACCACGCACTGCCCGTGGCGCGCCATCACCATGATGTTGTCGAGGATCTCCTCGTCGACGCGGCGCGGCGAGTTGACGTTGGTTACCGTCATGAGCGTCGGCCGCTCTCCGAGCTGCTGCACGCTGCAGCCGTGCTCGATGGCGGACATCGCGATCGCATCCTCGGCCTGAATGCCGCCGATGCCGCGGGCCGCCCACACGATGTCCGCGCACTCAATGTGCGCCTGATAGGTGCGCAGGTGCCGGATCGCCACCGGCACGTCCACCGGCTCGACCACGATGCCGCCCTGCCAGTGCAGCACGCCGAGCGCGTGAGTGAGCTTGAGAATATTGCGAAAGGCCTCGAGGTCTCCGTAGCGCCGGCCGCCCTCCCGGTCGGTGATGTTCGGCGCACCGTTGACCGGGCCGAAGTTGACCACGTTGTCCCCCACGTGCAGGTCGCGGGCGGGATTGCGCGCATGCAGGACGAAGCGCTCGGGTGCGAATGCCAGCTGCGCCTGCACGATGTCGCGTCCGATCCTCACCAGCTGCGTCTGCTCGTCGACCTGCGCGCCGGCGCCGTGCAGGATCGCGCGCGCCGCGGGGCTGCGCATCTCCAGTCCGGCTTCCTCCAGTATCTGAAATGCCGCGCCCAGGATGCGCTCTACCTGCTCGGCGTCGAGTACCTCGAGCGGCCGCCAGGGATTGGTCAGCCGCGGCAGCGGCGCGAACGAAGGTCCGATATTGCGCGCCGCGCGCGTGCGCTCGCGACGCCGTGAAGGGGAAGGAGCATCGGTCATGATCGTGCAGCCGAGCCAGCGGGCTGCACGATGCTACGGAGAGCCGGCGCGCTTGTCGAATGCACCTGCCACGGGCGCAGGCGCACCGCCTGCACCCGCGACCGGTGCGCGACCTCTAGCGCCGCTCGGTGTCGGAATCCGAGTCGCCCGCGGACTGCGCGAGACGGCTCGGGCCGTTCGCGAACACGATCTCAACGCGCCGGTTCTGCTGCCGTCCCGCGGGCGTGTCATTGGTGGCCACCGGGAATGCCTTGCCACGCCCCTCCGCGCGGACGTTGTCCGGGGATACGCCGCGGCGCACGAGCGCGGCCGCCACGGCGTCGGCCCGTCGCTGTGACAGGGCGTCGTTGTACTCATCCGAACCACGGCTGTCGGTAAAGCCCTCGATGCTGACCTTGGACTGCGGATGGTCCTTCATGACTGCGGCCAGCCGGTCGAGCGTGAGGTCCGCCCCCGGCTTGAGGGTGGCACGGCCGGTGTCGAAGAGCACATCCCCGAGCGTGACGACCAGCCCGCGGTCGGTTTGCTTCGCCTTGAGGTCCGCCAGCTGTGCCTGTGTCGCGGCGAGTTGCGCCTTGGCGTTCTGCGCCTCGCGCGCCCGCGCCTCGAGTAGCACGCGATTGCGCTCCTCGTCGGCGCGCGCCACCTCCTGATGGGCCCGGGCGGCCTCGATGCGCGCCTCGCCCGCCTGCGCGTGGCGTTCAGCCAGATACGCGAGGTGGTCAACTTCCTCCGCTGGCCGCTTGTCCTGCAGTGCCGCGTCGGCCTGCTGCAGACGCTGACGCGCTGACTCCAGGTCCTGTGCGGCGACCTGCTGGGTCAGCGGATCCTGTGCGAGCGTGTCCACCTCGGTGTGCGCCCGATCCAGTCGAGCGCTGTGCGGCGGCGTGGTCGCGCAGCTGGCGAGCGCCAGCGCTACGCTGCTGATGATGAGAACGTTGCGCATGGGTCGCTCCTTTACTGCGGCGTGGCGGGCGGCGGTGGCGCTGGCGCGGCGCTGCTGGCATCGGCGGCGCGCTCCGCCTCGTTGCGCAGCGAGCTGTTGCTCTGGATCACCTGGGTGGCGGCCTGCCGTTCCTGTGCTGCGGCGGCGCGGGCGCTGGCGAGGTCGGCGTCGACGGCCGCGGATTCGGCCGCCGCACGCGCTTCGTTGAACGTGCCGGCATCGTATTCGCGCTGCGCCGCCGCCAGCTCGTCATGCGCGCGCTGCAGATCCGCCGCCGCATAGCGCTGCGCATTCGATTTGTCGGCCTGCGTGACCAGCGCCTGGGCACGCGCCATTTCCTCGCGCGGCGCGGGCCCTTCGCTGGCACAGCCGGCGAGCCACGCGCAGGCGAGCACGGTGAGGGGCAGCAGTGCTGATCGTGGCGTCATGGGGCTTTCCTGTGGTGGAAAATGAGCGGGCCCCATGATGGCGCGGCCCAAACAGCGGCAATGTCAGAGGAGGTCGCGCCTGCAGGCGGGCGTGACTGCGATGCCCGTCGGCAACCTCTGACCGGTGCACGTGCGCGGCGCGGGCTCGGCTTGGGGCGGCTGTTGCGGGTGCACTACAATTGAAGAACTCCTGGTCCGGGCGGGGCGCGAATGGGCAATGTCAGGCACGACCACTTTCGACTGCAGGCCGCGCAGGTGGCGGCCTTCCGCGCCGACGGGGCCGTCGTGCTGCGCGGGCTGCTGCGCGACGACGAAGTTGCAGGCCTGCGTGCCGGGATCGATGCGAACCTCGCCCACCCAAGTCCGCGTGCCAAGGTGGCCAGCCGCCCGGAGGATCCGGGCTGGTTCCTCGAGGACTTCTGCTGCTGGCAGCACAACGAGCACTATCGCCGGTTCATTTTCGAGTCCGCGCTCGGTGAGGTCGCCGCCGGGCTCATGGGCAGCGCTCGGGCGCGCCTGTACCACGATCACATGCTCACCAAGGAAGCCGGTACCCGCGCGCGTACGCCGTGGCACCAGGACCAGCCGTACTACAACATCGAGGGCGAGCAGAACTGCAGCTTCTGGATCCCGGTGGACCCGGTGCGGCGTGAGTCCACGCTGGAATTCGTCGCCGGCTCGCACCGCGGTCCGTGGCTCATGCCGCGCTCGTTCATGGATGCGCAGGCGAAGTGGTTTCCCGAAGGCACACTCGCGGACCTGCCCGACATCGAGGCGCACCGTGAGCAGCACCGCATCCTCGGCTGGGAGCTCGAGCCCGGCGACGCCGTGTGCTTCCACATGCTGACGCTGCACGCTGCCGCGGGCGTCGGGGTAGGCGAGCGGCGGCGAGTCTTCTCGGTGCGCGTCATCGGCGATGACGTGCGGCACGCCCCGCGGCACTGGCAGACCTCGCCGGACTTTCCGGGCCTCGAGCAGCAGCTACCGCCGGGTGCCCCGCTGGAGCATCCGCTGTTCCCGCTTTTGTGGAGCTCAGCCCGAGCGCAGGGTTTCCATCGCTCAGGCCCCGGTGGCAGGGAAGTCCATGCGAGCTTGGATGCTACTGCGGGGCCCGGCGTTTGAACGCCGCCTCGCGCCCACACGTTCGTCCCGCGCGAGGTGGTGCGATCCGGGAACGCGCTTTGACGCCACGAGGCCCCGTTCGTCGACCCGCGCGCGCGACCCCGGCTCCTTCTTAAGGAGGTGCGGCGCCCCTCACTCGGGCTGCTCGCACGAGCCTTCCTCTTCGATCTGCACCGTGATGTGCTCAGCGCGCAGCTGCTGCTTAAGCCGCGCATGGATCGCCGCCAGGGTGGCCTGGTGACCGGTGCCCGCCGCCAGGTGGGCGTGGAGCGTGACGGTGGGCAGCTCCCCTGTCATGGACCAGCAATGCACGTGGTGCACGTTGATCAGCCCCGGCACCTGGCCAACGAGTGCCGCCTCGATGCGTGCCACGTCGAAGTCCGCGGGCACGCTCTGCAGAAGCACGTCCGCAGATTCGCGGATCAGCCGCCAGGCGGAGCGGGCGATGAGGATGGAAACCAGCAGTGACAGCAGCGGGTCAGCGAGCGTCCAGCCGCGGTAGATGATGAGCAGTGCGGCCACACTCGCGGCACCCGAGCCGAGCAGGTCACTCACGACGTGGGCGCGCGCGCCGCGCTCGTTGAGGGAGCGTGCGCCGGAGAGGGCGAGAAAGGCGGCGAAGTTGGCGGCAGCACCCAGCAGCGCCACCGCGAGCATCAGGTGTCCCTGCACCGGCGGGGGGTGCACGAGCCGCAGCACGGCCTCGTAGACGACCCCGCAGGTCAGCAGCAGCAGTGCCTCACCGTTCACGAACGCGGCGAGTGGCTGGTAGCGACGGTGTCCGTAGGTGCGCCGCAGATCGGCGGGGCGCTCACTGACACGGAGGGCGATGATGGCGAGCAGGAGCGAGGCGCAGTCGGCCAGCATGTGTGCGGCCTCGGCCAGCAGCGCGATGGAGTTGGCGAGGTAACCGCCGGCGGCCTCGATGAGGGTAAAAACGGCAAGAATGCCGAACGCAAGGAGCAGGCGTCGCGCACTACCGGCCGGCGCTGCGGCGCCGTGTGCATGATCCCCACCGTGTCCGTGATGGTGATGATGGTGGTGCGCAATGTGCTTGCCGTGTTCGTGGTGACCCGTCATGCGCGGATTTCCTCACTGAGTTCCTGTACGGCGGCCCCTCCATGCGCCCCAGGGGCCAGCACCGCGGCGTATGATTGAAAACCCTGAAGTTACTTTAAGGTCAAGTCCCATGGAACCGCGACTGAGGATCGGCGAGCTTGCCCGGCGTGCCCAGTGTCAGGCGGAAACCATCCGCTTCTACGAGCGCGAGGGGCTGCTGCCGGCTCCGGAGCGGACCGGCGGCAACTACCGGCTGTACGCGCGCGAGCACGTGGAGCGGCTCGCCTTCATCCGCAACTGCCGCGCGCTTGACATGACCCTGGATGAGATCCGCCAGTTGCTGCAGTTCCGCGATGACCTGCCGCGCAACCGCTGCGCGGCGGCGCACGCACTGCTGGATGAGCACGTCGCGCACGTCGCCGCGCGCATTGCCGAGCTGCAAAAGCTGGAGCTGCAGTTGAAGGCGCTGCGCAGTCAATGCCAGCCAACGCGCACGAAGCGCGCGTGCGGCATCCTCGATGGGCTCACGCACGGCGATGCGCCCGGTGCCCGGCGGCCCGCGGCACACGTGCGCGGCACGCACCGCAGCTGATGTCGGGGCGGCCTGCAGCGGGAC
>DATIXW010000154.1:0-3186 GCA_035518135.1 Steroidobacteraceae bacterium
GAGGCCCAGGTGATCGCGTTGCGCACCGCGGCACTGAACCTCGTGCACAAGACGGGGCTGTTCGACTACCTGCGCCTGCGGCAGCTGACCCGACACAAGCGCCGCCGGCTTTTCGAGCTCTTCTACGGGTACCGCGACTACACCAATGCGGTCCTGGCCGAGCACGGCAACTACGTGCGCTGCAGCTCGAGCTTCCTGTGTGCCCAGCACCTGGCCGAGCACCTGATGCACGACGCCGCGATCACCGAGCCGCTGGCGCTGTACGAGGAGCGCTTCGGCGAGTACTTCCGTGCCTTCTGCGACGGCGAGCTGGCGGAGACCGAGGCGGAGCGCATCAGCGCGGAGCCTCTCGATGCGCTGCGGCCGCTGCTCAAGTTCCAGCTGGCGGAAGCGCGCCAGGCCATCCTCAAGATGCCGCTCGCGCCGCAGCGGCAATGGCGCGAGGTGGAGATCCGCAAGCCCTCCGGCGATACCCAGCGTCTGCGCGTCCTGCGCCCCTCCGCCGACCTGCGCGTGCAGCGACGCTGAGCGCGCACCCGGGATGCCCGGGTGTAAGGGCTCAGGGGATGGCGTTCAACACCGGATCGACGTTGTTGGCGTAGTCGGCGAAGCGCATCTGCGCGGGAATGTCGGGCGCGCGAAACGCACGCTGGTCGCGCGGATCCTCCAGCTGCCACCACAGGGTGGAGGTCTGGATGACGATACCGCTGTTGGGCAGCGTCAGTCTGACCGGATCGCCCCACATGTTCGGTGTTTCACCGGTCGGTTCACCCACAAACATGGCGCGGGTGTTCAGTTCCATATCGTCGACGAAGTTCATCGCTGCAGAGAAGGTCTTCGGACCGATGAGGACCCACAGGCGGCCCTTCTGATTGAGGTGATCGCTCCTGAGCAGGGCATGCCAGATCGGCCGGTTCAGCTCGTTGTTGCCCCCTCCGTTCAGGCGCACGTCAATGATGACGCGCTGCACTCCCTGCCGGTCGGCCTGCGCAAACAGGTGCGGAAAGTAGACCGAGATCGGCTCGCCTCCCGGCTCATCCTCGACCTGGTTGTACTGGACATACAGCGTCCTGCCACCGTGCAGGAAGGCATGCCAGTAGTGCTTCTCAGGATGCTGCAGCCAGGGTGGCGGCGGGTTCGCGGCGCGCTCGCGCGCACCGACCCAGCCCTGCGGCTCCATCGGCCACCCCGGATCGCTCCAGGAGCCGGGCAAGCCGGCGGACACCGTGCGGGTCGTTTCCCGCCCACCCTTGTCGACGGTGAGCTCTACGAGCTCGGTGCCGCTGATCGCCCCGATCGCGTGCAGTACCTCCGGCATAACCAGCAGATTTACCGCGAGCAGCCGTCGACGGCCCTCGTTATCTGCATCGACCGACACCAACGGGCGCACGGCGCCGTACGCATCCTCGACCGGCATCACGCCGATCTTTTTCACCCTGCCGCCGACGAGGTCCGCATAGGTCCTGGCGGCGGACACGACGTAGAGCCCGTCGGCGAAGAAGTGCAGTCGGACGGGGAGGGCGTGGTTGCCCAAGCTCTCGAGGCGCACCCGGGTATGGCCGTCACCCACCATCGCGACTAGCTGCATGATCCCGAGCTTCACCTGGCTGTCCGTCAGCCCCGGCAGCGCGCCTTCCAGGGCATCGAGCGCACCGTCGAATTGCGCGCGGGTCATCGTATGAAACAGGTTTCCGTGACTCTTCGGCATCTGCTCGCGAAGGACAGCCAGGTCCTCGCGCCACTTCCTCACCTGCGGGCCCTCCTGCGGATCGGCAGCGGCAGCCCCTGCGAGCACCACGAGCAGCAGCCACACCCCGACTGCAGAATGAGCGTGCAGGATTCGCGATCGCGGCTTCATGGAACGGTCGGCCCTCTTGGTAAGACTCGGTGCGGCGCAGGCGGGGAGCCTGTCGGTCGGCGGATGCAGCAGGTGTAACCGTGTGCCCTCAGAGGATGCGGGTTGCGGGCGCCTTCGCGGGGCTAAGGTCAAGACTCTGTCCGAAGGTGACGCGCAACTGAGCCCCTGTTACCGCAGCTGATTTCAATCAGCAATCGGTCATTGCCGGTATCTGCGGGAGGCTCGCTTACGCGATGCCCATCACCGCGGTCACGGCGCGCGTGCAGCGCCGCAGTGCCTGGGCCAGTTTCGCGGCGGAGCAGGCCGACTCACCCATGAGCCACGCGCAGAGCGGCGCGAACAGCAGCTCCGCGAGCTGGATCGCCACGAGCCGCGCCGGCATTGGCAGTGGCGGCATGCGCCCGCTGCCGTCCCGGCGCAGCCGCTGCTCGATGAGGCGCGTAAGGACCGCGACCGCATGGCGGCGCATCGTGCCGGTGAAGACTTCGCGTGCCCGGGCGCGGTTTGCCCAGAAGTGCGCGAGGACGGCGATGAGCGCCGGTGTGTTGTCGGGCTCGCGTACGGTGTCGGCGAGGATGCTGAAGGGGCGGGCGAGACTTGCGGCCAGCAGCGCGTTCTTGCTCGAGAAATGCGCGTAGAACGTGGAGTGTCCCACGCCGGCATGTGCGGCGATCGTCTGCACGGTGACTTCCTCGTAGGCGCGCGAGAGCACGAGCACGAAAAAGGCGTCCAGGAGCGCCGCGCGGCTGCGGCGGGCCCGCGCATCGGCGGTCTTCGTCTTGCGGGAACTCATAGCCGGACATCGACCCCGGGAGTGTCCGGCAACGCCTGCCGGCGGCCCGCTATCGTAGTCGAAAGCCTGGAAGCGGAGCGTTCGATGACTGAGAAACGCGCGGCTGTGGAGGATCAGGGGCTGGTGCGCGTTGCCGCGCTGGCGCTGATGCTCGTTCCGGTCCTCCAGATCCTGGCCATGGCGCATCACCCGAGCCTGCATGCACACGATGCCAGCCAGGTGGTATCCCAGCTGCGCACCACGGCGCCCCTGTCGGCCCTGGTGCACGGCGTCCTGATCGCGTTCATGTACGTGATCCTGCTCGCGTTCACGGAGTTCTCCGTGCGCCGCGGTCTGTCGCAGCCGGCGGTACGCGCGGCGCTCATCCTCTACGGGGCCGGGGTCATCTTCATGACGGCCGCGGCGCTTGTGAGCGGCTTTATCGTGTCGCGGCTCGGCTTCGTGATCCCGGGTGCAGTGCCGACGGATGACACGCTCATCGTAAAGCTCGTGACCTTCGCCTCGCTGTTCAACCAGGCCTTCGCGCACTGCGCCG
>DATIXW010000155.1:0-3608 GCA_035518135.1 Steroidobacteraceae bacterium
ACCTTCGGCGAGGGCTGGCACAACAACCATCACTTCTTTCCCGGCTCGGTGCGGCAGGGCTTCCGTTGGTGGGAGCTGGACCTCACCTACTACGGACTCAGGCTCCTGGCCGCGTGCGGCCTCGTGCAACGCCTGCGACCGATCCCGGCGCACGTCCGCCGCCGCATGGAGCGCTGAAGAGCCGTGCGTGTTGCCGTAGTGGGTTCGGGCATCGCGGGCCTTGCGAGTGCGTGGCTTCTGTCAAAAGAGCACGAAGTCACTCTCTTTGAGGCCAACGACTACCTTGGCGGCCACACGCACACCCACGACATCGAGCTGCACGGTGAGCGCTACGCCGTAGACACCGGCTTCATCGTCCACAACGCGCGCCACTATCCGCTCCTGACGCGCCTGTTCGAAGAGCTCGGGGTACGCACCCAGACGACGAGCATGAGTTTCTCGGTGCGCAATGAGGCGAGCGGCCTGGAATACAACACCACCGGCCTGAACGCCCTGTTCTGCCAGCGGCGCAATCTTTGTTCTCCCCGATTTCTGGGCATGCTGCGCGACCTGCTGCGCTTCTACCGTGAGGCACCGGGGTTGCTCAGGCAGCCCGCTCCGGGACCGACGCTGGGCGAATATCTCGGCACGCACGGCTATGGGGCTGCGTTCCGCGACGAGCACCTGGTGCCCATGGCCTGCGCGCTGTGGTCGGCACCAGCGCGCAATGTGTTGTCCTTTCCGGCGCAGTTCCTGGTGCACTTCATGGCTAACCATAACATGCTGCAGCTGCGCGCCCGGCCCATGTGGCGCGTGGTGTGCGGGGGCTCTGCGAGCTACGTGCACGCCCTGCGTGCGCGCTGGCGCGTGCACGAGCGCCTGGGCTGCGGCGTGCGTGGCGTGCGCCGCGATGGCGGCGGCGTGACGCTCGCCAGTGCCGCCGGCGTTGAGCGCTTCGATCACGTGGTGCTTGCCTGCCACAGCGACCAGGCGCTGGCCCTGCTAGAAGACGCGGACGCACGCGAACGTGAGCTGCTGGGCTCGATTGAGTACCAGACAAACGAAGTGCTGCTGCACACCGATGCCGCGTTGCTTCCGCGGAATCCACGCGCGTGGGCGGCGTGGAATGCGCTGGTACCAGGGCGCGCGCACGATGCCTGCACGGTGAGCTACTGCATGAACCTGCTGCAGGGAATCCGCTCGCCCCAACCGTTCATCGTTACGTTGAACCCCAAGGCCGCGATCCGCGAAAGCAAGATACTGCGCCGCCTCGTTTATGCGCACCCGCTCTACAGCGCTGCCGCCGTCGCGGCGCAGGCGCGCCGGCCCGAGATCCAGGGACGGCGCCGCACCTGGTTCGCGGGTGCCTATTGGGGCTGGGGGTTTCACGAGGACGGCCTGCGCAGCGCGCTCGACGTGTGCCGCGCCCTGGGCGTGCGCTGGGGCACCCCGCGAGCAGCCTCCGTCCCACACGGCGAGTACAACCGCCCTGCGCTGCCTGAGCCCGCGGCATGAGTGCCGCTGCCACGCTCGCAAGCGCGGTTTACGAGGGCGTGGTACGCCATCGCCGCCACACTCCGCACCGACACGAATTTCAGTATCGGATCGGGCAGCTGTATCTGGATCTCGATGAGCTTGAGCGTGCGTTCTGCGGACGCTGGCTGTGGTCCATCGAGCGGCGCAACCTCGCGCAGTTTCGCCGCGAAGATTTTCTCGGGCCGCCGCAGCTCGGTCTCGCCGAAGCAGTGCGCGAGTGCGCAGCGCGCGTCACCGGGCGCCGACCCGGCGGCCCCATCCGCTTACTGGCGCACCTGCGCTATGCCGGCTACAGCTTCAACCCCGTGTCGTTTTACTACTGCTACGCCTCTGCGGCAGCCGACGATCTCGATTGCATCGTGGCCGAAATCACCAACACGCCTTGGCATGAGCGACATGCCTACGTGCTCGCGGCCGCGGCGGCCGAAACGCGCGGGCGCGCGCTTGAGTGGCGCTTCGCCAAGGCCTTCCACGTCTCGCCCTTTCTGCCCATGGAGCATGCCTACGCGTGGCGCTTCACCCCGCCGGGACAGCAGCTGTTCGTGCACATGCAGGTGCTGCGCGGCGCGCAGCCCGAGTTCGACGCCACGCTCAGCTTGAAAAGACGCCCGCTCGATGCCGCCGCGCTCCGTCGCGTGCTATGGCGCTATCCGCTCATGAGTGCACAGGTTACCGGCGCAATCTACTGGCAGGCGCTACGGCTGTGGCTGAAGCGCACCCCTTTCTATCCCCACCCGGACACGCAGGTGCAACCCCGATGAACCCCGTCAGCCGCACTCTAGCCGGCACCCCCGCCGCTAACCTGCGCATGGGCCGCTGGAGCCGCATGCTGCGCGAGCGCGTGCTACAGCGTCTCGCCGCGCTCAGCGACGGATACATCGTGCTCGAAGACGCCTGGGGCGTGAGCGCGTACGGTGCTCGCGCGGCGCCGCTGCAGGCGCACGTGCGCATCCGGGACGGCTCCTTCTACGGGGCGCTGGCGGCGCGCGGCAGCGTCGGGGCCGCGGAGGCCTACATGGCCGGGCACTGGGAGTGCGACGACCTCGTGGCGCTGATCCGCATCCTAGTGCGAAACCGTGCGCTGCTCGATGACATGGAGCGCGGTACTGCACGCCTCGGCGGGGCGTTCTTGCGCCTCGCCCACGCCCTCAGACGCAATACGCTCGCCGGCAGCCGCCGCAACATCGCCGCCCACTACGACCTCGGCAACGAGTTCTTCGCGCTGTTCTTGTCTCCCGATCTGATGTATTCCTCAGCGCTGTGGACGGCAGCGGACCGCACGCTGGAGCAGGCCTCGGAGCGCAAACTCGAGCGCATCTGCGCCCGCCTGCGCCTGAACGCTGCGGATCATGTCCTGGAGATCGGCACCGGCTGGGGCGGCTTCGCGCTGCATGCCGCCACGCGCTACGGCTGCCGCATCACCACGACGACGATCTCGCGCGAACAGCAGCTTCTCGCGCAGGAGCGCATAACTCGGGCCGGACTTGCCGGACGCGTTACGGTGCTGCTGGAGGACTACCGCAATCTCAGCGGCCAGTACGACAAGCTTGTCTCGATCGAGATGATCGAAGCGATCGGGGCAGACTATCTTGCGACCTACTTCGGGCAGCTGACGCGGCTGCTCAAGAGCGATGGCCTCGCCCTGCTGCAGGCCATCACGATTGAAGACCACCGCTACGCGCAGGCGCTGCGCTCGGTGGACTTCATCAAGCGGCACGTATTTCCCGGCAGCTTCATCCCCTCGATCGCGGCGATGCTCGCCGCCAAGACGCAAGTCAGCGACCTGGGACTCATCAGTCTTGAGGATTTCGGGCTCTCCTACGCGCGCACTCTGGCCGCATGGCGGGCTGCTTTCTTGGCGCATCTGGACCAGGTGCGGGCGCAGGGTTTTGACGAGCGCTTCGTGCGGCTGTGGGACTTCTATTTCGCCTATTGCGAGGGCGGGTTTCGCGAGCGCTCGATCGGCGTCGCGCAGATGCTGTTTGCGCGCCCCGCCTACCGCGCACTACTGAACGCCGGGGACGCATGAGTCTTTGGGGGAATGCGCTCGGTTATCAGGCCGTGTGGCTCCTCGCCGTGTACGGTGCCGGAGC
>DATIXW010000156.1:0-8032 GCA_035518135.1 Steroidobacteraceae bacterium
AAACCGGTGTGCTAGCATGCTCCGCTCGCACGCCTTTGCGTACAGGAGCCTGCATGAGAGTGCCCGGGATCGTCTGCGCGCTGCTGCTGGCGGGCCTTGCCGGCGGCGCATCCGCGCAGCCGGAGGACCTGAGCCAGGTCGAGATCAAGAGCGCCCCCCTCGGCAACGGTCTGTACCTCCTCAGGGGTGCCGGCGGCAACATCGCCGCGCTCACCGGGGCTGACGGCGTGCTGCTGGTGGATGATGAGTTCGGGGTCCTGGCCGAGCGCATCGGTGCCGCGCTCAAGGCGCTCGGCGCCGGGCAGCCGCCCCGCTTCATCATCAATACGCACTACCACTACGATCACACCGACGCCAACGAGACCTTCGCCCGCGGCGGGGCAATCGTCATCGGCCAGACGCAGCTGCGCAGCCGGCTCGCCAGCGGCGGCATCATCGGCAACGGCGGCTCGATCGCAAAGGAAATGAAGCCGGTGCCCGCCGCGGGCCTGCCATCGATTACCTACGAGCAGCAGCTGACGCTCTACCTGGACGGTGAGGCGGTGCGCGTGCGCCATTACCCGCACGCGCACACCGACGGGGACTCGGTGGTGTTCTTCCCGCGCGCCAAGGCGGTGCACATGGGCGATATCTTCGTGCGGTACGGCTTCCCGTTTATCGACACGAACGGCGGCGGCAACGTGCGCGGCATGATCGCCGCGTGCGAGGACGTGGCGCTCAGCGTGCCGCCGGACACCCAGATCATCCCCGGTCACGGCGAGGTGGCGACGGTGGCGGACCTGCGCGAATACGCCGAAATGCTCAAGTCGACGACGGCGCTCGTCGAGCAGGCGCTCGCCGCCGGCAAGACGCTCGAGCAGATGAAGCAGGAGAAGCTCCTCGGCGCCTTCAGCGCGCGCTACTCACCACCGAAGGCTTTCGTGGACACCGACGCCTTCACCGAGTCGCTCTACAATTCGCTCAAGATGCCCGCGCCGCGTCACGGACCGGTGCGCCGTCCGCGGTGAGCTTGCGTTCGCGCGCACCCGCGGTATAGCGTGCCGTGAACCCCCAGGAGTAATGCCCGTGCGCTGGGATGAGCTTCGCCAAAGCAGCAACGTCGAGGACGTGCGCGGCAGCACCGGCGGCGGCCGCGGCCTGAAGATCGGACTCGGCGGGACGCTGCTTGCGCTGATCGCCTCGTACTTCTTCGGCATCGATCCGCGCATCATCCTCGGCCTGATGAGCGCAGTGCCCAGCCAGTCCCCGGCGCCGGCGGTCACGTCCGGCGCGCCCCAGGACCAGCAGGGGCGCTTCATCGCCGCGGTGCTCGGGGAGACCGAGGACACCTGGAGCGCGATCTTCCAGGCCAACGGCCTGCAGTACATCCCGCCGAAGCTGGTGCTGTATCGCGACCAGATGCCCACCGCGTGTGGGTCCGGCAGTGCTGCGGCGGGGCCGTTCTATTGCCCGCTCGATCGCAAGGTGTACCTGGATCTGAGCTTCTTTCAGCAGCTGGCCGATGAGTTCCAGGCGCCGGGGGAATTTGCCGAGGCCTACGTGCTCGCCCACGAGGTTGGCCACCACGTGCAGAACCTGCTCGGCATATCCGACAAGGTGCGCGCGGCCCAGGCGCGCGCCTCGGAATCGCGGGCGAATCAGCTGTCCGTGCGCCTGGAACTGCAGGCCGACTGCTTCGCCGGAGTGTGGGCAAAGCACGCCGACCAGACCAAGCACATCCTCGAGCAGGGGGACGTCGAGTCGGGGCTGCGCGCTGCCGCCGCCGTGGGTGATGACACCCTGCAGAAGCGCACGCGCGGCTTCGTCGTCCCGGAATCCTTCACCCACGGCAGTGCCGCGGAGCGGACCGGCTGGTTCCGGCGCGGGCTCAGCGACGGCTCCCTCCAGGGCTGCGATACGTTCGGCGCCGGGACCTGAGCGCGCTAGCTCCTCCTTGCGTAATTGGTGCTGAGGTAATCGAGGATGGTGCGCGCCTCCTCCTCGTCGATCGGCGCGCCGAAGCGCTCGCGCATCTTCTGCAGCGTCTTCTGCCACGCCGCCCGGTCCATCGCCGGCGCGTTGGCCGGGATGTACTCAAGGCTGTGGCAGATGATGCAGCGGGACGTCGTCACTTCGCGGCCGGCGCCGGCCTTGAGCTGCACGCCGGCCTCGCCGGCCGCGCCCCCCTGCGCCTGCGCGCCCGCTGTGCCGAGCAGCAGCACGGCGGCGCTCAGCACCGCCGCGGTGCGTCTCACGTCACCTCCAGCGTCAGGCTCTGCACGATGTTGTCGTGGTAACCGGAGGGGTTGAAGGTGAGCTTCTGCGGCTGCTCGAGGCCACTCCTGCTGCGCGCGCGCACCGCCACCTCGAGGCTGCCGCGCTGTGCCGGCTCGAGCGGCACGCTGAACTCGCGCCAGGCAAAGCGCCCGAGCTCGCTCCCGAGAACGGCCTCGCGCCAGCTCTGGCGCCCGTCGATCGAGTACTCCACGCGCTCGATCCCGGCGCCGTTGTCCCAGGCCTTGCCCGCGACGGTGACGCGCCGGCCCTGCGCCACGCGCGCCCCCCAGACGTGGCTCGTGATCAGGGAGTTCACGAGGATCTCGGTGATGGGGGTAGTGTCGGGGTTCTCCTGGCTTGCGAAGCGGGCTCCCGGAAAGGCGCCCGTCGGCACGCGGTACGCGGCCTTCATCCAGAAGCTCTCCAGCGGCTTCGGCTCGATGCGGATCGCGGTGAGATGCTTCATCCAGTAGGTGCCGGTCCAGCCCGGAACCACCAGACGCGCCGGCGCGCCGTTCCAGTGCGGCAGCGGCGCGTCGTTCATCTGCAGCGCGATCAGGGTGTTCTCATCCAGCGCACGTTCAACCGGCAGGCTCTTCTGAAACCGCGGCGTCGCGGGCAGCACCGGTCCGTCGGCGCCCTCGAGCCAGATCTCGAGCGCATCGGCGGCCACGCCTGCGCGCTGCAACACGTCACGCAGCCGCACCCCGCTCCAGCGGGCGTTGCCCATGGCCCCGTTGCCCCACTGCACGCCCGGTACGCGCGGGGTGAAAAGTCCGCGGCGATTGCCCGAGCACTGGTTCACCGCGACCACGGTCGCCGGCTCGAAGTTCTCGCGCAGATCCCGCAGCGACAGCGACAGTGCGTGCCCGGCGCTCGCACCGCCGACGGCGAGCCGCCAGCTGTGCGGGTCCACTTCGGGAATGACGGCGAGGTGGTAGCGCACGAAGAATGCATCGTTGGGCGTGAAGGGCGCGACCAGATCACGCAGCGGCGTCTCGTAGTTCGGCGGGCGGAAGGCACGCCGGATCAGCGGCCGTTTGCCCGCAAGCGTGCCGAGGATTTCCGCACTGCCGTGCGGGTCGGCGGTGCCGGCCGGCCGGGCAGCCCGCGCGAGCAGCGTCCCCACACTGCCGGCGAGCAGCTCGCGACGCCTCAGCATGCGCTCATCGGTCCGGTGAGAGTCGGTGCGCCCGCCCTGTTGCAGCCGTACGCACCGCTGAGATCACGAGCAGGGCTTGCCGTGGTCGGGCCGCGCCCCGGAGGCCTTTGCCGCCGCCTCGGTCATGTACTGGCCCTGCTTGGTCTTGCCGTACCACACGTCGCCCTGGCAGTGATAGACCTTGCTGCTGGTATTGACCCACACCTGGCCCGGGCCCCCACCGGGGGCTGCCTGCGCGGGCGGCGTGTAGCTCGAGCTGCCCGTGGAGCGCGACATCGCAGGTCCCACAGGCTCCGCCGGGGCCGCCGCCGGTACGCGCGGAGCCGCTGCCGCAGCCGGGGCGGCAGCCGCTGCCGTGCCCGCGGACTTGTTGATGCCACCGTGGCCGCTGCAGGCTCCCCGGCCGCCCTTGGAGGAAGTGCCGTCGTTGCAGGTGACCATGGCGGCACCGGCCGTGGCGGCACTCATGCTGCTCGGGGACGCGGGCGCAGCAGGCGCCGCGGGGGCTGCGGGCGCTGCGCCGGCGGACTTGTTCACCCCGCCGTGGCCGCTGCAGGCCCCGCGTCCGCCCTTGGACGAGGTGCCATCGTTGCAGGTCACCGTGGCAGCGCTGCTGCTCGTGCTCTCCGGTGCCGCGGCGGGCGCAGCCGCTGGTGCCGGTGCGGTCGCCGCCGCGGCGGAGGCGGACTTGTTGATGCCGCCATGTCCGCTGCAGGCGCCGCGGCCGCCATGCGGGGACGTGCTGCCGTCGTTGCAAGTAACCGGGCCACTGGCGTCCTGTGCCGAGGCGATGACGGGCAGTGCGAGCAATGTTGCCGCAAGCACCGCGCCCCACATCGAAGCCCTGGAAGTCGTCACGTTCATGGCCGGTTCTCCGTGCACCTGAGCGCACAATTGAAGGCTCACGAGAATACTCCAAACGCTGCGGGCGCGGGTATCGGTACCGCCCTGGCGCACGTGGAGCGCTGCATGCGGGTGCCCAGGGTGTACGCTAGCCGTACTGCAACATGACGGGCGGGTTAGCGGCGATGCTCATGCGGATGCGTTCGTGGCTGGTGTTTGGTGTTCTCGCACTCGGTTTTGCCCCCGGCGCCTGGGCCGCGTGGATGGATCGCACCGAGGCGATCATGGGCACACGGGTTTACGTGCAGCTGTGGGCCGAGGACCCGGTGAAGGGCGATGCCGCGATCGAGGCGGTGATGGCGGAGATGCGCCGCATCGATGAGCTCATGAGCCACTACAAGCCCGAGAGCGAGCTGTCGCAGATCAACGAGCGGGCGAACCGCGAGCCGGTCAAGGTGGACAAGGAGCTGTTCGACCTCATCAAGCTCTCCACCTACTACTCGCAGATTACCGAGGGGGCCTTTGACATCACCTACGCGAGCGTCGGTTACCTCTACGACTATCCGAAGCACATCCACCCGACCGAAGCACAGATCAAGAGCGCCCTGCCGGCGGTCAACTGGCGCAACATGCTCCTCGATGAAGCCAACCACACGGTGCGCTTCGAGCATCCGGGCATGCGCATCGACCTTGGGGGCATCGGCAAGGGTTACGCCGTCGATCGCGGCATCGACATCCTCAAGGCGCGCGGCATCGCGCACGCCGTGGTGACCGCCGGCGGCGACAGCCGCATCATCGGCGATCACATGGGGCGGCCGTGGCTGGTGGCCATCCGCCATCCCGATGACCCGCAGAAGGTGATCACGCGCATCCCGCTGAGCGATGTCGCCATGTCGACGTCGGGGGATTACGAGCGCTATTTTGATGAGGGTGGCGTGCGCTACCACCACATCATCGACCCGCGCACGGGCCACTCGGCCAGCAAGGTGCGCAGCGCCACGGTGCTCGCGCCGACGGCGACGCAGACCGACGGCATGTCCAAGACCGCCTTCGTGCTCGGCCCCCTGAAGGCCCTCGAAATCATCAACCGCATGCCCGGCTTCGATGCCGTATTCGTCACCCCCGAGGGCAAGGTGCTCTACTCCAACGGCCTGCGCCCCCCGAGCGTGCGCCCGGGGGACGAGGACCCGCCCGCTACTGCGCCGAACCCCCGAGGCTGACCTTCAGCAGCGCGTCGACCTCGGCCTCCGCGGTGAGCCAGTCCTCGGTCTCGTGTCCGGGGCCGAACCCGCGACGCTCGGCGCGCAGATAGGCTCTCTCGGCAATCAGCGCCCGGCGCGCCTCGCGCGTGAGCGCCACGTGTGCCGCTGGCGGGACGCTCGTGGGTACCGCGCTGCGCGGCGCAGGGCGTGCAGGTTTGGCAGGAGCGGGACGCTCCGGTGAGCGACGGCTGGCCATACAGTCCTCCTTGGACGTTCGGGACTGCGGAGACTTTGCGCGCCTGCCCCCGCCGGCGCAAGCGCGCCCGCATGAAATGGCGTCATCCATGAGTCGCCCCTGAGGCGCGGCGCGCGCGTGGGCCCGGTGCGCTCGCGTTGCGCAGGCGCAGACCCAATGCGCCGCGGCAGGGTCCGGGGCGTTATTTCTTCTTGCGGGCGTGCGCGCGCCTGCGGCGCGGCGGCCCGCGGACGGCGTCGATGTCGAGGTGCTTCAGGTAGTGGCGGAAGTCCCGGCCGAGCGCCTCATGCCCCAGCGCATACTCGACGGTCGCCTGCAGGTAGCCGAGCTTGCTGCCACAATCGTAGCGTTTGCCGCTGAAGCGGTACGCATACACGGCCTCCTCGCGCATGAGGGCCGCGATGCCGTCGGTCAGCTGGATCTCGCCCCCCGCCCCGTGCCCGATTCTCTCTAGGTGCTCGAAGATGGCCGGCGCCAGCACATAACGCCCGACGACGGCGAGGTTCGAGGGGGCGACGGCGGGCCTGGGCTTCTCCACGATGCTCTTCACGCGGCTGGTGGCGGAACCATCGGCCTCCACCGCCACGATGCCGTACTTGTCGCTGTCCCGGCGCGGCACGACCTGCACCCCGAGCACGCTCGCCTTCTTGGCCTCGTAAACCTCCGCCATCTGGGCGAGGCAGGCGACCTCGCTCTTGATGAGGTCATCGGCGAGGTGGACATAGAAGGGCTCCGCGCCGACCGCCGGCTGCGCACACAGCACCGCGTGACCGAGTCCGAGAGGGGCGGGCTGGCGGATGTAGATGCAGGAGGCATACGAGGGCAGGACGCTGCGCACCTGGTTCAGCAGGTCGCTCTTGCCCTGCCGCTCGAGCATGCTCTCCAGTTCCTGGTCCGAGTCGAAGTGGTCCTCGATGGCACGCTTGGAGGCGCCGGTGACAAACACCAGGCGGCGCGCGCCGGCGGCAAGGGCCTCCTCCACGGCGTACTGGATGAGGGGCTTGTCGACCACGGGCAGCATTTCCTTCGGGCTCGCCTTGGTGGCCGGCAGGAAGCGCGTGCCGCGCCCCGCCACCGGGAACACCGCCGTACGGATCGAAGCCTTGGAACTCCTCATCGGGAAGCCTCTCTGGAGCGATCTTGACGGGTGAGAGTGTAGCCGCAGCCGCGGCCCGCTGCCCGCGCGCGCACCCCGACCGGGCGCGCTGCCCCCCTGCTTGCGTCTGCGGTGGCGACTGTCTTATTGCGCCGGGATCGTGAGCACCGGTAACTTCTCATCCCCGCTGGTTTCCCCTAGTGTGAAGAAGAACATGATGGCCGTCAGCGCCCGCTTCGAGGGCCAGTCGCCCTCGTTGATCCAGTACCAGTGACCCCTGTAGGCCACCGCCGCGAAGGCGTCGGTGGGCCTCGCCTTGCCCGAGTAGATATGGACCCGGCCTCCGCCGTCCTGCGCCGTGGAACTCTCGAACGCACGGACCGCGCTGTGATCCTGCAGGTGCTCCTCCGGGACATCCATGTAGCTGGAGAAGGCGCTCATGATCTGAATCATGGAGCGGCTGTTCACGGCCAGCTCATTGTCCGCCCCGCGCACCGGGGAATGGGTGAGGAGGAAGCTCTGCTGGTCCGGCGCGAGCTTGAGCAGGCGGCGCAGCTCGGCGAGCTGTGCGGCGGTTTCCGGGGACAGGTCGTCGCGCCGGAAGAAGAGCACCGCCGTCGTGCCCTTGGACTTGTCTTCATCGACGCGCACCCCGACACCACCGGCGAGCTGCGCCTCGCGCAGCAGTCCCAGCGCGCGCATGAAATCCGGATCCGCCTCGCGCATCCCGCTGAGGGCAGTCGAGCGATTGCGCACGCCATTGAGCGACTCCACCGTCAGCGCGAGGATGAAGTCTGCGGCGTAGCCGGCCTGGATCATGGAGAAGATGTTCTTCGGGTCGATCGGCGTGATGAGCCCGTGGAGGAATTTCTGTCCGGTCATCGGCACGTAGGTGATGGTCGGAGCGCAGATCCAGGCTGCTTGGCCCTCACTTTTGTCTCCTCGCCCGCCCTACTGCGTGCCAAACCATTTTTGGTACACCCGCTGGAAGGTGCCGTCCTCGCGCAGCGCGAGCACGGCGACGTCGATCTTCTTGCGCAGCGGACTGTCCAGCTGGACCATGATTGCCACGGGCGCAACGTTGATCTCCGGTCCCACCAGCCGCACTTTCCCGTTGCCCTCGTGTGCCGCGTAGTAGCGCACGACCGCTGCATTGAGCAGCAAGGCATCTACCTGCTTCTCCCGAAGCGCCCTGAAGACCGCATCGGCGGTCGGGA
>DATIXW010000157.1:0-4826 GCA_035518135.1 Steroidobacteraceae bacterium
TGACCGTCGAGGACCCGATCGAGTACTACATCGACGGCATCGGCCAGACGCAGGTCAATACCAAGGTGGAGATGACCTTCGCGCGTGGCCTGCGTGCCATCCTGCGTCAGGACCCGGACGTGGTGCTCATCGGGGAGATCCGCGACCTTGAGACCGCGCAGATCGCGGTGCAGGCCAGCCTCACCGGCCACCTGGTGCTCTCCACGCTGCACACCAACACCGCCGCCGGCGCCATCACGCGCCTGCGCGACATGGGCATCGAGCCGTTCCTCCTGTCCTCGAGCCTGATCGGCGTCCTGGCGCAGCGCCTGGTGCGCGTGCTCAGCAACGACACCAAGCAGCCCTTCACCGCCGGGGAGTACGAGCGGCGGCTGCTGAACTTAGGCCCGAACGAGGCCTCCCCGACCCTCTACCGCCCGGGGCGCGACGCGACCGGGGGCTACCGCGGGCGCTCGGGCATCTACGAGCTCATCGTGGTCGATGACACGATGCGCACCATGATCCACGACGGCGCCTCGGAGCAGGAAATCGAGCGGCACGCACGCCTGGCCACTCCCTCGATCCGCGACGACGGTCGCGCGCGCGTGCTGCGCGGGGAAACGACGCTCGAGGAAATACTGCGCGTAACGCGCGAGGACTGAAGGGTTGGGCGCCTTCGAATACGTCGCTCTCGATGCCGCAGGCCACGAGCGCAAGGGCATCCTCGAGGGCGACACGCCGCGCCACATCCGCCAGCTGCTGCGCGAGCAGCAGCTGCTGCCGGTCAGCGTCGGTGAGGTGGCGCAGCGTGAGGCGAAGCGGCAACGCTCCTTCAGCCTCATGCGGCGCGTGTCCTCCACCGACCTCGCCCTCTTCACGCGCCAGCTCGCCACCCTGGTGCGCGCGGGGCTGCCGCTGGAGGAGTCGCTCCTTGCCGTCTCGCAGCAGACCGAGAAGCCGCGCGTGCAGAGCATCGTGCTCGGCGTGCGCGCCAAGGTCATGGAGGGTCACACCCTCGCCTCCGGCTTCAGCGAGTTCCCGCGCGTCTTCCCGGAGATCTACCGCGCCACCGTGGCCGCCGGTGAGCAGGCCGGGCACCTCGACAACGTGCTCGAGCGGCTCGCCGAGTACACCGAGAGCCGCGAGCAGATCCGCCAGAAGGTGCTCGCCGCCCTTCTCTACCCGATCGTGCTCACGGTGCTGTGCTTTGCGATCGTCTCGTTCCTGCTGGTGTTCGTGGTGCCGAAGGTGGTCTCGGTGTTCGAGTCCACCAAGGCCAAGCTCCCCCTGATCACGCGCCTGCTGATCGGCACGAGTGATTTCTTCCGCCTCTACGGCATCTACCTGCTGATCGCCGCGGCACTCGGGGTGTGGCTGTTCCAGCGCTGGCAGAAGAACCCGGCCGGCAAGCGCGCCTTCCACAGCTGGCAGCTGCGCATGCCGGTGCTCGGCAAGCTGGTGCGCGGATTTAACACCGCGCGCTTCACCCGCACCTTCAGCATCCTCTCGGGCAGCTCCGTGCCGGTGCTCGAGGCGATGCGCATCGCCGGGGACGTGGTCACGAACCTGCCGATGCGTGATGCCGTGACGGATGCGACCGCGCGCGTGCGCGAGGGCGCCCCCATCGGCCGCTCACTCGCCGTCAGCCGCCTGTTCCCCCCCATGACGATCCACCTGATCTCCAGCGGGGAGTCCAGCGGTGAACTCGACAGCATGCTCGAGCGCTCGGCGATCAGCCAGGAGCGCGAGCTCGATGGGCTGCTCGCGGCCATGGTGGGGCTGCTCGGGCCGCTGCTCATCGTCCTCATGGGCGGATTCGTCATGATGATCGTATTCGCGATGCTGCTGCCGATCTTTGAGATGAATAACCTCATCCACTAGCGACCGGGTGCGCTTTCGGACCGGGCGCCGTTCACAAAGACGCCGGGCGAGATTGCAGTCGCCGCACCGAATGATTTAATTTCGCGCCGTCCAATTCCAGCGCAGGACCTCAGGGGGTCATGAGCGAGAAGCCGGAATCAGACGAATTCGAGGACGAGGAAGCCGACGAGCCCGTCGCCGAGGACGGGGACCTCGATCTGGATCAGGTCATCAAGGACCTCGATCTCGCCAAGCGCCGCGGCCAGCGGGCCGGGGATCCGGCGTGGCGTCGCCTTGAGCGGCTGATTGAGGACAAGCACACGGCCGAGCTCACGAGCGACTTCGAGGACTACGACATCGGGGACGAGGGTGGCCCCGCGGGCTCCAGGCCGCGCCGCAGCAAGCCGCGCCAGGGCTGAGGAGGGGCGCGGCGCCCGGATCAGTGAAAATCCCGCGAGCGCGTCAAGAGCTCCCCGAGGAGCGCCGTGCGATCGATGAGGCGGTGGGCGATCAGGTGGCAGATGCCCTCCTGGTGCTGCACTTCGCCGTGCACCTCCATCAGGCGCGACTCGAGGAGGGCTGCGCGCTGCTGCTGCCCGATGCGCTCCCAGACGATGACGTTCACCTGCCCGCTCTCATCCTCGAGCGTGAGGAAGGTGACCCCGCTGGCGGTCGCCGGACGCTGGCGCATGAGCACGATGCCGGCGGTACGCACGCGGGTGCCGTGGGGTGCCGCCTGCAGATCGCCGGCGCACTTAAGCGCCGCGGCCCGCAGCCGGCCGCGCAGCAGCGCGAGCGGATGACGCCCGAGCGTGAGTCCCAAGGCGGCGTAGTCGGCGACGACGCCCTCGCCTTCGGTCGGCGCACGCAGCAGCGGCCGACCCTCGCAGCTGGCGGCGCCGTGCTCTGCGCTCAGCCCCAGGGGGAGCGCGCGCTCGGTGCCGGCTACCTCCCAGAAGGCCAGGTGCCGGTTGCCGCTGAGCGCGGCAAAGGCGCCCGCGGCGGCCAGCGCCTCGAGGTCGCCTCTGTCGAGCGCGCCGCGCACGCTCAAATCCTGCACGCTCGTGAAGGGGCGCGCGTGACGCGCGGCGATGAGGCGCCGCGCCCCGGCCTCGGTGAGGGATTTCACCAGGCGCATCCCCAGGCGCAGCGCCGGCTCCCCGTCCGCGCGCGGCTCGAGGGTTGAGTCCCACAGACTCACGCAGGCATCCACCGGGCGCACCTCGACCCCGTGTGCGCGCGCATCGCGCACCAGCTGCGCGGGGGCATAGAAGCCCATCGGCTGACTGTTGAGGAGGGCGCAGGTGAAGGCCGCCGGCTCGTAGCACTTCAGCCACGCCGAATCGTAAACGAGCAGCGCAAAACTCATCGCGTGAGCCTGAGGGAAACCATATTCGCCAAAGCCGAGCATCTGCTGGTAGATGCGATGCGCGAACTCCAGCGGGTAGCCCCGCTCGTGCATCCCCTGCAGCAGTCGCTCGCGGAACGGATCCAGTCCCCCGGTCCTCTTCCAGGCGCCCATGGCCCGCCGCAGCGCATCGGCCTCCCCCGCCGTGAAACCCGCGGCGACGATCGCGATCTGCATCACCTGTTCCTGGAAGATCGGCACCCCGAGGGTGCGATGCAGTACCTCGCGCACCTCTTCCCTGGGGTATTCGACGGCCTCGAGGCCGGCGCGGCGCCGCAGGTACGGGTGCACCATGTCGCCCTGGATGGGACCCGGGCGCACGATGGCCACCTCGATGACCAGGTCGTAGTAGCAGCGCGGCTTCAGGCGCGGCAGCATCGCCATCTGCGCGCGTGACTCGATCTGGAAGACCCCGATGGTGTCGGCCCGGCCCACCATGTCGTAGACCCGGGGATCCTCGGCCGGCAGCTCCCCGAGCGCATGGCGCGTGCCGCGATAGTCATTCACGAGGCTGAAGGCGCGCCGCAGCGCCGAGAGCATGCCGAGCGCCAGCAGGTCCACCTTGAGCAGGCCGAGATCGTTGAGGTCATCCTTGTCCCACTGCACCACGGTGCGCTCGGGCATGGCGGCGTTCTCGACCGGCACGAGTTCCTCGAGCAGTCCCTGGGCGATGACGAAGCCGCCGACGTGCTGCGAGAGATGGCGGGGGAAGCCCGGGAAGGCGGTGAGCTCCTGGGCCAGGGGCAGCAGACGAGCGAGCCAGGGGCTGTCGAGCGCAAAGCCCGCCGCCTGCAGCCGCTCGCCCATGGCGGCGCTGCCGTCCCACCACTGCATTACCTTCGCAAGCCGCGCGCTCTCGGGGGCACTCAGGCCAAAGACCTTGCCGAGATCGCGCAGCGCGCTGCGCGGCCGGTACATGATGACCGTGGCCGCGAGCGCGGCGCGCTCGCGCCCGTACTTCGCGTAGACGTACTGCAGCACTTCCTCGCGCCGCTCGTGCTCGAAGTCGATATCGATGTCGGGCGGCTCGTTGCGCTCGCGCGAGATGAAGCGCTCGAACAGCATGGTGGCGCCGCGCTGCGGATCGACCGAGGTGATGCCTAAGCAGTAGCACACGCGCGAGTTGGCCGCAGAGCCGCGCCCCTGGCACAGGATCCCCTGGCGGCGCGCGAAGGCGACGACGTCATAGACGGTGAGAAAGTAGGGCTCATAGCCAAGCTCGGCGATGAGGGCGAGTTCGTGCTCGATGGCCTCGCGGTCAGGCGCCGGCACGCCCTGCGGCCAGCGCCAGTGCGCGCCGGCCTCGGTCAGCTGGCGCAGGTAGCTCTGCGCACTCTCCCCGGGCGGCACGATCTCGCGCGGGTACTCGTAGCGCAGCTCATCCAGGCTGAAGTGGCACTCCTGCGCCACCGCGAGCGCGGCCTCCAAAAGCGCGCGCGGATACAGCCGCGCGAGCCGCTGCGGCTCGCGCAGGTAACGCTCGCCGTTGCGGTAGAGGCGCGCACCCACCTGCGTGAGCGGCACGCCCAGGCGGATCGCGGTGAGGGCATCCTGCAGCTGCCGCCGCGCCCGCACGTGC
>DATIXW010000158.1:0-12267 GCA_035518135.1 Steroidobacteraceae bacterium
TTCCGCGACGAGCTCATCAGGCGCGGCGTGCTCGCTACCATCCGCCGCACGCGCGGGGATGACATCGATGCGGCCTGCGGACAGCTCGCGGGCCGGGTCCTCGACCGCACCACGGTGCGCCTCGGGAGCAAGGTCATCGGGGTCACGGTCCAACCATGAGCAAACCCATGCATGACCTGCGCTGCCTCTCCGTGCGGCTGTGCCTTGCGGGCGTCGTTGCCGCGCTGCTGCTGAGCGCCTGCAGCACCACCAGCAAGAAGAGCATCTCCAACCAGCAGAACGCCGCCATCGCCAACACGCAGCTCGGCAGCGCCTATATGAACCAGGGTAACCTCGCACTCGCCAAGGACAAGCTCGACCGGGCGCTCGCCCAGGACCCGAGCAATCCGGAGGTGCACAGCGTGCGTGGGATGCTGTTCGACAAGATGGGCATGCCGAAGGATGCCGATGCGGAGTTCCGCACCGCGCTGCGCCTTGCGCCCAAGGACCCGAACGTCATCAACAACTACGCCGTGTTCCTGTGCCAGCGCGGGCGCGCCGACGAGGGCGTGAAGCTCTTCGAGGAAGCCGCGACCAACGCGCTCTACAGCACGCCCGAGGCCGCCTACACCAACGCCGGCGTCTGCCTGCGCTCCGCCAAGCACGACGATCAGGCGCGCGCCCAGTTCGTGAAGGCCCTGCAGATCAAGCCGAGCTTCGTGGACGCGGTGGTGCAGTTGGTCGAACTCGACATGCAGCACGACAACCTGCCGCAGGCGCGCCAGCTGATCGATGCGTACCTGACGAACTTCGGCGAGAACCCGGATCTGTTGCTGCTCGGCGTGCGCGTGGCGCGCGCCCAGAAGGACCAGGTCGGCGCGCAGCGCTACGCGCGCAAGCTGCAGATGAACTACCCGGGAACCGACCAGCAGCGCGCGCTGGCCGAGCTCGATCACACCGGCTGAAATGACATGACGAGGGAAGAGGGCGGCGTCGGCATCGGCGCGCGACTGCGTGCCGCGCGTGAGCGTCGTGGGCTTACGGTGCTGCAGGCGGCCGAGAGGCTGCACGTGGATGCCCGCCTGCTCGAGGGCCTGGAGGTGGGCAACTTCGAGCCCCTCGGGGCCGCGGTGTACGTGCGCGGACACCTGCGCCGCTACGCCGAGCTCATCGGCGAATCCCCTGCGGAGCTGCTCGATCTGTACGTGAACGTAACGCCCGCCGTGCGTCCGGACCTGACGCGCATCCCGCGCGGGGAGCCCGCGCCGCAGTCCGCGCGCCTGCTGCTGCCGGCGCTGATGGGCGTCGTGGCGCTCGCGCTCGCAGGCCTGCTGTGGTGGCTGCTGAACCTGCCGCACGCCAGACCCCACCCGCTTGCCGCCCCCATCGCCGTGGCGCCCGCGCCGCCGGCGGCCGCCGCTCAGGCGCTCGCCGGGGCCGCCACGGACGCACCCCCCGCCGCACCCGCGGCCCCCGTGCCGGTGGCGCCGCCCGAGAGAGCGCGCGCCGGGGAGCAGACCGTCACGCTGAAATTCACGGGGCCGAGCTGGGTGCAGGTGGCCGATGCGCACGACAAGGTGCTGCTCGATGGACTGCAGGTGCCGGGCGCGGCGCGCTCGGTGAGCGGCGCGGCGCCGCTGCGCGTGGTGCTCGGCAACGCCGCGGCGGTGGCGCTGGAGGTCAACGGCCGGCCGGCCTCGCTCGAGGGGCTGGTGCGCCGGCGCGGCGATGCGCACGTGTCCATCGCGGCCGACGGCAGCGTGTCCGCCACCGCCCCGAGCGGGCGCGGAGAGTAACGCCGTGGCCGGGGATATTCAGGCGATCCGCGGGATGAACGACCTGCTGCCGGGCGAGATCGGTGCGTGGCAGTACTTCGAGGCCTGCACACGCGAGCTCCTCGGTGCCTACGGCTACGAGGAGATCCGCGTGCCGGTGCTCGAGCACACCGAGCTGTTCAAGCGCGCCATCGGCGAGCACACCGACGTGGTCGGCAAGGAGATGTACACCTTCATCGACCGCGGCGGCGACAGCCTCACGCTGCGCCCGGAGGCGACCGCCGGCATCGCGCGCGCCCTGATCTCCAATGGCCTGCTGCGCGGGCAGCGCCACAAGCTGTGGTGCATCGGCCCCATGTTCCGCCACGAGACCCCGCAGGCGGGCCGTTACCGCCAGTTCTGGCAGGTCGACGTCGAGGCGGTCGGTTGCGCAGGTCCTGACATCGATGCCGAACTCATCGCCTTCAGCGCACGTCTGTGGCAGCGGCTCGGGATCCCGGGGCTGAAACTGGAGCTCAACTCCCTGGGCACGCCCGAGAGCCGGCGTGAGTACCGTGCGCGCCTGCTCGAGTACCTGCGTGCGCACGAGGCAAGGCTCGATGCCGACAGCCAGCGGCGCCTCGCGGGGAACCCGCTGCGCATCCTCGACAGCAAGAACCCGGACATGCAGGAGATCATCGCGGGCGCCCCGCTCCTGTCCGAGCACCTGGACCGCGAGTCGCGGCAGCACTTCGAGGAGCTGTGCCAGATGCTCGATGGGATCGGGGTGGGCTATCACTTGAATCCGCGCCTGGTGCGCGGCCTGGATTACTACACGCGCACCGTGTTCGAGTGGATCACCGGCTCGACCGGTGCGCAGAATGCCGTATGCTCCGGCGGCCGCTACGATGGCCTGATCGCGCAGCTCGGGGGCGAGCCGACGCCGGCCATCGGCTTTGCGATGGGGATCGAGCGGCTGGTCGCACTCCTGGTGGCGGGCGGGCGCGTCCCGGCGCCGGCCCGGCCCGATCTGTACGTGGTGGTGAGCGGCGCGCAGGTCGCCGCGCGCGCCCTGCAGCTGGTCGAGCAGTTGCGCACCGAGCGCCCGCAGCTGCGGATCGAGCTCAACGCCGGCGGCGGCAACTTCAAAGCGCAGTTTCGCCGCGCCGACCGCAGCGGGGCGGTGCTCGCCCTGATCGTGGGCGAGGACGAGCTGGCCCGCGGGGTCGTCGGCGTGAAACCTTTACGCGCGCAGGCCGGTCAGAGCGAGTGTCCGATCGCGGATCTGGCGAGCGCAGTGGATCAGGCGCTCACCCTGCTGCGCCCGGACGGCATGGCGGCGGTGTGAGACCTGGGGAGGATGCGTGGACGATTACCTGACAGAAACAGAGCAATGGGAATGGATCAAGGGACAGGTGCGCGAGAACGCGCCCGCGGTGATCCTCACCGTCGCCGTCATGCTGGCCGGGATCGCCGGCTGGCGCTGGTGGCAGCAGCGCCAGGACAGCGAGCGCCTGCAGGCCGGGGCCGGCTACATGCAGATGGTGCAGGCGCTGGAGCGCGGTGATCACTCCCAGGCCATGCTGGCGCTCGGGCAGCTCGAACGCGAGCACGCCAAGTCCCCGTACACCGATCAGGCGCGCCTGCTCGCCGCGCGCCTCTACGTCGAGGGCAATGAGGCCGACAAGGCGGCGGCGGAACTGACGGCGGTCATCGAGCACTCCCAGGACCGTGAGCTCGCCACGGTGGCGCGCGAGCGCCTCGCGCGCGTGCAGATCGCGCAGGGCAAGCCCGATGCGGCGCTGGCGACGCTCGCCGGCGCAGACGTCGGGGCCTTCGCCGGGCGCTTCCACGAGGTGCGCGGCGATGCCTACTTCGCCAAGGGCGACAAGGCGGCGGCACTGGCGGAGTATCGCAGCGCCAAAGCCGGCGGCAGCGGCGGCAACACCCCGCTGCTGGACCTGAAGATCGCCGATCTGACGCCCGAGGGTGCAGGCAACTCCACGAGCACGCCCGCGGCGGCGACCAAGTGAGGCAGCTGCGCCACGGGCACCGCTGCGCCTGGCTCGCGCTGGCGCTGCTCGCCGCTGCCTGTTCCAAGGACAAGTCGGTCGATCAGCCCGCCAAGCTCACCGCCTTCCAGCCGACGCTGCGCCTCGAGCACGAGTGGAGTGCCACGGTGGACGACAAGAAGGCGCTGCCGCTGCGCCTCGGTCTCGGGATTGCCGTCGATGGCAACCGCGTCTACGCCGCCGGCCACAAGGGCGACGTGGAAGCCTTCGATGTGCACAAGGGCCGCCGCGCCTGGCGGGTGAATCTCAAGGCCCCCCTCGCCGGCGGCACCGCCGCCGCAGGCGAGGTGGTGCTGATCGGCTCGAGCGACGGGCGGCTCTTTGCCCTGAACGCCGCCGACGGCAAGACACGCTGGCAGGTGCGCCTCAACGGCGAGGTGCTGGCGGCGCCGGCCATCTCCGAGAAGCTGATCGCGGTGCGCACCGGCGATGGCAAGCTCCACGGCCTCAACCCCCAGGACGGGCACGAGCTGTGGTCGCTCGAGCAGCAGGTGCCGCGCCTGTCGCTGCGCGGCACCGCCCGCCCGATCATCGTCGGGGATCTGGTGCTGTGCGGGTTTGACAACGGCAAGGTGCTCGCCGTGAACGGCAGCGATGGCAGCGTGCAGTGGGAGGCCACCGTGACGCCGCCGCACGGGCGCACCGAACTTGAGCGGCTCTCGGACATCGACTCGGCGATGTGGGTGCAGGGCCAGAACGTGTACGCCGTGGGCTTCCAGGGGCGCGTGGCGATGCTCGCGCTCGATACCGGCCAGGTCTGGTGGTCGCACGAGATGTCCAGCTACCGCGGCATGACGCTCGATGATGACAATCTGTACATCTCCACCGCCGAGGGCGAGGTCGTCGCGCTGAACGCCCGAACCGGCGCGGAGGTGTGGCGCCAGAGCGTGTTGCTGCATCGCGGCCTCACCGCGCCGGCCAACATGGACAACAACTCCATCGTGCTCGCCGACTTCCAGGGCTACGTGCACTGGCTCGACAAGGCGAGCGGCACGATCATCGGGCGCACCTCGGGCAGCAAGACGCGGGTGAGCAGCACGCCGGTCGTCGTCGGGGACCTGGTGATCGTGGTCAACGACCGCGGGCAGATCCGCGTCTACCGCGTCAGTGCGCTCGCGGCCAAGGGCCGCAAGCAGGCAACGGCCGCCCCGCCGGCCGCGCCGACAACGGCGCCGCCGGCGCCTGCAACGCCGGCGCCTGCGGCCACCCCGCAGTAGGCTGCGTCAGCACCACCGCGGTCACGGTCCGCCATGCTGCCCGTCATCGCGCTCGTCGGCCGCCCGAACGTCGGCAAGTCGACGCTGTTCAACGTGCTCACCGGCACGCGCGATGCCATCGTGGCCGACGTGCCCGGGCTCACCCGCGACCGCCAGTACGGCTTCGCGCGCCTGGGCCCGGTGCCGTGCGTGGTGATCGACACCGGCGGGCTGGTCGAGAACCCGGTTGGCCTCGCCGCGCAGATGCGGGCGCAGACCGAGCGGGCGGTCGCCGAGGCCGACCGCCTGATCTTCCTCGCCGATGCGCGTGCCGGGCTCACGAGCCAGGACCACTTCGTCGCCGGGGAGCTGCGCCGCTCCGGCAAGCCGGTCACCCTGGTGCTCAACAAGGGCGAGGGACTCGATGAAGACATCGTGTCCGCGGACTTCCACGCCCTGGGGTTTGGCGAACCGCTGGTGATCTCGGCGAGCCACGGGCAGGGGTGCGGGGAGCTGATGGAGCGGGTGCTCGCCGGGTTCGCCGCGCAGGCGCCCGAGCAGCCCGAGGACGGCGCCATCCGCATTGCCATCATCGGCCGTCCCAATGTCGGCAAGTCGACGCTCCTTAACCGCCTGCTCGGCGAGGAGCGCGTCATCGCGAGCGAGCAGCCCGGCACCACGCGCGACAGCATCCTCGTGCCCTTCGAGCGCGATGGCCGCGCCTTCGTGCTCATCGACACCGCCGGGGTGCGCCGCCGCGCCAAGGTGGAGGACGTGGTCGAGCGCGCAAGCGTCGCCAAGACGCTGCAGGCGATCGCCGAGGCCCACGTCGTGATCCTGGTGCTCGACGCCCACGAGGGTATCGCCGAGCAGGACGCGAGCGTCCTTGGCATCGCCCTCGAGCGCGGCCGCGCCCTGATCATCGCGGTGAACAAGTGGGACGGCATCGCCCCGGAGCAGCGCGAGCAGGTGCAGCGGCAGCTGTCGCTGAAGCTCGACTTCGTGCCCTTCGCGCCGCAGATCTTCATCTCCGCGCGCCACGGCACCGGCGTCGGGGAGCTGATGCAGGCCACCGTGCGCGCCTACGAAGCGGCGATGCGCACGCTGCCCACGCGCGAGCTCACGCGCACCCTCGAGCACGCCCTCACCGTGCATCAGCCACCGCTGGTGCGCGGCCGGCGCATCAAGCTGCGCTACGCCCACCAGGGCGGCCGCAACCCCCCGCGCATCATCGTGCACGGCAATCAGACCAACGCGGTGCCTGATGCGTACACGCGCTACCTGGCCAACGTCTTTCGCAAGACCTACGACCTCTACGCGACGCCGGTGTTCATCGAGTACCGCACCGATAAGAACCCGTACGCGCGCGAACGGCGCGTGAAGCCGCGCCCGGAACAGCCCCGCCGCCGCTCCGGGAGCCGCAAGCGTCGCTGATCGCGCCGCGCCCCCGCGCGCGCACGGGCCACCGCCGGCGCGGCCCCGGCGCATCCTTACAAGTGCTTGATAATGCAGCTGCCCGCGGCGGGGCGCCCGGCAAGCGCCATCCCGCCGCCGGGTGAGCCTGTGCGGCAGCGGCAGCCCTGGGGCGTGCGCACTTGGAGTATGCTTTTTCGCATCGTCCGGTACAGCGGACGGTCAGCGTCTGCTGGGGGCCATAAGAAAGATAACGGGAGGCGCCATGAAGACACTCAGGAAATCGCCGTGGCTGATCGGGGCTGCGACGGGCGGACTGCTGCTGGCGGGCGCGCCGGGTGCGCGCGCCGATACACCGTCCGCCTCGCTCGGTACGCTTGAGTACGGCACGACGCTCTATTACCCCCAGGGCTGTCAGCACAACGGCAGCACGGTCGTGTGCACCTTCGCGTTCGTGCACCAGGCCGGGACGCAGACGCTGCGCGCCGGCGGCGGCGGCTCGCAGCTCACCGGCATCCAGTTCATCGACGACGCGCACGTGCCGCACAAGCCGAACAACGCGTACTTCATCGACCGCTATGGCGCACGTCAGCACGTGCTCACCATGAATCGCGCGGACCAGGGCACGATGATGGTCGAGTTCCCCCTGGTGAACGCAGCCGTGACGAGCGGGCAGTTACAGCTCGGCACGCAGGTGCTCGCCGGCATCCCCGTCACCGCCACCGGCGGTGCCGCGGCGGCCGCCGCGGCGAATCCGCCAGCGGGCGCCACGGCCGCCGCGCCGGTGAGGACTGCAGCTGCGCCGCGGGCCCCGGGCCCGGCAGGGGCTCCTGCCGCGGCGGCTCCTGCGACGCCAGCCGCCCCCACCGCGACTGCGATCGCGCCGGCGAGCGCGGCCAGCTCGGCGGTGCAGAGCACCTGCAACACGCCGCAGATGGCCAAGATGACCGGCTGCAAGCTCGACGCGAAGATTCACCAGGCCGAGGTCAGTTCGACCAACCAGGCGACCTCCATCGCCGCGCCCATCAGCGCGGTCGGCGATGCCGCCAAGCAGCTCAGCGGTCTCTTCGGCAGCTTCACCAAGAAACCGGCGAGCACACCCGCCGCACCCGCACAGCCCGCACAGGCTCCGACCCAGACGCAGTAGAGCTCGCGCGGCTCACCGCGTGTGCTTCGCGCGCAGACCGCTTTCGCGCTCGCGGCCTGCGCGCGCGCATCGCCTCGCGCGCACCACGCGAGCCCCTGGAGCGACTGCGGGAACTGTGCCGACCCCATCGCAGTGTGCCGAATCTGGCTCACTGCGGATGAAGTCCGCGGTGCAGCGCGGCGGCACCCGAGCGGCTAGAATCCTGCCAAGAACAGAACGGGGGTCTGCGTGGAAACTGCGATTCACACTGCGCATCATCGTGCGCGCGCCGCTGCGATCCTCGTCCTGACTTGTGCAGCGTGGGCCGGCGCGAGCGCGGATCCGCCGGCCGACAGCGGCGCGCCGGCTGGCGCACCGGCGGATGCGCAGGTGGCCCAGTCCAAGGGTGGCCTGCTGGCCTCCCTCCGTCAGGCCCTGGAGCAGGATCCCAAGCGCGAGGTCGTGCGCGGGTACTTCGACGTCGGCACGCCACCGGATACGCATCGCTACTACTGCCTCGTCAACCCCAAGACCGGCAAGTTCCTGGAGAATGGCGTGGCCGGCACGACCTACCTGCGTCCCGATGGCATGACCGGCATCAAGAATCCCGTGGTCTCGGACCTCAACTGCGCGAGCGCCGAGCAGTCGCATGCGCTCGTTACCACCGGCTTTGTCCTGAACGGCAGCTTTGGCGGCACCAACGCGCCGGCGGCGCCCGCGAGCCGCCCGCCGGCCCCGGCAGCCGCAGCGTCCGCCGCCCCGGCAGCCGCAGCGCCCGCGCTTGCGGCCCCGGTGGCCGCAGCGCCGCTCGTCTCAGCGCCGGCACCCGTGGCTGCGCCGCCCGCTCCCACAGCCGCGCTGGCCGCTCCCGCGGCGGCCGGCGCGTTCCCCGCCAGCGCCGCGGCGGATGCGCCGGCTGCGCAGGCGGATGTTATGGCGGTCTACGCCCGCTTCATTGCGGCCCAGAATGCGCACGATCGCGCCGCCGTCGCCGCGGTGCTCCTGGACTCACCCGACTTCGTGTGGGGGCAGTACCGGGGGGACTCGATCTGGGGCACCCAGGATGCGCTCGATGAGTGCGCCCGGCAGTGGCGGGGCGTGTGGAAACTCGAGCCGCAGCTGAGGGAGGCGCACGTTGCCAACGTCGCCCCCGGAGTGGCGGTGCTGGTGACGCCGCTGCTGTTCACGCAGGGGGTTCGTGGCCAGGATCCGGTGACGGTGCCGATTCGCTGGAGCGGGGTGTTCGTGAAGACCAAGGCGGGCTGGCGCATCTCCTCGGTCTTCATCACTCCGTTCAAGGACTGGCACACACCCAACGGCTGACGTGCGGGCGGCTGACGTGCGGGCTCGCGGTGCGCGCGGGTGCGATGCGAGCTGCTTCGGGGAATACTGAAAAGTACTTATTCATGCCGCCCGTGCATCAGCGGCACACTGCGTCACTTCGAGCGTCCGCGCTGCGCGGACCACGGTTTGAAATCGACATCACATGAGGCCACAACTTCGCGTTGTCCCCGATGCTCTCGTCGGCCCGATTCTCGAGGAGGCGAAGCGCATCCTCGCGGAAGTCGGCGTCGAAGTGCGCGGTCAGCGCATGCGCCAGCTGCTGCTCGATCGCGGGCTGAAGACCTCGCGCACCGCCGATGCGGCGGAGCGGGTGCTGTTTCCGCCGGAGGTCGTGGACCGCGCCATCGAGAGCACCCCGAAGAGCTTTGCGCTCTATGACCGCGACGGCACCCCCTACACCGAGCTCGGCGGGAACAAGGTGCATTTCGTGCCCGGCTCGAGCGGCCTGCACATCCTCGATCACCGCACCGGGGAGACGCGCCACTCCAACACGCGTGACTTCATCGAGTACGTGCGCATCGCCGACGGGCTGAAGCACCTCGGTTACCTTGCGACCGCCTTCTCGACCAACGACATCGAACCGCAGGTCTCGGATGCCTGGCGCCTGTACCTGGTGATGACCAACTCGCTGCGGCCGGTGGTCTCGGGCGCGTTCACCGAACACGGCGTGCCGCGCATGGCGCAGATGATGCAGCTGTTCCGCCGCGACAAGGCCGATCTCGTGCAGCGCCCGATGTCGATCTTCACCGTCACGGCCACGGGCTTCTTCCGCTACAGCGAGGACTCCTGCCAGAACCTGCTCGACTGCGCCGAGTTCGGCATTCCAGTGGAGATCGTGCCCGTCACGCTGATGGGCCTGATCGCCCCGGTGACGCTCGTGGGCGCGACGGTGATGCACGTGGCCGACGTGCTCGCGGGACTCACGATGGCGCAGATCGTGCGCCCCGGTACGCCGATACTGTTCGGGGGCGCGCCGGCGACCTTTCACATGAAGACCGCCATGTCACCGATGGCAGCGATCGAAGCGCTGCACCTGAACGTGGCCTACGTCGAGATTGCCAAGCACCTCGGGCTGCCGACGCAGGGCTACATGGCCCTCGGGGAGGGCAAGTACCTCGACGCGCAGGCCGGGGCGGAGACCTTCGGTGGCGCGCTGCTCGCCGCCATCGCTGGCATGAATTCCGTCTCCGGTCCGGGGATGCTCGATTACGTGCTCACCTTCAGTCTTGCGAAACTGGTGTTCGATGACGAACTGTGCGGCCAGGCGCTGCACTTCTGCCGCGATCTGAGGGTGCTGGAGGATCTGCCCACCGTGGGTCTGGTGCGCCAGCTGCTGCAGGAGAAGCACCTGCTCACCGCCCCCCACACGCTCAGCTACTGGCCCAAGGAGCTGTATCTGCCGGGGACGGTGTTCGACCGCAGCAACCGCGAGAGCTGGATGCAGGAGGGGAGCAAGAAGCTGGACCAGCGCGTAACAGAGGAGGTCGAGCGACTGCTGAGCACCTACACCTCCCCGCCGCTCGATCCGCGCATCGATGCGGAGCTCATCCGGCTCATCAGGGCCGGGATGAACACCGCCGAGCCGCTGCCGGAAACCCTGCCGCCGGTGCTGCACTCCAGTGCACCGGCGCCGCCTGAGCGGCATGGCCGGCGCTCCAGACGTCCGGCCCCCACCGAGGGCGGTGCGAAGCCGTAAGCGCGCGCCGGCTCAGGAACGGGCGGCGAGCGGGGGCGCGAGTGTCATCAGCAGACCCAGCGCGGTCAGCACCAGTACGTAATAGGCCGTGACCGCCGGGTTCGGTGCGCGGGGGATGTCCTTGGTGAACACCCGGTAGGCGGCCCCGCCTGCGACCAGCAGCAGCACCGGTTGCCCGAATCCAGCGGCGAGCAGGACCGCGGTGGCCGCGAGCAGGATGCGTTCGTTGCGGTTGAGTGCGGCGATCGTCTGTCCTCCGTCGAGCACCCAGACCGGAATCAGGTTCAGCACGTTGAGGAGCGCCGAGGCACTGGCGAGCGCGAGCCACAGCCCCTCGCCGCTCTTCATCCACAGCAACGCGCACGCGGCCGCGCCGAGGCAGCCCGCCAGCGGACCCGCCAGGCTCACGAACGCGCGTGTCCGGGCCGTTACCCCGAGGGCGGTCCAGCGCACGTAGGCGCCAAAGCCCGGCAGAAACACCGGCATGTCGGCGGGCAGCCCGCGTCGCTTGATGTCGATGAAATGCCCCATCTCATGGACCAGGATCAGCACCGCAAAACCGACGCCGAACTTCATGCCGTACAGCGCCCAGTAGAAGGCGACGAAGGTGCCGAGGCTGAGGAGGAATTTCAGCTTGAACAGGGCGAGCAGGAACTTGCCCTTCACGAGCAGGATCGCCAGCGGTGCGAAGGGGCCGAGCCTTCGCACCCAGCTGCGCGCGGGCGCCGGCGCCGCGGCGCTCGGATCCAGCGCCGCCAGGCGCTGGATATTGCCGCGCACCCACGCCGCCTGGGCGGCATCCGGCGGCAGCAGGGCGAGCGCCGCGGCCCACGCATCGCGCGCCGCGCTTAGCTCGGCGCGCTCCTCGTGCAGGCGGGCGCTCGCGGCGAGTGCTTCGAGCTGCGTGGTGTGCACCAGCGCATGGCAGGCGCTGCACACCAGCGCTCCGGGCGCCAGGGCGGCGGTGCAGCGCGGGCACTCCTGAATCAGCTCAGGAGAAGGGGAGGACATGCCGGACGCCCGTGGTTCTCAGCCCGGCGTGGCCGGCGCGGGCGCGTTGACCGGGCCCACGATGTCCAGCTTGCGCGCGGCGGTGATCCGCCACGCAATCTGCAGGCCGACCAGGAGGATGATGAGGCCGATCACCCCGTGCATGGGATCGGACAGTTCCAGAAACGGGGAGGCGAGCCCGAGCAGCACCAGTACGCCGGCGATCCGGGCGCCGCTTGGGTGCCGCGCGGGTGTCGGGCCGACGGGGCTCGCCTGCGCCTGCTCTGGGGCTGCCGTCGGGGCGGGGGCGGTGCTTGACTGGGCGTGCTGCTCGGCACTGCGGTGCTTCAGGTGCGCGGAGATGGCGATCGGGATGGCCGCGAGCGAGACGGCCATGTAGGTGAGCACGATGGCCACCACCTGGTAGCGGCGGCCGCCGACGCCGCGCGAGCCCATGACCATTCCCTTGCCGACGAGGTAACCCACGGCGAGGGAGACGTAGCCGACCATCCAGCCGGTCGCCAGCGCGAAGCCCACATAGATGGCAAAGCCGAGGATCGCCCCGCCGATCCCGAACAGGAGGGCGCGTACAAAGGCCTGGTGCGAGTCCGCCGGCAGCTGCTCGCGCAGCCGCTGCGTGCAGCTCGCACACGCGGGCACGCCGTTCACCCGGTAATGCGCGCCGCTGATCTTCTGC
>DATIXW010000159.1:0-4133 GCA_035518135.1 Steroidobacteraceae bacterium
GGCGAGATGGCCGAGAACGCCTTCCGCGTCGGCCTGGTGCGCGTCGAGCGCGCCGTCAAGGAGCGCCTGACGATCGCCGAGACCGAGCCGCTCATGCCGCAGGAGATGATCAACGCCAAGCCGGTGGCGGCGGCGGTCAAGGAGTTCTTCGGCTCCTCGCAGCTGTCGCAGTTCATGGACCAGAACAACCCGCTCTCGGAAGTCACCCACAAGCGGCGCGTCTCGGCGCTCGGCCCGGGCGGACTGACGCGCGAGCGTGCCGGCTTCGAGGTGCGCGACGTGCACCCGACGCACTACGGGCGCGTCTGCCCGATCGAGACCCCGGAAGGCCCGAACATCGGCCTGATCAACTCGCTGTCCGTGTACGCGCGCACCAACAACTACGGCTTCCTCGAGACCCCGTACCGGCGCGTGGAGAGCGGCCGCGTCACCGACCGGATCGATTACCTGTCGGCGATCGAGGAGGGCGAGTACGCCATCGCCCAGGCGAACGCGGTGCTCGGACCGAAGGGCGAGCTCACCGACGAGCTCGTGTCCTGCCGCTTCCAGAACGAGTTCACGCTGATGCCGCGCGAGCGCATCAACTACATGGACGTCTCGCCGAAGCAGATCGTCTCGGTGGCCGCCTCCCTCATCCCGTTCCTCGAGCACGACGACGCCAACCGCGCCCTCATGGGCTCGAACATGCAGCGCCAGGCGGTGCCGACGCTGCGCTCCGAGACCCCGCTGGTGGGCACCGGCATGGAGCGCCCGGTGGCGATCGACTCGGGCGTCACCGTGGTCGCCAAGCGCGGCGGCACGGTCGATTCCGTGGATGCCTCGCGCATCGTGGTGCGCGTGAACGACGAGGAGACCACCGCCGGCGAGCCGGGCGTGGACATCTACAACCTCACCAAGTACACCCGCTCCAACCAGAACACCTGCATCAACCAGCGGCCGCTGGTGAATGCCGGGGATGTGATCGCGCGCGGCGACGTGCTGGCGGACGGCCCCTCGACCCACCTGGGCGAGCTGGCCCTCGGCCAGAACCTCTTGGTCGCGTTCATGCCCTGGAACGGCTACAACTTCGAGGACTCGATCCTCATCTCCGAGCGCGTGGTGCAGGAGGACCGCTTCACCACCATCCACATCGAGGAGCTCACCTGCGTCGCGCGCGACACCAAGCTCGGGCCGGAGGAGATCACCGCCGACATCCCCAACGTCGGGGACGCGGCGCTCGCCAAGCTCGATGAGGCGGGCATCGCCTTCATCGGCGCGGAAGTGAAGGCCGGCGACATCCTGGTCGGCAAGGTGACCCCGAAGGGCGAGACCCAGCTCACCCCCGAGGAGAAGCTGCTGCGCGCCATCTTCGGCGAGAAGGCCTCCGACGTGAAGGACACGGGCCTGCGTGTGCCGCCCGGCATGGACGGCACCGTCATCGACGTGCGCGTGTTCACGCGCGACGGCGTCGACAAGGACTCGCGCGCCCTTTCCATCGAGAAGGCCGAGATCGAGCGCGTGCGCAAGGACTTCGCCGACCAGCAGCGCATCCTCGAGGACGACCTGTTCCAGCGCGTGCGCGGCATGCTGCTCGGGCAGGCCGCCGCCGGCGGGCCGCGCAAGCTCAAGGCCGGCACCAAGATCAGCGCCGAGTACCTGGATGAGGTGCCGCGCGAGGAGTGGTTCGAGATCCGCCTCGAGGACGAGGACGCCAACAGCCAGCTGGAGCAGGCCTCGGAGCGGCTCAAGCTGCAGCGCAAGGCGTTCGAGAAGCGCCTCGACGACAAGAAGGCCAAGATCACCGCCGGCGATGACCTGGCGCCGGGCGTGCTGAAGATGGTGAAGGTGTACCTGGCGGTGAAGCGCCGCGTGCAGCCCGGCGACAAGATGGCCGGCCGCCACGGCAACAAGGGCGTCATCTCCACCATCGTGCCGGTGGAGGACATGCCCTACCTCGAGGACGGCACCCCGGTGGACGTGGTGCTGAACCCGCTCGGCGTGCCCTCGCGCATGAACGTCGGCCAGGTGCTGGAGACGCACCTCGGCTGGGCGGCCAAGGGGGTCGGGCTGAAGATCGGGCGCATGCTCGAGCAGCAGGCGGCGGCCGCCGAGCTGCGCGAGTTCGTCCGGCAGGTCTACAACGAGACCGGCGGGCAGCGCGAGGAGATCGACAGCCTCAACGAGACCGACCTCAAACAGCTGGCGCACAACCTCTCCAGCGGCGTGCCCATGGCGACCCCGGTGTTCGACGGCGCCTCCGAGCAGGAGATCAAGCGCATGCTGAAGCTGGCGGACCTGCCGCTCAACGGGCAGACCTACCTGTACGACGGCCGCACCGGCGAGCGCTTCGAGCGCCAGGTGACGGTCGGCTACATGTACATGCTGAAGCTGAACCACCTGGTGGACGACAAGATGCACGCGCGCTCCACCGGGCCGTACTCGCTGGTCACGCAGCAGCCGCTCGGCGGCAAGGCGCAGTTCGGCGGGCAGCGCTTCGGCGAGATGGAGGTGTGGGCGCTGGAGGCCTACGGCGCGGCCTACACGCTGCAGGAGATGCTGACCGTCAAGTCCGACGACGTGAACGGCCGCACCAAGATGTACAAGAACATCGTCGACGGCAACCACCAGATGGATGCCGGCATGCCGGAGTCCTTCAACGTACTGGTGAAGGAGATCCGCTCGCTCGGCATCAACATGGAACTGGAGCAGGACTAACTCATGAAAGACCTCCTCAAACTGTTCAAGCAGCACGCTCCGGTCGAGCACTTCGACTCGATCAAGATCGGGCTGGCCTCGCCGGAGATGATCCGCGCCTGGTCGTACGGCGAGGTGAAGAAGCCGGAGACCATCAACTACCGCACCTTCAAGCCCGAGCGCGACGGCCTGTTCTGCGCCAAGATCTTCGGGCCGGTGAAGGACTACGAGTGCCTGTGCGGCAAGTACAAGCGCCTCAAGCACCGCGGCGTGGTGTGCGAGAAGTGCGGCGTCGAGGTGACCCAGTCCAAGGTGCGCCGCGAGCGCATGGGCCACATCGAGCTGGCGAGCCCGACCGCGCACATCTGGTTCCTGAAGTCGCTCCCCTCGCGCATCGGGCTCATGCTCGACATGACGCTGCGCGAGATCGAGCGCGTGCTGTACTTCGAGGCCTTCGTGGTCATCGACCCGGGCATGACGCCGATGCAGCGCGGCCAGCTGCTCACCGACGAGATGTACCTCGAGGCGATCGAGGAGCACGGCGATGAGTTCGACGCGCGCATGGGCGCGGAGGCCGTGTACGAGCTGATGCGCACCATCGACCTGCCGAGCGAGATCACCAAGGTGCGCGAGGAGATGGCCGGCACCTCCTCGGAGACCAAGCTCAAGCGCCTCTCCAAGCGGCTGAAGCTGATCGAGTCGTTCGTCGAGTCGGGCAACAAGCCCGAGTGGATGGTGATGACCGTGCTGCCGGTGCTGCCGCCGGACCTCAGGCCGTTGGTGCCGCTGGATGGCGGGCGCTTCGCCACCTCGGACCTGAATGACCTGTACCGCCGCGTCATCAACCGCAACAACCGCCTGCGCCGGCTGCTGGAGCTGAACGCGCCGGACATCATCGTGCGCAACGAGAAGCGCATGCTGCAGGAGGCGGTCGATGCGCTGCTCGACAACGGCCGCCGCGGCCGTGCCATCACCGGCACCAACAAGCGCCCGCTGAAGTCGCTCGCCGACATGATCAAGGGCAAGCAGGGGCGCTTCCGCCAGAACCTGCTCGGCAAGCGCGTCGACTACTCGGGCCGCTCGGTCATCGTGGTCGGCCCGCAGCTGCGCCTGCACCAGTGCGGGCTGCCGAAGAAGATGGCGCTCGAGCTGTTCAAGCCCTTCATCTTCCAGAAGCTGCAGCTGCGCGGCGAGGCCTCCACCATCAAGGCGGCCAAGCGCCTGGTGGAGCGCGAGGGCCCGGAGGTGTGGGACATCCTCGAGGAGGTGATCCGCGAGCATCCGGTGCTGCTCAATCGCGCCCCGACACTGCATCGCCTCGGCATCCAGGCGTTCGAGCCGCTGCTGGTCGAGGGCAAGGCCATCCAGCTGCATCCGCTGGTGTGCACCGCCTTCAACGCCGACTTCGACGGCGACCAGATGGCCGTGCACGTGCCGCTGTCGCTGGAGGCGCAGCTGGA
>DATIXW010000160.1:0-7565 GCA_035518135.1 Steroidobacteraceae bacterium
TGCACTGGAGCTTCCCCGCGCACGGCGGTCATTTTGCGGCCCTTGAAGCGCCGCAGCTGCTGGTCGCGGATCTGCGCGCCTTTGCCACGCAGGTCCTGGGAGCGGTCGCGTGATCGCACGCAATCCGCGCATCACCTTCGAGGACGCCCTGCCGCACTGGGCACCCAACCACGCTTTTGCGCAGGTTACCAACGCCGGCTCCACCAGCCTGCCGTACGTGGAGACCTATCTGAACAGCGTCATGGCACGGGCGGCCCAGGTACTCACCGATCCGGCGCTGCGGGCGGACATCGCGGTGTTCTCGGCGCAGGAAGGCAATCACTACCGCCAGCACCGTCACTTCAACCGGCTGCTGTACGGGCGCTACCCCGGACTGCGGGCGCTGGAGAATGCCCTCGGGGCCGACTACGAACAGATGCTGCGGGAGCGCTCGCTCGCGGAGAACGTTGCGTACTGCGAGGGCTTTGAGTGCCTCGGCATCATCCAGACCGAGTTCTTCTTCGAGCGCATCGCCGATCTGCTGGCCGGTGCCGATGCGCGCCTGGTGAAGCTGTGGGGGTGGCACCTCGCGGAGGAATTCGAGCACCGTACGGTGTGCTACGACGTGCACTACGCGCTCGGCGGCGGCTACGTCGGGCGGCTGCGCGGCTTCCTGCGCGCGCTGCGGCACCTGGGTCGTTACGGCAAAGCCGTCTCCGCTCATCTGCTGTCGGTCGACCGCGCGGGAATGAGCGCTGCGGCGCGTCGCGAGTCGCGGCGCCTCGAGCGACGCTACCGCGCGCGGTTCCTGCGCTTCGCGCTGCCGCGCCTGCTGTACGTGCTCTCGCCTTTCTACGATCCGCGCAGGAAACGCCCGCCGCGCGGTGCGGCCGAACTGCTCAACGAGATCCGTCCCGCCCCCTGAGGGGCGAGCGCAGCACACCAGCTAGGGCTTCTCCCATGACTGCGTGGGCAGGTTCTGCGGGAGCGGGAGCGAGCGCAGATACGTGACCAGGGTCCACACGCCCTCCGCGTTCAGCGCCCCGCCGAAGGCCGGCATGCCCTTGGGCCGTCCGTAGTAGATCGACATGAAGACCTCCGCGTCCGCGCCGCCGTAGCGCCAGCGCCCGTCGCCGAGGTTCGGACCGACCGCGCCCGCGGCATCGGGCCCGTGGCAGCCGTCGCAGTTCATCGTAGTGAACAGGAGCGCGCCATTCTTGGCCACCGCCGCGTCACCTTCGTGCGGATTGTGCAGCGTAGCGCCCGGCGGCAGGTTGCCGCCCGCGGCGACATGCGCCTCGTAAGCCACCGCAGGCGGGGCCGCCGACGCTGCGGTGGCGGCAGGAGTTGCGCCCCGCTGGGTGCAGGCGCACAGGCCCAGGACGAGGAGCGCCAGCGGGACCGGATTGAAAGCGCCGGATGTGAGTTTCATAGGGCGAAGATCCAGATCATGCCACCCTGGCTGGTATGCCGGCCGAGGTCCTTGATGTAGTCGGCGGGCGCGCGTACGTCGGTCGGATCAGCCGAGTGCACATCGCCGGCGAGCAGCAGCCAGTCCCCGCCGATGCCCGCGTAGACCGCGACGTATTGCTTGCCGTCCGGTCCGCGGTAGGTCATCGGGTTGCCGACCACGCCCGAGCCCACCTTGAACTTGGAGAGCACCTTGCCGGTACGCGCGTCGACGGACTTGAACCAGCCGTCGAGCGTACCGTAGAACGCGACATCACCGGCCGTCACCAGCGCGCCGCTCCAGTTGGGGAAGTCCTCCTTGTTCTCCCACACCTTCTTGCCGGTCGCGGCATCCCAGGCCATGAAGGTACCGCGGTAGCCCCCGGGGCCCACGCTGTAGGGGCTGTTGATGCCCATGAACGGCGTGCCCTTGAGATAGGTGGTCCGCGCGATGCCGTAGTCCATGCACAGGTTGTTGGTCGAGGTGTAAAAGAGATGCGTGCGCGGCGAGTACGCCGGGGGCGAGGCGGGACTGACGCCGCCCTCCAGGCAGGGGCAGATGTCCTTCACCGTGCCCTTGGAGGCGCCCGTCTGCTTGGCAGGATCGGTCACCGGTCGGCCGGTCTTCATGTCGATCGAGGTAGCCCAGTTGACCTTGACGAACGGCTCGGCGAGCAGCAGCTTGCCGGTGGCGCGATCGAGGGTATAGGCGAAGCCATTCTTGTCGAAGTGCACCAGCGCCTTCACCGGCTTGCCGGCCACTGTCAGGTCCGCGAGCACCATCGCGCCGGTGGCATCGAAGTCCCAGCTGTCGTGCGGGGTGAACTGGTAGGCCCACACCAGCGTGCCGTCGGCGGGGTGACGCGCGAGCACGCTTGCGGTCCACTTGTTGTCACCCTCGCGCTGTTCCGCGTTGTAGGGGCCCGCGTTGCCGGTCCCGTAGTACACCAGATCGAGATCGGGGTCGTAGGACACCCAGCCCCAGACCGGCGCGCCGCCGGTGCGCCAGGCCTCTCCAGGCCAGGTGTGCGCGCCGAGATCGGTGCCGCTGTCATACGGGGGCTTGAAGTCGGCCGGCTTGGCGAGCATGCCGGCATCCGGGCCGATGTTGTGGCCGGTCCACACGATGCCGCCGGTCTTGAGGTCGAGGCCCTTGGTCCAGCCGTAGATGCCGAACTCCCCGCCGGAGGCCCCGACGATCACCCGGTCCTTCGCGACCAGCGGGGCCATCGTCACGGTTTCGCCGACGGCGACATCGGCGATCTGCGTGTTCCACAGCTCGTGACCGGTCTTGGCATCCACTGCGACCGTGTGCCCGTCGAGCAGGTTGTAGATGATCTTGCCGTCTGCATACACCGCGCCACGGTTCACGGTATCGCAGCAGGACACGCCGATCGCGTTGGCGCTCACGTTCGGCCGGTACTTCCAGCGCAGCGGATAGCCCTCCTTCGTGAGGTCGAAGGCATACAGCACATTCGGCCACGGCGTCACGACATACATCGTGTCGCCGACGACCAGCGGCTGGCCTTCGTGCCCGGCGAGCACCCCCGTGGAGAAGGTCCACACCGGGTGGAGCGCGGTCGCGTTAGCCGCGGTAATCTGCGTGAGCGGGCTGAAGCGCGTGCCCGCGTAGTCGCGCGCGGGCATCGGCCATTCCCCGCTCGCCGTGTCGGCCGCGGTGGCCGCCATGGCGTGCGGTGCCTGCGCGCCGACGGTGGCGGCAGCCGCCAAGAGCAGTGCGATCGGGCACGCGCGGATCGGCCGCATAGACCTGTTTCCTTCTTGTTGATCGACCCGTAGGGTGAGTCAGCCGCATACGCCGGTCAAGGACTATGCGCGGCCGGTGGCGCTGCGTATCCCCGATCGGGTACATTTTCAGCGCGGGGGAAGCGCACAGCGCATCAGCGCAATGCACCGGCGAGGCGCTGACACTACCGACTTCGACCGATGACTCCTGGCGGGCGCTGAAAAAAAACTTACGCCCCTACGCTCATCCGATAGGTGACCATGTATCAGCCACAGGTGCCCCTGATTCCGATGAGCCCGGGCTTTCGCACCGCGCAGCTGGCGGAGATCGAACTCGGACGGCTCGTCATGTTGCGTGCGGCCGCCGACCTCGCCGCCACCCCCGGCCTCGGCCTGCGCGCGGATGCACTCTCGGCGCAGGGCGACCTCACCGTGGGTGTATTGCGGCTGCGGCCGACGCGCTTCGAGCGCTGCGCCCTCGATGATGCGGTGATTGCGATCGACCTCGAGTACCTCCTCGAGGCGGATCTTGAGAGCGCCGTGGCCCGTGCTCCCGGCTCCGGTGACCTGGTCGTGGCCGCGCGGCGCCCGGCGGCGGCCGGCATCTACGTCGCGCAGCTGTGGGGCAGTGCTGGCGGCCTGCTGGACATCGCCTCGGCGGTAATCCGCCCGTTCACCTCGGCGAAGGCGGCTGCGCAGGTGGTGCTGGGCTGGCGGCTCGTCGAGCGCGAGCAGCGCACGCGCACGCTCTTTGAGCGCCCGTCCGCGGAACCGTACCTGCAGGACCTGCCGCGCCGCGTCCACGGCGAGGACGACGACTGACGCAGGCGACCTCGGCGCCCGGGAAGGTGATGCCGATATGGGGCGCCCACCACCCTGACATCGGCATAGGCACTCGTACCGCCCGGAAGGCTGCCGTACGGCACGAGCGACGCGACCGCAAGTCCCGGGCGCATGCGCGCTAGGAACGCCCGGCCTGCGAGGGACCGCGCAGCGACGCGGGCGCCCCGGGGGAGGCAGCACGCGGGTAAGTGGCGAGCAACGTCCCGGCCAGCGCGAGCGTGCAACCGACACAAACATCGTAGAGGCGCGTCTGGAGCAGCTGCGGGAAGGCCGCCGCCCCGGAGGCTCCGAGGTGGGTCACGAACAGCAGGAACAGGGTAAAGGCCATATAGCCGAGGCTCGGATTGATCGCGAACCCGACACGGGCGAACGCGGCCACCAGCGTTGCCAGGGTGGCGAGCATCATCGGCGCCTGCCCAAGGCGCAAGGCAGCCGCCCCTGCGATTACCCCGACAATCGTGCCGAGCGCGTAATGAATCGTGAGCTCGAAGCTCACAAGTCCCTCGCGCCGCATCACCATCAACACCACCAGTGTTGCCCAGAAGGGCTCTTTGACCCCGAGGAACCCGGCCGCAAACAGCGCAACAGCGGCGGCCGCGGCATAGCAGAGCGTGAAGCGCAATCCGGCTCCGCTGCCATGAAACGCCCGGCGCACGCCGGCCCGCCAGTCCATCACGTTCTTCTGTGGCGGCATGCCCGAGAGGTGCCAGACAAGCATCGCGCTCGCGAACGCACTGATGCCACCCACCACGACGCTCGCCAGCACATCCGGATCGGCGAAACGCATGCCGGTGGCCGCCGCGGCCGCCACCGCAAAGAAGCGCGTGACCACGGCGATCCCCGGGTGTGCCGCGCTTGCCCAGCCGGCAAGCAGCGCGCAGGCGAGCACGATGGTTTCGCGCGTGTAGGGCGTCTCGCCGACCAGGTGCCCGAGCGCGCCGCCGGCGAGGATCATCAGCAGTGCGGCGAACATGGTGCCCAGGCGCTGCCGTGCACTGGAACCGATGTCGCTCAGTGTGACAAACAACGCGGTAGCACCCCCTGCGACCGCGGCGCTGCAATGCCCCAGCGACACCCCGCCGAGCAGCGGCACGCCCACGGCGAGCAGTACGCGCGCGATGACCGAACGCACCCCCGCGACGCTGTCGATGCGGTACAGATCGCGAAACCAGAACCGGCGCATAGCGAGGTGCCCGCAGCCCGCGCTCAGGCAGGCAGCCTATCTTGTCCCACGATCACGAGCGTCACGCTGTTCAGTGGTATCGAACCATGGCAGGCCACGCACTTCGGCGAGAATTCCCCGCGGCCCTGCGACAGCTGCGCACCCGTGGACCAGTAACCGCGGCCGGCGTGTGCAGGTTGAGTCATTACCGCGAGCGTTACGCGCATCACGGCACTGCTCAGCGCGCTCGGCGCACCGGCAGGCAGCTCCCTGGTCTGCATGGATTTCCCTCTTCTTCTTAAGTGGCGATGCGTGGGAGCCGGCGCGCCGCGGAAGCGCCGGCGGCGGCCATTGTTCTTGGCCACGCCGCCGCCGTCAAAGCCCCCGTTGCGCTTCGGCGCTCCTCCTTGCGCCAGAACCGCGGCGTGTTACCGCCGAGTTCAGGCCAGCGCATGCCGATTTGCCGGACCGCCTTTGTTTGGCGCTATAGTCGGCGAGCCCGGGCGGCAGCCGCGAATTCCAATGAGAATTCCTTGGAACCCGCCGACCTCCGCGCCGTCAGAAGCAGAAGTTGCGCTCGCGTAAGTCCCCGCCGCCGGCCACCGCATGTACATAGGTGCGCTGTGCCGCAGCGGCTCTCATTCATCGCAAGGAGATCGCACGATGAACGCCGTCATGAAAGAGCCACAAGCCTCACGTCCCGTCGCGGAGTTCCTGGTCACCCCCAAGAAGCTGCTGATCGACGGCAAATGGGTCGCCGCCGCCAGCGGAAAAACCTTCGACGTAAAGAATCCGGCCACTGGTGCCACGATCGCGCGCGCTGCCGAGGGTGACAAGGCGGACATTGACCTGGCCGTGAGTGCGGCACGCCGAGCGTTCGAAGCCGGGGCATGGCCAAGCATGACGCCCTCGGAGCGCAGTCGCCTGGTGTGGCGCATCGGGGACCTCATCAGTCAGCATGCCGATGAGCTCGCCGAGCTGGAGTCTCTGGACAATGGCAAGCCGCGCGCCGTTGCGCGCGTCGCGGACGTGCCGCTGGCGGCCGATATCTTCCAGTACATGGCGGGCTGGTGCACCAAGATCGAGGGCAAGACCATTCCGCTCTCGGTGCTCTACACACCCGGCGTCCAGTACCACTCCTACACGCGTCCGGAGCCGGTCGGTGTCGTCGGGCAGATCATCCCCTGGAACTTCCCGCTGCTGATGGCCGCATGGAAGCTCGCCCCGGCACTGGCCACCGGCTGCACCGTGGTACTGAAGGTGGCCGAGGAAACACCGCTCTCGGCGCTGCGCCTGGGGGAGATTCTGCAGGAGGCCGGCCTCCCCCCGGGAGTCGTGAACATCGTCACCGGATTCGGCGAAACCGCCGGGGCCGCCCTCGCCGCGCATCCCGGGGTCGACAAGGTGGCCTTCACCGGCTCAACCGAGGTCGGCAAGCTGATCGTGCAGGCCGCGGCGCGCGACCTGAAGCACGTCTCGCTCGAGCTCGGTGGCAAGTCACCGAACGTGATCCTCGAGGATGCGGACCTGGACGTGGCGATTCCCGGGGCAGCCAACGCGATCTTCTTCAACCACGGGCAGTGCTGCTGTGCCGGCTCGCGCCTGTACGTTCACGAGCGGCTGTTCGAGAAGGTCGTGGCGGGTGTGGCGGACCAGGCCAGGTCGATCAAGCTCGGTTCGGGGATGGAGCCGAGCACGCAGATGGGCCCGATGGTCTCGGAAGTCCAGCGCGACCGCGTTGCCGGCTACCTCGACGCCGGCAAGCGCGCCGGTGCGCGCGCGGTCACCGGCGGTAAGGCGCGTGAGGGAGAGGGTTATTTCATCGAGCCGACCGTGTTTGTCGACACCAAGCCCGACATGAAGATCGTGAAGGAGGAGATCTTCGGACCGGTCGTGACCGTGTCCCCCTTCCGCCGGGCCGACGAGGAACTCGTGCAGCAGGCCAACGACACCATCTACGGTCTGGCAGCGGGCATCTGGACACGCGACGTCAGCAAGGCGCACGCGCTGGCTGCCCGCCTCAAGGCCGGCACCGTCTGGATCAACTGCTACAACATCTTCGACGCGGCGCTCCCCTTTGGCGGCTACAAGCAATCCGGCTGGGGACGCGAGATGGGCGAGGCGGTGCTCGAGAACTACCTGGCAACCAAGGCGGTGACCATCGCACTGTGAAGCACACAGGCGTCTGAGACCCCGCCCGCGCGGCGGGGTCTTTTTTTCTGCAAGCGCGCCCCGGCGTGCTGCGGTCAGCCGCGCGCAGGGATGGCCAGTCCGCGTCTGACAGCCGGACGTGCCACGAAGACCTCAAGTGCGCGGCCGACGTGGCCAAATTCATCAAAACCCACCAGTTCCGCGGCCTCGTAAAAGCCGACGAGGTTGCGCACCC
>DATIXW010000161.1:0-7982 GCA_035518135.1 Steroidobacteraceae bacterium
AGCAGGTTCAGGTGCGCCCGCTCATCGCCGAAGCGCATGATCGCGAAGCCGGCCACGGCGCAGCCCTGGCGCGCCGTCAGCACCACGCTGTCGGCGTCGCGGATGTGCCAGCCGATGCGCCCGGCGCCCCAGGCGGGCCTCAGGCCCGCCTCCACGAAGCGCTCCGCCATCAGCGCCAGGGCCGCCGCGTCGGCGCGGCCGGCGAGTTCGATGCGGTAATCGTTCACGCACCCAAGGATAGCGCGGCACGCCCCTCAGGCGAGGGTGTGGAACACTTTCTGCACGTCATCGTCCTGCTCGAGCTTGTCGATGAGCGTCAGCACCTCGGTGGCCTTCTCTTCCGGCAGCTCGGTCGGCACCGTGCAGATGTACTCGTGCTCGGCGGACAGCGGCGTGATGCCGCGCGCCTCGAGCGCCTCCTGCAGGTGGCCGAAGTCGGCGAACGCCCCCCGGATCACCAGCTGCGGCTCGCCCTTCTCGCCGGTGCTCTCGCCCATTTCCTCGAGGCCGTGATCGATGAGGTACAGCTCGAGGTCATCCTGGTCGATGCCGGCCGGATCCAGGCGAAAGACGCCCATCTTGCGGAACAGGAAGCTGACGCTGCCATTGGTGGCGAGGTTGCCGCCGCCCTTGGTGATGATGTTGCGGACCGCGGCGACGGTACGCGTGGGGTTGTCGGTGGCGGTCTCCACCAGGAGCGCCACCCCGTGCGGGGCGTAACCCTCGTAGAGCACCTCCTGGTAGTTGGCCGCATCGCGCCCGGCGGCGCGCTTGATGGCCGCCTCGATCTTGTCCTTCGGCATGTTGACCGCGCGCGCGTTCTGGATCGTGCGTCGCAGGGTCGGGTTGGAGGCCGGATCGGTGCCGCCGGACTTCACCGCCATGGTGATGTCCTTGGCGATGCGCGCGAACTGCTTCGCCATGCGGTTCCAGCGCGCGAACATCGTGTGCTTGCGGACTTCGAAGATGCGACCCATGGCGCGCATGGTGCACCAAGCACCGCCCCCGGTGCCAGCCACGCACGGGCCGGCGCGCGCGAGCGCGCGCGGGTGCGAAGTGAAGCGGGGTGCGTTAGGCCAGCTGTGCCTGCAGGATGCGCAGGCGCCGGCGCTGCAGGCTCAGACGGCGCTCGATGTCGCGCAGCTTGCTCTGCAGGTCGACCTGCTCCCATTGCTCGAGCACCGCGCGCTTCTTCTCATTGAGCCACTCTTCCTTGACGCGCGCCCAGTCGGCGACCGCGGCGAGGAAGTTGTCATACTCGTGCGCGAGGCGTGCACGCAGCGATTCGAGGTTGAGGTTGCTGCCGGCCGGCAGGCGCGCGAGGCGCGCCTGGGCGCGCGTGAACTGCATGGCCAGCAGCGCCTTCTGGATCTGGAACGCCGGGGTGCGCTTCAGGCGCCGCGTCAGCCCCACCGCACTGAGCGCACCGATCGCCCACTTGGTCGGGTCCCACTGCCACCAGCGCACGCCATTGCGGTAGTCATGCGCGAACAGGTGATGGAAGTTGTGATAGCCCTCGCCGTAGGTGATCACCGCCAGCACCGGGTTGTCGCGCGCGGTGTTCTCCTCGGTGTAGGGCCGCGTGCCCCACATGTGGGCCAGCGAGTTGATGAAGAAGGTGACGTGGTGGCTCCACACCAGGCGCATGAAGCCGGCGAGGATCAGCATGCCCCACAGGTCCCCGAAGATCAGGCCGGCCAGAAGCGGCAGGCCGAAGTTGAGCGTCACCGCGAGCGGCACGTAGTGGCGGTGCTGGAACGCGAGCAGCCGGTCGCGCTTGAGATCGGGAATGTTGGTGAAGTCTTCCTTCCCGCTCGGGTACTCGCGCAGCATCCAGCCGATGTGCGAGAACCAGAAGCCGCGCCGCGCGGAGTAGGGGTCGAGATCGACATCGTCCACGTGCAGGTGATGGGTGCGGTGCCCGCTCGCCCAGGCGAACACGCTGTTCTGCAGCGCCATCGTGCCAAAGAGGAGCAGCAGCCAGCGGATGCTCCAGTGCGCCTCGTAGGTGCGGTGGGCCCACAGTCGGTGGTAGCCCATGGTGATCGCCATGCCGTTCGCCCCGGCGAACAGCACCGCCACCGTCCAGCTCGCCGCGGTAAAGCCGTGCGTGAGCCCGTACCAGGGCACCGCGACCAGGGCGATCGCCCCGGTCAGCACGAACATCAGGGTGTTGGCCCAGACCAGGGGAGGCTTCGGCGCGGGACGGGCGGCGGGATTCATGCGTGTACGGGGACTCGCTGGCAGTCATTTAAGAGGGGCGGGGTAACTTATCACGCCGGCGCCGCTCGGGTGGGACTTGCGTCGTCTTTGGGCCGCAGGCGCAAAGCAGCATGCCCCCCGTATGGGGATCTTCAGACCGATTCCAAGCCCCTGGCGCGGCGGGATCTGGTTTTTGTGACCGGCGGCAGGGCGCCGTTCGGGCGCTGCAGCGCACCCGGCGCCCTGGGTCCCCCGTGGGCGGGCTGCGTGCTACCGTTGCGGCCCCTGAAATCCGCGAGGACCCATCGTGTCCCACCCCCGCATGCTGACCCGCCTCGGTGCCCTGATCCTGGGTGTCTGCCTGAGCGCGCTCGTGCTTGGCCAGGCGCCGGCCGCCGCCACCGGCGTGGTGCCACCCGCGCTCGAGAAGGCCGGTCGCACCTACATCACGCAGGGCGCCCTCGAGGCGCCGATCCGCTTCCTTGCCTCGGACCTGCTCGAGGGACGCGGCCCGGGCACGCGCGGGGATGAGCTCGCGCGCCTGTACCTGCAGACGCAGCTGGAGGGCATGGGCTACCAGCCCGCCTTCGCCAACGGCGCCTGGCAGCAGCCGTTCGACATCGTGGGCCTGACCGGATCGTTCCCCAAGACCTGGAGTTTCGCGGGCAGGGGCGGCAAGGTCGACCTCGGCTACCGCGTGGACTACATCGCCGTCAGCGGGCAGCAGGCCCCGCAGGTGAGCGTGAACAACGCGGAGCTGGTGTTCGTCGGCTACGGCATCCAGGCGCCGGAGTTCCAGTGGGATGACTACAAGGGCATGAAGCTCGCCGGCAAGATCCTGGTGATGATGAACAACGACCCGGACTGGGACCCGAAGCTGTTCGCCGGCAAGCGGCGCCTGTACTACGGGCGCTGGGGCTACAAGTACGAGAGCGCCGCGCGCCAGGGGGCCGCGGGCGCGATCATCATCCACACCACCCCTTCCGCCGGCTATCCCTGGCAGGTCGTGCAGAGCTCCTGGGGCGGGGAGCAGTTCGAGCTGCCCGCCGGGAGCGAGGCGCGGCTGAGCCTTGAGGCCTGGGCGACTGAGGATGCGGTGCGGCGCCTGGTGAAGAGCGGCGGCCAGGACCTGGACAAGCTGATCGAGGCGGCGCACTCGCGCGAGTTTCGGCCGGTGCCGCTCGGCGTCACCACCTCGATCGCCTTCACCAACCAGATCACGCACGTGAAGACCGCGAACGTCGGGGGCGTGCTGCCGGGGAGTGACCCGAAGCTCGCCCCCGAGGTGGTGATCTACAGCGCGCACCACGATCACTTCGGGATCGGCGAGCCGGACAAGAGCGGCGACCGCATCTACCACGGCGCCTCCGACAATGCCTCCGGCTGCGCCCAGGTGCTCGCGATCGCGCGTGCCTTCGCGCTGCTGCCGGCGCGCCCGCGGCGCACGATCCTCGCGCTGTTCGTCGCCGGCGAGGAGCGGGGGCTTCTCGGCTCGGCCTACTACGCGCAGCATCCCTCGGTTGCGCCCGGGCGCATCGCCGCCGACATCAACATCGACAACGGCAGCCCCGCCTATGGCCGCACCCGCGATATCACCCTCGTGAGCCTCGGCAAATCCTCGCTCGATCAGATCGCCGAACGCCTCGCCAAGTCCCAGGGACGTACGCTCCTTGGTGACCAGTATCCCGACCGCGGTTACTACTACCGCTCCGACCAGTTCTCCTTCGCCAAGATCGGCGTGCCGGCGTTCTTCTTCAACGAGGGGACCGAGGTCATCGGCAAGCCCGCCGGCTGGGGCAAGCAGCAGCACGATGAGTGGGAACTGAAGAAGTACCACCAGCCGAGCGACAAGCTCGACGACAGCTGGAACTTCGATGGCATGATCGAGGATGCGCAGCTGGAGCTGTACGCGGGCTGGCTCGTGGCGCAGGCGGACGCCCTGCCCACCTGGAACGCGGGGGATGAGTTCGAGGCCGCGCGCAAGCGTGCGCTCGCCGAGCTCGCCGCGCAAAAGCACTGAGAACCCGTAAGGACGCCCGGCCATGTTCGAGCAGCTGCAGCTGATCACCGCCGATCCGATCCTGGGCCTGATGGCGGCCTTTCGCGCCGACCCCGATGCGCGCAAGGTGGACCTCGGCGTCGGGGTCTACCGCGATGACCGGGGCGAGACCCCGGTGCCGGCGGCGGTGCGCGCCGCGGAAGCGGCGCTCATCGCGCAGCAGAGCACCAAGACCTACGTCGGGCCCGCCGGCAACCCGGGTTTCAACGCCGAGATGGAAAAGCTCGTGTTCGGCCCCGCGCACCCGGTGCTCGCCTCCGGGCGGCTGAAGAGCGTGCAGACCCCCGGTGGCTGCGGCGCGCTGCGCCTCGGGGCTGAGCTCATCCGCCAGGCCGCGCCCGCAAGCGTGGTGCACGTGAGCACGCCCACCTGGGCGAACCACGTGCCGCTGCTGTCCGGCTCGCAGCTGCAGCTCGAGCGCTACCCGTACTTCGAGGCTTCCACCGGCGGGGTGCAGTTCGCGGCCATGCTGGGGGCGCTGGAGAAGTTGCCCGCCGGGGCGGTGGTGCTGCTGCACGCCTCCTGCCACAACCCGACCGGTGCGGACCTGGCCCCCGATGAGTGGCGCGCGGTGCTCGAGCTGGTGAAGCGCCGCCGCCTGCTGCCCTTCATCGACATGGCGTACCAGGGGCTCGGGGACGGCCTCGAGGCCGATGCCTTCGGCCCGCGCCTGTTGGCCGCGGAGCTGCCGGAGCTGGTGTGTGCCATCTCCTGCTCGAAGAACTTCGGACTCTACCGCGAGCGCGTCGGGGCGCTGCACGTCATCAGCGCCACCCCCGCGGGGGCGGATGCGCTCTTAAGCCAGCTGGTGAGGCTCGCGCGCGGCCTGTGGTCGATGCCCCCGGACCATGGCGCGGAGATCGTGCGGCGCATCCTCGCCGAGCGCACGCTGCGCGCGCAGTGGGAGCAGGAGGTGCAGGGCATGCGCGCGCGCATCCAGGGGCTGCGTCATGCGCTCGTGACCCAGCTGCGCGCGCATTGCCCGGCGCGCGACTTCGGCTTCATCGCGCGCCAGCGCGGCATGTTCTCCTTCCTCGGCATCAGCGCCGCGCAGGCGCAGCGGCTGCGCCAGGAGCACCACATCTACATGACCGACGACAGCCGCATCAACATCGCGGGGCTGCGCGCGGAGAACCTCGAATACTTCGCGCGCGCCACCGCCCAGGTGCTTGGCGGTTAGGCAACGTCTCTGGGCGCCCGAGAACAGCATCCCGGCATAAGGCCGGGGTGCTGTTCTTGCCCGAGGTCCTGTCTGACCGCCAGCCGATCCCCGGGGGCGTGCTGCCCCGAAGGATGCTCAGCAACCCTCGGAGGACAGGCAGACCACGGGAGCACCGTAGTGCTTGGCTCCGTCCTGATGAACCACGATGTCCAGAATCAATGGATCAGGAACCGGACCCGGGAAAAAGATCGTCAGCATGATGCCCGGAAGGCCGCCAAACAAAGAGGGCTGCCGCACCCCGCAGTACATGGTGGTCCCGGCCGTGGCGTTATTGGACTCGTTGAACGAAGCAAGACAGTTGCCGGCGCTGCGGGTAAGGACGAAGGCACGGACCACGGTGCCGCCGGTGTCTGGGGAGACAAAGCTCCCATCGAGGTGGATCACTTTCGAGAAGGCTGCCGAAGAAGCCGCATCGTCGTCCTGCGCGACCGCGCCTTGCTCAATGGACGCCAGAACCAACACTGCGGCCAGAGCGCCTCGAAGTAACCTTGGGATTGCAGATTTAACACGCATGGGAGTGTGCTCACTTTCGAATGAGGGTTGATGGGTGCGATCCGTAGGGACGGCTTTCCGCGAGGCTGAGGAGCGCCGGATTCAGAGATCCCAGCCCCGCGAATGACCGGGCCTGTTGACCAAGAGCGGCAGTTGCCGCGTAGGGGTACTGTTTTTTCCGCAAATGGCCTGCGCGGTGCGAGATCGGCCTAAGAAGCTGCCCCCGCATCGCGCCGCTGCCGCAGGAGTGATGGCTTGAGGGCGAAGCAGGTGGGGGAGCTCCACCGGGCAGCATCCGGTCGGGCAGCCTCAGCCGCGTAGTTGCGGCCCAGGGCGGGGGTGCAGTCGCGGCCCCCCACGCTCTCCCCGCTAGGCGCTCTCGGGCACGATGAGGCGGTGGGTCGACTTGACCTCTTCCATGACGAAGTAGGTGTGCGTCTGCTGCACGCCGCGCACCGCGGCGATACGGTCACCGAGGAAGCGCCGGTAACTCTCCATGTCGGTGACGCGCACCTTCAGCAGGTAGTCAAAGCCTCCCGCTACCATGTGGCACTCCATCACCTCATCGTGCGCGAGCATCGCCTGCTTGAAGCGCTCGAAGGCATCCGGGGTGGTGCGATCGAGGGAGACCTCGACATAGGCCAGAAGTCCCAGTCCCAGGCGCGCCGGGTTCAGTCGCGCGAAGTAGCCCTCGATGTAGCCGCCGGCCTCCAGGCGCCGCACGCGCTCGAGCGTCGGGGTGATCGTCAGGTGCACCTCGCGCGCCAGCTGCGCGATGGGGGCGCGCCCGTCCTGCTGCAGCCGCGCGAGGAGCTTGCGGTCGATGCGATCGAGGCGGCGCTCGGGGGGCGACGCGGGCTCGGACGGGGCTTTTGCATTCATGGCAGCCGATTTAACTGTTTAATGGCTTAAAATGGACGATTATTCTCTGCTAAGACCACTATCATAAGCTAAATTAACTACTAACCCGGCAAAACCTATGAGCATCCCCTCCACCACGGCCGCGGCAGGCGGCGAACTGCTGGCGCTGCGCGAGCGGCTGCGGGCGGCCACGCTGCGGACCGAGGCGGAAGCTGCGCAGGAGATCCGCGCGCAGCTGGCACCGCGGGAGGCGCAGCTGCGGGGCGCGCAATCGCACGCGGCACGCTGGGTGCAGCAGGCGCGCGCCGATGAGCGCGCCCGTCCCCTGGTGGAACAGATGCTCGAGCAGTTCCCGCTCGACAGCGCCCAGGGCAAGGCGCTCATGGGACTCGCCGAGGCGCTGCTGCGCACGCCCGACCCCAGGCGTGCCGACCAGCTGATTGCCGAGCGCCTGGCCACGGTGCGGGCCGCGGGCGTGCCCGGCAACACCGCGCTGCTGCTGCGCACCGGGTTCGTGCTGCTCGGGGCCGCAGGCCGCCTGTTGCCGGATGTCACCGCGCAGCTGTCGGGGGAGTTCACCGCCGCCAACCTGTCCGCGCCCCTGGTGGCGCCGATCGTGCGCGCCGCCATGCGCCAGTCGATGCAGCTGCTCGGGCACGCCTTCATCGTCGGCAACACCATCGAGGCGGCGCTCGCCCGCGGCGCGAGCGAGCCCGAGCTCGCGCTGTGCTCCTTCGACATGCTCGGGGAGGGTGCGCGCACCGAGGCGGATGCGGAGCGTTACTTCCATGCCTACGCGCACGCGATCGAGGTGCTGGCGCGCCAGGCACCGGCGGCGACGCACGCGCGCTCGGGGATCTCGGTGAAGCTCTCGGCGCTCGAGCCGCGCTACTCGCTCCTGCAGAGCGCGCGCGTCAGTACCGAGCTCGCGCCGCGCATGCTGCAGCTCGCGCACCGCGCAGCGCACGCCGGCATCGGCTTCACCATCGATGCCGAGGAGGCCGACCGCCTGGATCTCTCGCTCGACATCGTCGAGACGCTCGCCCGCGACCCGACGACACGCGCCTGGGACGGGCTCGGGCTCGCGGTGCAGGCCTACGGGCGGCGCGCGCCGCGCCTACTCGAGTGGGTGGCGGCGCTCGCGCG
>DATIXW010000162.1:0-2246 GCA_035518135.1 Steroidobacteraceae bacterium
AGGCCGATGGTGCGCGTCTCGCGCGCGATGGCATCCACGTGAGTCTCGAGCGCTTCGAACACTTCTTTGGTGAGCGCGTTCAGTGTCTCGGGGCGGTTGAGCGTCAGGATGGCGGCGCCCTGACGGTTCTCGCGCAACACAAGATCATTCATCGTGAGCTCCCTTCCGCTCGGTTCCACCAGCCGCCGCCGAGCGCCTGGTAAAGCGCCGCGGTGTCGGCGTAACGGTTGGCGCGCGCTTGCACCACGGCGAGCACAGCCTGATGGTAAGTCTGTTCGGCATTCAGCAGGGCCACCGTGCTGATGGTGCCAAGGGTACGCTGCTGTCGGGCGATGTCGAAGGCGCCACGCGCGGCCCGTTCCGTGTCGGCCGTGGCGGCGAGCGTTTCCGCATCAGCCTTGAGCGCGTGCAGAGTGTCGGCGACGTTCTGACAGGCAAGGATCACAGCCGCGCGGTATTGCGCACCTGCCTGATCCAGCGCGGCGTCCGCGGCACGCTTGCGGTGCAGAAGCGCGCCGGCGTCGAACAGCGTCTGCGTGAGAGAGGCTCCCGCGCTCCAGAAGCCGGTGTAAGAGGTGAAGAGCTGACCGATCTGTAGCGCCGCGGAGCCGGTCTGGGCACTGATGCTGAACTGCGGCAGCATGTCCGAGATCGCGACGCCCACTTGTGCAGAAGCCGCATGCAGGTTTTCCTCCGCCTGGCGCACGTCGGGGCGTTGCTCGATGAGTTTGGAAGGCACGCTGACCGGGAGTTCCTCGGGCAACGTGAGATCCTCCAGGCGAAATTCCGCACTCGGTTCCTGTGCGGGCAACCGGCCGAGGAGTGCGGTCAGCGCGTCACGGGTCTGGGCGAGCTGTTTGTTGAGCGGCGGCACGGTGGCGGCGGTTTGCGCCTCCGCGGCCTGCTGGGTCAGCAGGTCCAGCTGACTGGCGGTGCCCAGGCCCCTCTGGCCCTGCACGGTCTGCGTGAGCTCGCGCTGCACGGTCAGCAGGCGCTCGGTCGCGGTGAGCTGCGCACGCAGCGATGCCTCCTGGACCGCGGTGACGACGACGTTGCTGCTCAGGGTGAGGCGGGCGGCCTCGAGCTCAAATCGTGTGGCGCTAGCCTGCGCCTTGGCTTCCTCGAGCGCACGGCGCGTGCCGCCAAAGAGGTCCGGCAGGTAACTGACGGTCAACTGTGCGGTGAAGAGATTGTAGTAGGGATTGATCTGCGGTGAGGTGGTCGGGTTTGCAAGGGTGTCCACGGCGTTCTTGGTGCGCTGGGCGCTGAAGCCCCCCTGTAGGCTCGGCAACAGCGTCGAGCGCTGCGCGGCGTACAGCTCATTGGCCTGACGCAGGGCCGCTTGAGCGGCGGCGGCATTGGGATTGTCCCTCAGTGCCTGTTCTACGAGGCCGCTCAGCGGCGGTGACTGAAAGAGCGTCCACCAGTCGGCTGGGATGGTGCCATCCATCACAAAGCGTTGCGCGTTGCCTGCAGTTCCCTCGCTCGCGGCGGTCTCGCCGTGGACTGGCGCGGCACCGTAGTCCGCATCGACAGGTGCAGCAGGGCGCTTGAAGTTCGGTCCCACCGCGCAGGATGCGAGCGCCGTGATCGTCGCGAGGATTGCGAGGTGGTAGCGCATCACTTGCCCCACAGCGGCTGGCCACCGCGCTCCTCGGCCCAATGCTCGATCACGTGATACATCGAGGGCAGCACGAAAAGCGTCAGCAGGGTGGCGATCGCAAGTCCGCCGACCACCACCGTCGCGATTCCGCGTTGCACGTCGCTGCCGACGCCTGTATGAATCGCCGCCGGCAGCATCCCCAAGGTGGCCACAGTCGCAGTCATCAGCACGGGCCGCAGGCGCTCGGTTGCCCCCTTCATGATCGCCTCGTGCAGTTCGAAGCCGGCTTTGCGCATGCGATTCAGGTTGGCGACCATGATGATGCCGTTTTGCACCGCCACGCCAAAGAGCGCAATGAAGCCGACGCCGGTGGCGACGTTTAGCGTCTGACCGGTCAGGTGCAGCGAGATCAGTCCGCCGAGGGTCGCGAGCGGCACGACGCTCAGGATGAGCGCCGCCTGTCGGAAGGAGCCGATGCCCACGGTCAAGAGGATCAGCATGAGGCCCATCACCATCGCGAGGATCACGAGTAGGCGCGATTCTGCGCGCCGCTGATTCTCGAACTGCCCGCCCCACTCGAGGTGCACCCGGGCCGGGTCGAAGCGCACGCGCGCCGCGATCTTCTTCTGCGCCTCCTCGAGAT
>DATIXW010000163.1:0-2866 GCA_035518135.1 Steroidobacteraceae bacterium
GAACAGATGCTGCCGGTACAGGGAGCGAAACCGCTCCAGCGCGCGCGCCTCGAGTGAAGGGGTGATAGTGCGCTGATCGAGACCCGCGCGCAGCACCCGGCCGACGAGCGCGCCGATGCCGTCACCCACGAGCTCGCGCACGCGGCCGGGCCCGAGCGGCGGTGCGCCGAGCACCCCGAGCAGGGCATTGGCGGCGGTCTCCAGGTCGGGCACGGTGTCGACGAGCGTGCCATCGAGATCGAATCCGACCGCCAGCACATCCTCCGACAGGCGAGCCATCGCTTATCATTATCACCGCCCTTCGTCTCGCCGAAAGGTCGATTCATGAAAGCATCCGCCGTCATTGCGGCCGTGCTCGGCGCCGCCTGCGTGTGCGGTCTGCCCGCGAAGGCGCAGGCGCCCCCTTCGGACTTGTGTACGGACGATGCGCCTGCGCCTTTCTGCCAGGCGGTGCGCGGAGACCGCGCGGAGGGGTGGCTGGCGCAGAGCCGCTCAGAGGTGATGGCCCAGCACGGCATGGTCGTCACCAGCCAGCCCCTGGCCGCGCAGGCCGGGCTCCAGATTCTGCGTGAGGGTGGCAACGCGGTGGATGCCGCGGTCGCGACCGCCGCCGTGCTCAATGTCGTCGAGCCGATGATGACCGGTCTTGCGGGCGATCTCTTCGTCGTGGTCTACGTTGCGAGCGAGAACAAGGTCTACGTGCTCAATTCGAGCGGCATGGCGCCGAGCGGGGCGACGCTCGCACACCTCGAGCAGCTCGGCTATCACCGCGACCCGCGCAACTGGGGCCCCGGTTCGGGCATGCCGGTGCACGGGATACTGCCGGTCACCGTGCCCGGGGCGCTGTGGGGATGGGAAGAGGTGCTGCATCGCTTCGGGAAGCTCGGCTTCCGCGAGGTGCTGCAGCCGGCGATCGGCTACGCAGAGCAGGGTTTCCCCGTCAGCGAGCGCATCGCCTCCGACTGGAAGCTACCCGATGCACTGCCGCTGGAGCACTGCTGCACCCGCCCGGACCCGGATTCCATCAGTACGTGGTATATCGAGGGACGCGCGCCGCGCGCCGGGGAGATCTTTCGCAATCCCGGCCTCGCCCGCACGTTCCGTCTCCTGCAGCAGGGCGGCCGCGCGGTGTTCTACCAGGGCGAGGTCGCGCGCGCGATCCTGGCCAAGTCGCAGGCGCTCGGGGGCACCATGACCGCGGCGGACCTTGCGGCCTATCACGGCGAGTGGATGCAGCCGGCAAGGATCAGCTTCCACGGTTATGAGCTCTTCGAGCTGCCTCCGCCCTCGCAGGCCTGGGCGGCACTGGAGATGCTCAGCATTCTCGACCACTGCGTGCCGCTCTGGACGCACGGGCGGACGCTCGCGAGCCTCGGGCCGGCCAACCCCGAGTACTGGCACCTGATGGTCGAGGCGAAGAAGCTCGCCTATGCGGATCTCTACGCCCGCAACGCCGATCCGGACTTCGTCCCCGTGCCGCTCGCAGACCTGCTCTCGAGCGAACATGCCGGCGCGCTGTGCGCGCGCGTCAGTCCCACGCGCGCTTCCGTGCCGCGCGCGAGCGCACCGCTCGAGGGGCGCGGGGACACCATCGTGCTTTCGACGGCGGACTCGCACGGCAACATGGTCGCCTGGGTGAACAGCAACTACGATGAGTTCGGCTCGGGCATCACCGTGCCGGGGTACGGATTCGTGCTGCACGACCGCGGCGCGCTCTTCAGCCTGGATCCCGCCAGCCCCAACGTGATCGCCCCGAACAAGCGGCCGTTCAACACGCTCTCGGCCGGATTCGTGATGCGCGCGAACCGGCCCTTCATGACGGTGACGCTGATGGGCGGGGACATGCAGGCGCAAGGGCACGCGCAGCTGCTCGAGGACGTGCTCGAGCTCGGCGCCAACCCCCAGGCAGCGGCCGACATGGCGCGCTTCCGCCACAGCCAGATTCCGAACACACTGCAGCTAGAGTCCCCCCTCTACGAGCGCGTCGGCGCGGCGCTGCGGGCGATGGGCCATCACGTACGGGCCGCCAACGGACAGGACATGGGCGGAGTGCAGGTGATCGAGTATCAGGCACCCGGCGTGTACCGCAGCGGGTCCGACCCGCGCAAGGACGGCGAGGCCGTCGGCTGGTGAGCCTCTAGAGTCTCCAATCGAGCGAACGCGCGAGCGCCTTGTCCCAGGAGGCGCACAGCCGCGCGCGCTCGGCGCCGCTCATGCGCGGCAGCCAGCGTCGATCCTCCCGCCAGTTGCGGCGCAGATCCTCGCGGTCCTTCCAGTAGCCCACCGCCAGCCCGGCCGCGTACGCCGCGCCGAGCGCGGTGGTCTCGGTGACCCGGGGCCGCACCACCGGCACATCGAGGATGTCGGCCTGGAACTGCATCAGGAGCTCGTTCACCACCATGCCGCCATCGACGCGCAGCTCGCGCAGCTTCGCGCCGCAGTCGCGCTCCATGGCGGTGAGCACATCGCGTGTCTGATAGGCGGTGGCCTCGAGAACGGCCCGGGCCAGGTGGCCGCGATTGGCGTAAGCGGTGAGCCCCGCGATGATCCCGCGTGCACCGGCATTCCAGTGCGGGGCGAAGAGCCCTGAGAACGCCGGCACGAAGTAGACATCGCCATTGTCCTGGACCTCACGGGCGAGCGGCTCGATGTCCGCGCTGCGCCTGATCAGCCCGAGGCCGTCGCGCAGCCACTGCACCAGCGCCCCGGTCACCGCGATCGAGCCCTCGAGCGCATAGTGGGGCGGCTGCCCGGCGAGCTGATACGCGAGCGTGGTGATGAGGCCGGCGGTGGAGTGCACCGGTGCGGTCCCCGTGTTCATGAGCAGGAAGCAGCCGGTGCCGTAGGTGTTTTTGGCTTCGCCGGC
>DATIXW010000164.1:0-19516 GCA_035518135.1 Steroidobacteraceae bacterium
AGGCCGGTGCGGTTGGCGACGCGGAAGATGTGCGTATCCACCGCCACTTCCACCTGGCCGAACACCATGTTGAGCACGATGCTCGCCGTCTTGCGTCCCACGCCCGGCAGGGCCTCGAGGGCGGCGCGTTCGGCGGGTACCTGCCCACCGTGGCGCTCGAGCAGCTGCTGCGCGAGGCCGACGAGGTTCTTCGCCTTGGTGTTGTAGAGTCCGACCCCGCGGATGTAGGGCTTCACCCCCTCGACGCCGAGTGCGCTGATCGCCGCCGGCGTGTTGGCGCGCGGAAACAGCACGCGCGTGGCCGCATTCACACTCTTGTCGGTGGTATGCGCGGAGAGCATGACCGCCACCAAGAGCTCAAACGGCGTGTCGTACAGCAGTTCGGTGGTGGGCGTCGGATTTGCGGCCTTGAGTCGCCGGAAGATCGCGGCCCGGGTTGCCGGGTGCATGGACTGCAAGGATGCCCGCGCCGGGCGCGCGTTGTCGAGCGGCGCGCGCGCCGCGGTCCACCGTCAGCGGATCTGCAGCACGATCTTGCCCGGCACGTGGCCGGCCTCCAGGCGCTGCTGTGCCTGTGCAGCCTGTGCCAGGGGGAATTGCGCCGCGATCGGTACCCGCAGTTTCGCCGCCTCGATGGCGGCATTCAGGCGCTGGTACTCCTTGGGGGCGGGTATGGCGTCGTAGGCCACCAGGGGCACCCCGGGGCGTGTGCGCGGGACCGGGTGCACACCCGTCGGGTAGGCGACGCGGCCGCCGGGCTTGAGGGTGTCGATGCTGCGCTCCAGCGCCTCTCCCGGGGCGAGTGCCAGCACCGCGTCCAGCCCCGCGGGTGCGAAGGCGTGGGCGGCGGCCGTGATGTCGCCGTGGCGCCCGTCGACCACGGCGTCCGCGCCCAGGCCCTGCAGCAGTGCGATCTCGTCCTCGGCGGCGACCGTGGCCAGCACCCGCGCGCCGCGCAGCTTGGCGAACTGCACCGCGAGCGTGCCGACGCCGCCGGCGGCGCCGTGGATGAGGAGGGTCTCGCCGGGCTTGATATGCAGGGCATCATCCACCCCCTGCAGCGCGGTGAGTGCGGTAGTGGCAATCGCTCCGGCCTGCGTGAGCGTGAGCCCCTGTGGCACGTGAGCGACGCGCTCGGCGGGCACCGCCACGTATTCGGCATAGAAGCCGCCCTGCGGGTTGTCCCAGCTGTAGGCGTAGACCTCGTCGCCGATTTTGAAGCCGTGCACCCGGGCGCCGAGCGCGGCCACCACGCCGGCCCCGTCGGTGCCGAGCACCAGCGGCATCCTCGAGTGCTTGATGGACTCGGGCTTCTCGCGCACCGACACGTCCCAGCTGGCGACCCCGGCGGTGTGCAGGGCGATCAGTACCTCATCGGCGGCGGGCTTCGGCACGGGTAGTGTGTGCAGCGTGAGCACCGAGGCGTTGCCGCCCTGATCGATCGCTGCGGCCTGCATCTGCGCCGGCAGCGCCGCGAGGGCGCTGCCGGCGAGGGCGGTGAGGAACACAAGAGCAACGCGCAGCGCGGGCATGGAGGTCTCCGCAACGTGAGCCTGCATGATGCCCGAGCGGGCGGGCCGCCGTCTTGGGGTGACACCGCAGCCACTGCACTGCTCGTCGCGCGCCTGCTCAGGGCGGAGGCGGCGGCAGGCTCCCCTTGCGCGCGGCCAGGAGCGCCGCGCGCTCGCGCGCCTGCTGCGCGAGGCGGGCGTTACGCGCCGCGTAGCGCTCGCGGTTGTCCGCGGGGGAAGGCGCGAGTGCGGCGTGGGTGCCTGGCTCCCGTGTAAGCATGTGGATGCAGTCCACCGGGCAGGGCGCCACGCACAGCTCGCAGCCCGTGCACAGCGCTTCGATCACCGTGTGCATCTGCTTCTGCGCACCCACGATCGCATCCACCGGGCACGGCGGCAGGCACTTCGCGCAGCCAATGCATGCCGCCTCATCGATGCGGGCCACGAGCGGGGGGCCCTCGGCGCCGCAGGCCGGGTTCAGGGGCAGTGCCGGACGGCCGAGGAGCGCGGCGAGGGCGGCGATGGTGGCCGCGCCCCCGGGCGGACACTGGTTGATGTTGGCTGTCCCGCCGAGGAGCGCCTCTGCGTAGGGTCGGCAGCCGCTGTAACCGCAGCGCGTGCACTGCGTCTGCGGCAGCAGGGCATCCACCTCATCGACGCTGGCCATGGGCGCTGCACCCTCAGCTGATGCGCATGCCCGGCTTGGCGCCCGAGTCGGGTGCGAGCAGGTAGAGCCCGGGCTCAGTGCCGCTCGCGGCGAGCACCATGCCCTCGGAGGTCCCGAACTTCATCTTGCGCGGCGCGAGGTTGGCGACCACCACCGTGAGGCGGCCAATGAGCTGCGCGGGCTCATAGGCGCCCTTGATGCCGGCGAACACCGTGCGCCGGGCCGAGCCCAGGTCGAGCGTCAGCTTCAGGAGCTTGTCCGAGCCTGCCACGAGTTCGGCGTGCTCGATACGCGCCACGCGCAGCTCGATGCGCCTGAACTCCTCGATCGAGATCGGCGCGCCCTCACCTGCGGCTTGCGCGGGCGAGGGCGCGGCCGCCGCCACCGGCGCTGCCGGGAGCGTCTCGAACAGCGCATCAAGCTGCTTGGCATCGACGCGCGTCATCAGGTGCTTGTAGGGCCTGATGCCCGTGGGCAGCACCTGCGCGTCCTGCCAGGTGAAGTCGGCGTCGAGCCCGAAGAGCTCCCGCGCGGTGCGCCGCGCGACCTGCGGCAGTACCGGTGCCAGCAGCACCGAGAGCACCTTGAAGCCGTAGAGCGCACGCGAGCAGACGTCCTGAAGCTGCACGGCGTTGCCCGCGTCCTTGGCGAGCACCCAGGGCTGGTGGGCGTCAAACTCCTGGTTGATGCGATCGGCGTAGGTCATGACCTCGCGGATCGCGCGGCCGAACTCGCGCGCTTCGTAGCACTCCTCGACGCGTTCCGCGAGTGCGCGTGCGCCCGCGGTGAGCGCGGCGGTGTCGGCGCTGTACTGCAGGCGGCCGCCGAACTGGCGATTGATAAAGGCCGAGGCGCGCGAGGCGATATTGACGTACTTGCCGATGAGATCGCTGTTGACGCGCAGCGTGAAGTCCTCGGGGTTGAAGTCGATATCCTCGACGTTGCCGTTGAGCTTGGCCGCGATGTAGTAACGCAGCCACTCGGCGTTCATCCCGACTTCCAGATAGCGCAGGGGCGAGATGCCGGTGCCGCGCGACTTGGACATCTTCTCGCCCGAGACCGTGATGAAGCCGTGTACGTAGACATGATCGGGCACGCGGAACGGGGCACCCGCGAACCTGAGCATCGCCGGCCAGAACAGGGTGTGGAAGTAGATGATGTCCTTGCCGATGAAGTGGATCTGCTCGGTGTCCGGGGCAGCGAGGAATTCCTCGAAGCTGCGCCGCTCGCCGCGGGTGCGCGGGCCGCCGGACGCGAAGTAGTGCTTGAGCGCGGCGAGGTAGCCGATGGGCGCATCCAACCACACATAGAAGTACTTTCCCGGGGCATCCGGGATCGGGATGCCGAAGTAGGGCGCATCGCGGGAGATGTCCCAGTCGGCGAGCGCCTGCTCGCCGCTGCCGCCGAGCCACTCGCGCGCCTTGTTGGCCACGGCCGGCTGCAGGCGCCCCGGCGCGTCCAGCCACTCGCCCAGGAACTGCACGCACTTCGGATCCGAGAGGCGGAAGAAGAAATGCTCCGAGCTGCGCAGCTGCGGACGGGCGCCCGAGAGCGCCGAGTAGGGGTTGATGAGCTCGGTGGGGGCGTAGACGGTGCCGCACACCTCGCAGCTGTCCCCGTTCTGGTCCTTGGAGTGGCAGTTCGGGCACTCGCCCTTGATGTAGCGGTCCGGGAGGAACATGCCCTTGACCGCGTCGTAGAACTGCTGCACCGACTTTGAATAGATGAGGCCCGCCGCCTGCAGGCGCCGGTAGATCTCCTGCGAAAGCTCGGTGTTCTCGGGCGACTCGGTGGACCACCAGTGATCGAAGCTGAGGTGAAATCCCTGCAGGTAGCGCGGGCGATCGGCGGCGATGCGCGCCACCAGCTGCTGCGGCGTGATGCCCTCGGCCTCCGCCTTGAGCATGATGGGTGCGCCGTGCGCATCGTCGGCGCCCACGAACAGCAGTTCGTGCCCCCGCATGCGCTGGAAGCGCACCCAGATGTCCGCCTGGATGTACTCCATGATGTGGCCGATGTGAAACGGCCCGTTGGCATAGGGCAGGGCAGTGGTGACGAAGATCTTGCGCGGCATCGGGCTTAGTTTACACAAGCCGGCCGCGCCGCCCGGCCCGAAGGGGCGTGCGCGCTCTTCAGCCCGAGTCCTTGACGTCCTCGAACTTGCCCTTGTTGATCGCCTTCTTGTAGGCCTCTTTCCCGGAGATCTGCCGCGAATCGAGCAGCTGCTGGATGGCGGTGTCCATGGTGCGCATGCCGAACTGGCCGCCGGCCTGCATGGTGTTCTCCAGTTGGTCGAGCTTGCCCTGGCGGATGAGGTTCGAGGCAGCCGGCGTGTTGACCAGGATCTCCAGCGCTGCGATGCGGCCGCTCTTGTCGGCGCGCTGCAGCAGCTGCTGCGAGACCACCCCGCGCAGGGAGGTCGAGAGCATGGTGCGTACGTGCGACTGCTTGTCGGAAGGGAACACGTTCACCATGCGGTCCACGGTCTGCGCGGCGCCGTTGGTGTGCAGCGTCCCCATGACGAGGATGCCCATCTCGGCCGCGGTCACCGCGATGCTCATGGTCTCGAGGTCACGCAACTCGCCCACGAGCACGACGTCGGGGTCCTCGCGCAGGGCCGAGTGCAGCGCCGCCGAGAAGCTCGGCGCGTGCACGCCGATCTCGCGCTGGCTGATGAGGCAGCTCTTGCGCTCGTGCACGAATTCGATCGGGTCCTCGATGGTGAGGATGTGGCCCTTCTCGCGGCGGTTGATGTCATCGATCATGGCCGCCAGCGTCGTCGACTTGCCCGAGCCGGTCTTGCCGGTGACGAGGATCAGCCCGTTGTTGGCGCGCGCCATCTGGCGCACGGCCTCCGGCAGCTTCAGCTCGTCCATCGTCAGCGCCTTGGAGGGGATGGCGCGGAACACCGCGCCCATGCCGTTTAGCTGGCGCATGACGTTGACGCGGAAGCGTCCGCGCCCGGGGAGCGTGTAGGCGAAGTCGGCGCCGTCCTTGGCCTCGAAGCGATCGAGGGCCGGCTTGGGCATGATCTCGTACAGGCACTGCTTCACGAACTCGGCGGCGAGCTTGTCGGGCTTGAGGGTCGAGAGATCCCCGTAGAGGCGGATGCGGGCCGGATCACCGGCGATGAAGTGCAGGTCCGAGCCGCGCTTCTCCAGCACTTCGCTGAGGAATCCGTCGATCTGCGCCACGGTCGTGCCCTGCCTCGGTGCGCTTCAGGCGGCGCTGTTGGAAGGGGCCGTGGACAGCGGCGCCGAGCCGGTCATGTCCAGCTTCGGCAGCATGCTCGTGTCGGTCACGAACTTCTGGAAGGCGCGCTTCTCGGTGGCGTAGTTGTAGGCGTCGTCCGGGTCGATGCTGCGCTGGTTGATGGCCGCGAGCAGGGCCTGGTCGAGCAGCTGCATGCCGAGGTCGCGTCCCATCTGCATCTGCGTCGGGATCTGATGCGTCTGCTCGGTCTGGATGAGCTTGGCGACGGCCTTGGTCATCATCAGCACCTCGCAGATGGCCTTGCGCCCGTGGTTGTCGGTGGTCTTGACCAGCACCTGGGTCACGACAGCGAGCAGGCTCTGCGCGAGGAAGCTCTTGGTCTGCTCGCGCTCCTCCACCGGCAGCGCATCGATGATGCGATCGATGGTCTTGACCGCGCTCGTGGTGTGCAGGGTGCCGAGCACCAGGTGGCCGGTTTCCGCCGCGGTCATGGCCATGGAGATGGTCTCCGCGTCGCGCAGCTCACCGACCAGGATCACGTCGGGGTCCTCGCGCATCGCCGCGCGCACGCCTTCCGCGAAGCTCGGGATGTGGGTACCGAGCTCGCGCTGGATGACCTGGCTCATCTTGCTCGGGTGTACGAACTCGATCGGATCCTCGAGGCTGATGATGTTCAGCCGCCGGGTCGAGTTCAGGTGATCGATCATCGCCGCGAGCGTGGTCGACTTGCCCGTGCCGGTCGAGCCGGTGACCAGCACCATGCCCTGGTGAAAGTCGCACAGCTTGGTGACGATGGGCGGCAGCGCCAGCTTCTCCAGCGTCGGCACCGCGGCGGGAATCGAGCGGAAGGTGGCCCCGACGCCGGTCTCCTTGCGGTAGACGTTGACGCGAAAGCGCCCGCCCTCGGCGGACACGTAGGAGAAGTCCAGGTCGATGCCCTTGTTAAACTGCTCGCTCTGCGTGCGCGTGAGGATCTCGCTGATGTAGCTCTCGAGCTCCGAGTCACGCAGGTCGCGGAACTTGATGGGCAGCAGGTCCCCGTAGAGGCGCAGCATCGGGGGCACGCCGACGGCGAGGTGCACGTCCGAGCAGCCCTGCTGGGTCCCGAGCTTGAGAAACGCGTCGATGCGCGCCAAGTCTTTGCTCCTTAAGGAGTTTTACCGGAAGATGTTTTGCCCGAGGCGGGCTGTGAGATCAACAACTTGTCGCCGGAAATTTGACGTAACGCACGAACTTTCGCAAGGCGGGAGCCCTCGCGGGGGGGCACCGGCGCCCCGGGGGCGGGACCTAGAGGAAGGCCTTGAGGGCCACGCTCAGCTCCTCCATGGTCTGGAAGCGCTTGGTCTTGTCCACCGCCATCGCGCGCACCACGAGGTCGGAGAGCCCGGGTGGCAGGTTCGGATTGGCCTCCTGGGGAGCGCGGGCCTTGCCCTGCACGTGCTGGTACATGACCGACATGTGATCGCCGCGCGAGTAGGGCGGCACACCGGTGGTCATCTCGTAGAGCATGACGCCGAGTGCGTAGATGTCGGCGCGCTCATCGACCTTCTTGCCGAGGATCTGCTCGGGGGCCATGTACTTCGGTGAGCCGATGACGTAACCGGTCTTGGTGAGCTGCGTATCGCCCTCGCGTTGCGCTGCCGCGACGCCGAAGTCCACGATCTTCAGCAGCCCCTCCTGGTTGATGAGCACGTTCGCCGGCTTCAGATCGCGGTGCACGATGCCCTGCTGGTGCGCCACCGTCATGCCGGTGCAGATGTCGATGCCGAACTGCAGGGCGCGCTTGAGCTCGAGCGGCTTCTCGTTGACCACCTCGCTGCCGAGGGTGTGGGAGGGGAAGTACTCCATGGAGATGGCGTAGTTGCCCTGGATGTAGAGGAAGTCGTAGATGCGGATGACGTTTTTGTGGGTGATCTTGCGCGAGTAGCGCAGCTCGTGGACGAAGCGCTTCATGACCTCTTCGTCCTCGGAGACGTTGGGGTTGAGGAACTTCAGGATGAGCCGCTCATCCACTACGGTGTCCTCCATCAGCAGCACGGTGCCGAAGGCGCCGCGGCCGATGCGGTCGATGTACTTGTAGCGCCCCTCGAGGACATCCCCGGGCTTGAGCGTATTGATGTCCAGGCGCGCGGCGGTCTGCGCCTGGCGCGCCGCCTGCTGCACGGCCTGCTCGGAGATGACCTGCGTCTTGAGCACTTCCGGCGGGGGTGAGGCGGGCGCCGGGCGCGGCGGCCGTACGCCGCTGGCGGGCGCGGCCGCCGTGGTCGCGGGCGGGGAGCTGCCCGCGGTCAGCTGCGAGATGCCGGCGATGCGGTTGTCGAGCTCGGACATCGCCGCCGCCGCCATGCGCGAGATGGTCTGGTCGGGGGAGCCCATCTGCGCCTGCAGCTCGCTGCGCACCTGGTCCGCGCGTGCCTCGTCGGTCAGCTTGGAGAGCGCCTGGATGGCCTCGATGCGGATCTCGCGCTCCGGTCGCGCGATGAGGGGCAGCAGCTCATCGACCAGCTTGCTGTCGCCGAGCTTACCGAGCGCGCGCACCACGATCGGAGTGGCCTTGCCGTTTGCGGGCGTGTGCAGCATCTCCATGAGGCGCGGCACGGCGCGCTTGCTGCCGATCTCGGCCAGCGCATCCACGGCCCGCTCGCTCACCCACCAGTCGCTGTCGCGGGTGGCGTGGATGAGTGAGTCCACGGCGCGCTCGTCCTTGGTCTGGTTCAGGATCTCGATCGCCGCGCGGCGTAGGTCCTCGTCCTTGTCGCGCACCAGCTGCAGCACGGCATCGATCACCTTCGGTCCGCCGATCTTGCCGAGCGCATCCGCGGCGCGGCTGCGCACCCACCAGTCGCTGTCCTTGAGCGAGCCGAGCAGGTACTTCACCGATTGCGCGTTGCCGACCTCGTTGAGCACCTCGACGGCCGCGCGGCGCGCGTTCTCGTTCTCGTCCTTGAGGATCTCGATGAGATACTTCATCGTGTCCGGGTGGTTCGCCTTGATGACCACGTCGATGGCGCGGTTGAGCACGTCGATCTCGGGGTCGCGCAGCAGCGGGGCGACGCGCTCGATGTCGATCGGGCCGTCCATGCGCTGCAGGGCCGACAGCGCCGCCCCGCGGATCAGCTTGTTCGGGTCGCGCAGCAGCCCGGTGAGCGCGGTCTGCACCTCCGCGGTGTTGAAGCGCGCCAGGGTATTGATGATGTGCACCCGGGCGATCGGGTCCTTGCCCTGCAGGCGCCCGATGAGCTCGCCGACCGAGGACTTGTCGGCGATCTCCCCGATGATGCGAAACAGCGCCGCCTTCTCGTTGGGCTCCTGGGCGTAGGCGGCGGTGAGGAGTTCGCGCACGTTGAAGCGCGACTTCTGCGCCGCGATCACATCCAGCACCGCGGACTTGGAGACGCCCTGGGTCGAGAGCGCCTCGATGAGCAGGTTGTGCGGGTAGTTGCGGCTGTTAGTGAGCGCCCAGGAGATGCCGGAGATGACGCGCGGGCTGCCCTCGATCAGGCCGCGCACGAACTGCGGGAAGGTCTTCTGGCTCACCAGCGCGGTGAGCACCTCCACGAACGCAAGCGTGGCCCCCTTGTCCGCCTCCGGCAGCGCGCCGAGGATCGGCTCGATGGCGCCCGGGCCGATGTCCTTCAGGCGCGCAATGGCCTTCTGCCGTGCAGGGTTGCTCGCATCGCTCACCGAGCGGATCTCGGTAACGAGCCGGTCGGCACGCAGGTTCGTGAAAAAACTCATGCAGCCTATCTATTGGACGCAGCTTCCTCGACGTATCCACCATCGCTCCCCGCCAGGGCAGCGCGCACACACGGGACGCGGGTCGTTCCGGCGCCGGCGCCGCTGTCGCAGCCGACTTAAGGAGCAGGAAGCGCGCAGCCTCCGGACCGCTGAGATTATGCCACAGCCGCCCGCAACCCCCTGTGACGGCGGGCTTCTTGGCCGCGCCCGTTAGCCACTACAATCGGGCGCTGCCACCGGCCAATACCCCTTTGCCGCACATGATCCCGGAAACCTCAGTCGATGCCGTGCGTGCCGCGCTGGAGGCCTACGCCGAGCCCTACCTGGGCGAGACGCTGGGGGCGGCGCGGGCGGTGCGGGAAGTGCGCGCCGTCGCCGGGGGCGTCAACGCCCGCATCGAGCTGGGGTTCCCCGTGGGTGGCTACCAGTCCGAGCTCACCGCGGCGCTCACGGCACACCTCGGCGCGCACGGGATCTCGGTGCCGCTCACCCTCGACCTGCAGTCCAACATCCGCGCGCACGCGGTTCAGCGCAATCTCAAGCCGCTCGGGGAGATCAGTAACGTCGTCGCCGTGGCCTCAGGCAAGGGGGGCGTCGGCAAGTCCACCGTGGCGGTCAATCTCGCCCTCGCCTGGGCCGCCCAGGGGGCGCGCGTGGGCATCCTGGATGCGGACATCTACGGGCCGAGCCAGCCCCTGATGCTCGGGCTGGCAGGCCAGCGCCCCACCGCCCCCGACGGCAAGCACCTCAGGCCCCTCATCAGCCACGGGGTGAGTGCCATGTCGATCGGCTTTCTGGTCGATGAGCAGCAGCCGATGGTTTGGCGCGGACCGATGGTGACGCAGGCCCTCACCCAGCTGCTCTCGGAGACGCAGTGGGGCAAGCTCGACTACCTGGTCGTCGACATGCCCCCCGGGACCGGGGACATCCAGCTCACCCTGGCGCAGCGCGTCCCCGTGGCCGGTGTGCTGATCGTCACCACCCCGCAAGATATCGCGCTAGCTGATGCGCGCAAGGGACTGAAGATGTTCGAGAAGGTCTCGGTGCCGGTGCTGGGCATCGTCGAGAACATGAGTATCCACGTGTGCAGCAACTGCGGGCACAGCGAGCACATCTTCGGCGCCGGTGGCGGGGCGCGGATGGCCGAGCAGTACGGCGTGCGCCTGCTCGGGGAACTGCCGCTCGATGCGCACATCCGCGAGGAGGCCGACGGCGGTCGCCCCACCGTCGTGGCGGCGCCCGACTCGGCACGCGCGCGCGCCTACTTCGAGATGGCGCGGCGGGCCGGCGGTGCGCTGGCCGTGCGCGCGCGCGACCGCACGAGCCTCTTCCCGAAGATCGTGGTCGAGGAGAGCTGAACGTCACCCGGCGCGCACACGCCCCATCAATCGCTCGCCCCCGCGCAACCGACTGCGATACGCTGCGCGCCTTTGAACCTGGCGGCGCCGGCGCCGACTCATGGCACGCGTACCGGCGCGGGAGATGACGGGATGAGCATCAAGTCCGACAACTGGATCCGGCGCATGGCGCGCGAGCACGGCATGATTGAGCCGTTCGCCGCCGAACAGGTGCGCGAGGTCAATGGCAAGCGGATCGTGTCGTACGGAACCTCGAGCTACGGCTACGACGCGCGCTGCGCGAACGAATTCAAGATATTCACCAACATCAACTCCACCATCGTCGACCCGAAGGCGTTTGACGAGAAGAGCTTTGTCGACTTCGGCGGTGATGTCTGCATCATCCCGCCCAATTCGTTCGCGCTGGCGAGGACGGTCGAATACTTCCGGATTCCGCGCAGCGTCCTGGTGGCAACCCTGGGAAAATCGACGTACGCCCGCTGCTTCCGGGGCGACACGCGCGTGGCGCTCGTGGACGGCACGGCGCCGGCGCTGGAGGAGATGGCCCGCCGGCATGACGCGGGCGAGCTTTTCTGGGGTTACGGTATCGGTGAGCACGGGCGCCTTATCGTGTCGCAGCTTGAGGCGCCGCGCTTTGTCGGCCGTGATTCCCTGGTTGAGATTGAGCTCGACAGTGGCGAGCGCATCCACGCCACCCCGGACCACCAGTTCCTGCGCCGCGATGGCCGCCTGGCGCAGGCCGATGCGCTGCGTACCGGGGACGCCCTGATGCCGCTTTACCGGGACACGACCCCTGGCTACGAGAGCGTTTATCAGCCCATCGACGGCCATATGGATGCCACTCATCGCCTCGCATATGAATGGAACCTTCGTCAGGCGATCTATGCCGAGACCGCGGGGCTTGATCGTCACCACCCGGATTTCGGCACACGCACGGGTCGGCCGGTGAAAATCGAGCGCACGCGCCCTGCCGAGCACGTCTGTCGCAACCACCGCGTCGGGGCGGTGCGCGAATTGCCGGGCGATCACGACGTCTACTGCCTGACCGTGCCTGAGACGGGGAACTTCGCTCTGGAAGCGGGAGTCTTCGTGCGCAATTGCGGCATTATCGTGAACGTAACGCCCCTGGAGCCCGAGTGGGAGGGCCACGTGACACTCGAGTTTTCCAACACCACGCCGCTGCCGGCGAAGATCTACGCCAACGAGGGCGTGGCGCAGATGCTGTTCTTTGAATCCGACCAAGTGTGCGCGACGTCCTACCGTGATCGTGGTGGCAAGTACCAGGGCCAGCGCGGCGTCACGCTGCCCAAGACCTGAGGGTGCGCTTCAGTTGCGGGTGAGACTCTGGATCTGCATGGTCCACTGCACGTCGCTCCCCTTGGTCTGCTCGACCTTCATCGGCACGTAGCCGCGCTCCGGCGCGCACCAGAAGCGCGTCACCCGTGGCGAGTAAGCCTTCTGGGCGCGGTACACGATGGTGTGCATCGCACCGAGCGGTGTCTGCAGGGTCGCCTCGCCTTCGCGCGCGTAGCGGTACTCGCGCACGGCGTTCTTGTCGATCAGGTTGAAGCGCTCGGGCGTGCGCCCGGCGAGCAGCTCCACCATGAGCGCCAGCTGGATGGAGGCGTCGTCCTGCACCTCAGGCGTCAGGGGTAAGTCCACCGGTGTGCGCTCATAGACTCCCGTGACCCGATGGTTCTGCCAGTCGTACCTCAGATCGATGGTGCGCTTGCTCGATCCCGTGCCGTCATCGGCCTTGTAGCTTTGTGGCTGCACGCCCTGCGGCGTCACTCTCACCACGCTCACCTGCCGCGGACGCTCGGAGAATGCGCGACCGATGCCGCGTGGGTCGCTCTTCGCCGTGTATCTCCAGGTGTCGTCGCTCTTCTCGAGCTTCAGGCTTGAAGCGGCCACCGTGAGACCGTGCCAGATCCAGTTGTAGGAGGCCTCGAAGGGCTTGAGCTCATCGGCCCGCGCGGCGGCGGTGGCGCTCAGCGCGAGCAGGCCGGCCGCCAGTGCCAGGGCGCGCGCGCCGCGGACCAGGCACGGGCTAGATCGCTGCCGCACGGAAGTCCTCCACGATCGGTGTCTCGAGGCGCGTGCCATCGAGCCACGCCCCCCCATCGTGCCACTGCAGCCGCCGCTGCGCGAACCAGCCGAGCACCCGCGGATAGATGACGTGCTCGGTCGCGATCACGCGCGCGGCGAGGGAGTCCTCGCTGTCATCCGGGTGCACGCGAACCTTCGACTGCAGCACGATCGGGCCGGCATCCAGCTCCGGCGTGACGAAATGCACGCTCGCCCCGTGCTCGGCCTCGCCCGCGGCGAGCACGCGGCGATGCGTGTGCAGTCCCCGGTAGGCCGGCAGGAGCGAGGGATGGATGTTCAGCATCCGCCCCAGGTAGCGCTCGACGAAGGGCGTGGAGAGGATGCGCATGAAGCCGGCGAGGGCGATGGCATCCGGGCGCGCAGCCTCGATGGCCCGCACCAGCTGCGCCTCGAAGTCCGCGCTGCTGAGGCCCGGGGGGCGCGGCACCGTGGCCGTGGCGGCGCCCAGGTCGCGCGCGGCGGCGAGGCCGGCAGCCTCGGCACGGTCGGAAATGACGTCCGTGACCTCGGCGTCGAGGGTACCCGCGAGGCACGCACGCGCGATCGCGGTCATGTTGCTGCCGCGGCCGGAGATGAGGATGGTGATGCGAAACGGCGCCGGCCGGCTCATTCGCTGATGATGACCCCGCGCGTGCCGGCGCGCACCTCGCCGACCACCTGCGCACGCTCGCCGCGCGCGTTCAGGAACTCGACCGCCGCCGCAGCCTGCTGCCCCGGCAGCACCACCACCATGCCGAGCCCGCAGTTGAAGGTGCGATGCATCTCGGCCGAGTCGACGCGCGCGATGTGCTGCAGCCAGTCAAACAGCGGATCGCGCGGCCACGCACCGCGCTCGAGCACGGCCTCCAGCCCTTCCGGGAGCACGCGCGGGATGTTGTCGGTGAGGCCGCCGCCGGTGATGTGTGCCAGGGCGTGCACCGGCATCGCGCGCAGCAGCGCGAGCAGCGGCTTCACGTAGATGCGCGTCGGGGCGAGCAGCCGGTCAAAGAGACTTTGCCCTTCGAGCAGCGTTGCAGGGGTGGCATCGGCGGTGGCGATGAGCTTGCGGATGAGCGAGTAGCCGTTGGAATGCGCCCCGGAGGAGGACAGCCCGATGAGCGCATCCCCGGGGCTCACCTTCGAGCCGTCGATGATCGCATCCTTCTCCACCACGCCCACGCAGAAGCCGGCGAGGTCGTAATCCTCGCCGTGGTACATGCCGGGCATCTCGGCGGTCTCCCCGCCCACCAGCGCCGCACCGGCCTGCACGCAGCCTTCGACGATCCCGCGCACCACGGCCTCGGCCACGTCCACCTGGAGCCTGCCGGTGGCGTAGTAGTCGAGGAAGAACAAGGGCTCCGCGCCCTGGACCACCACGTCGTTCGCGCACATCGCCACGAGGTCGATGCCGATCGTGTCGTGGCGGCCGGTGTCGATCGCGAGGCGCAGCTTCGTGCCGACGCCGTCGGTGCCGGACACCAGCACCGGGCGGCGGTAGCCGCCCGGCAGCTCGACCAGGGCGCCAAAACCGCCGATGCCGGCGAGCACTTCGCGGCGCTGCGCGCGGCGCACGAGCGGCTTGATGCGCTCGACCAGTTCGTCGCCGGCGTCGATGTCGACGCCCGCGTCGCGATAGGTGATGCGATGGCCTTCGGTCATGTCAGAGCGCGGTCCGGGTGGGCTGCCGTCGGGTGCAGGCGCGTATGATATTGTACCTGTCGCTTCGCGCTGTTGCGTGCCCGATACAAGATCATGACGCGACCCGTCGCAAAATCAGTCACGGTAGAGCGGCGCCCTCGCGCGATGCTGCTCGTCTTGAGCCTGCTGGCCGGCGTGCTGAGCGTGAGCGCGATGGGGCGTGCGGTGCGGGTCTACGAAGTCGACGTGGCCGAGCGTTCGGGCGGCGCGCTGCAGGAGGCGATGCGCCAGGCGCTGGTGCGCGCCACCGGGCGGCGTGAGGCGGCCGAGGATCCGGCGCTCGCGGGAATCGTGGCCGACGCGGCCAAGTACGTGCAGAGCTACACCACCGGTCCGCGCGGGGAGCCGCAGGTGGTATTCGATGCCGCGGCCGTGCAGCAGGCAATCATCGCCGCCGGGCGCAGCGTTTGGGACGCCGACCGGCCCTTCATCCTGGTGGTTCTGGACCCGCCGCGCAACCGCGCGCAGGCGGAGGCGGCCCGCGCGGAGCTCGAGCGCGCGGCGGCCGCGCGCGGCCTGCCGATCAGTCTCGTGCCGATGACGCTCGCCGACAGCACCGGTAAGCCCCTCGGGGCCGATGCGCTGCTCGAGGCCGCCCAACACTACGGCGCTGATGCGGTACTGGTCGGCCGCGGCGAGGAGGCAACACCCGAGGCTGCGCTGCAGTGGACCTTGTACGGGCGCGGCCCGGGTGAGAGTTGGAACGGGCCGCTCGCCGCCGGGGTCGACTACACCGTTGATCATCTGGTGCCGCAGCAGGTCGGCAGCGCCCAGCTGGCCGAGAGCGAGGTGCGTGTCACGATCGAGGGGGTGCGTACGCTGAACGATTACGCCGCCGTGGGGCGGCTGCTGCAGGCCACCCCGGGCGTACGGCGCGCGAGCTTCCTCGGCGCCGACCCGGGCACGGTGCTGTACCTGGTGACGGTGCGCGGCGGCGCCACCGGGCTCGAGCAGGCGCTCAGCGGGCAGTCCCACCTCACGCATCCCGGCGCCTCCGGCGAACGCACGCTCTATCATTACCAGCCCTGAGCGTGCGCTGCAGCGCGCCCTCGCATGCGTCACCTCCCGAATCTCATCTGCCTGCTGCGCATCGCACTCATCTGGCCGACGTTGGTCGCGCTGCGCGCCGGTCATTACCCGCTGGCGCTGGCGCTGTTCATCGTCGCGGCGCTCTCTGACGGGCTCGACGGCTACCTCGCCAAGCGCTTCGGCTGGAGCTCCGATCTCGGGCGCTTCCTTGATCCGCTCGCGGACAAGCTGCTGCTGATCGCCCTGTTCGTGCAGTGCGCCTGGCTCGCGCTGGTGCCCTGGTGGCTCACGGCGGCGGTCGTGGCGCGCGACGTGATGATCGGCGCCGGCGCGCTGATTTTCCGGGTGTGGTTCGGACCCCTGCACGGGCGACCCACCCTGATCAGCAAGGTCAACACGGCCGCGCAGCTGCTGTATCTGATGCTGGTGCTGCTCGCCGAGAGCGCGCGGCTGCCGCCGCGCGAGGTCCTCGATGCCTGCGCGCTCATCGTGCTCGCCACCACCGTGATCTCGGGCGCTCACTACCTGCGAACCTTCGCCGGGCGCGCCTGGATGCACCCGGCACGGCCGTAGGCGGCGGGCAGTGCGTCAGCTTCCCCTGGGGGTCCGGTTGCCCGACCGCGCGGTGTTCGCGAGCTTCCTGCCGGCGCGCAACGTGGAGGCACTCGAGCATGCGCGCCGCGTGGCGGCGGGCGAGCTCGCCGGCCTCAGCTGGCTGTGCGGGCCCCCCGGGGTGGGCAAGACGCACCTGCTGCAGGCCATCTGCAGCGCCGCGAGCGGACAGCTGCGCGCCGGCTACGTGCCGCTCGGCGAATTCGCCGCGCTTGGCATCGGGGGGCTCGAGGGGCTCGGACAGCTGCAGTGCCTGTGCCTGGACGATCTCGATGCGGTGCTCGGGCGGCTCGAGTGGGAGCGGGCGATCTTCGCGCTGCTGAGCGAATTGCAGGACGCGGGGGGGCGTCTCGTGCTCGCCGCCAGCGCGCCGCCGGCGCTGCTGCGCTGGGCGCTGCCCGATCTGGCTTCGCGCTGCGCGGCCGGCGCGGTGCTGGCGCTGCGCCCGCTCGATGAGTCCGAGCAGCAGGCCGCCCTCAAGCTGCGCGCCCGGGTACGCGGCCTCGAGCTGCCCGATGAGACGCTGCAGTGGCTGCAGCGGCGCTTTCCGCGCGACATGCGCAGCCTCTACGAGCTGCTCGACACGCTCGATGAGGCGGCGCTCGCCGCCCGGCGGCGCATCACCATCCCCTTCATGCGCGAGGTGCTAAGTGCCCCGCGCCCGCGCTGACTCGAGCTGCACGGCGAGCGTGGCCACGCGCCGCCCGAGTGCCTGCGCGAGCACCTTCTCCTCCGCGCTGAGGGCGGCGTGCGCGCCGGTGCCGCTCACGTGCGAGGCACCGTAGGGGCTGCCGCCGCGGGTGGTCTCATTGAGCGCGCGCTCGGTGTAGGGCAGGCCCACCAGGTACATCCCATGGTGCAGCAGCGGCAGCATCATCGACAGGAGCGTCGTTTCCTGGCCCCCGTGCATGGTCTGCGTGGAGGTGAACACGCCCGCGGGTCTGCCGGCGAGCGCACCCGAGAGCCACAGGCTGGCCGTGCCATCGAGGAAGTACTTCAGGGGCGCGGCCATGTTGCCGAAGCGTGTCGGGCTGCCCAGCACCAGCGCATCGGTCTGCTTCAGGTCCTCGAGGCTCGCATACGGGGCGCCGCTCGAGGGCACCGGCTGCGGTGCCGCCTCGCTCGCAGCCGACACGGCCGGCACGGTGCGCAGCCGCGCCGTCGCGCCGGGCACCGCCTCGACGCCGCGGCACACCTGGCGGGCAAGCTCTGCGGTGGCGCCGCCGCGCGAGTAGTAAAGGACCAGGACCTCCGCCATGCCCGATTTCCCTTCGCAGGGCAACCGCCGCGTGCGCTGCGACGGTTTTGGCGCCCGCCAGTACGTTGCCACAAAACAGATGTGCCATCATCTGCCCCACGTCCGTGGGATGGATCTACACTAGCGCACCGCGGTGCGCTGTAGCGCGCACACACCTCAAACATGCACTGCAAGAAATGCCTCGTGGGCGGACGTGTCCAGGGAGTCTTTTACCGCGCCAGTGCCGCGCGCCGTGCGCAGGAACTGCAGCTGCACGGCTACGCGCGCAACCTTGCCGACGGGCGCGTCGAAGTGCTCGCCTGCGGTGAGGAGCAGGCGCTGGGCAGCTTCGTGAAGTGGCTCTGGCAGGGCTCCTCGGCCTCCAAGGTCACTTCCGTGGAGGTGAGCGACGTGCCCGAGGCAGCCCTTGGTCGCCGCCACGGATTCTTCACCGCCTGAACTTCATGTCCCATCGCTTCATCGCGGGCGCACTGCTCGCAGCTCTCACCCTGACGCTCGGCGCCATCCACCCGCCCGTCGCGGAGCCGGCGCCGGCCACCCCGCCGCCGGAAGTCCCGCCGGCCGCCGCCCCCGAGGCGCCGCCCACCGTGATTCCCGCGCCCCCGCCCGCAGCGCCCCCCGGGGAGGGCGTGCCGGCCGCGCCACCGGCGCCGGCCCCCGAGGGTCCCGTGCAGCCCGAAGCGCTGCCCTCGGGTCCGGCACCCGCGGCCGCCACCCCGGCGCCGCGGCGCTTCGTGACGCCGCGTTCGCACCAGGCCTGGGTCTCGGCCGCCAACCCGCTCGCGGTGGAGGCGGGGCTGCAGATTCTGGAGAAGGGCGGCAGCGCCCTCGATGCGGCGGTGGCGGTGCAGGCGATGCTCGGGCTGGTCGAACCGCAGAGCTCGGGGATCGGTGGCGGGGGTTTCCTCCTCTACTACGACGCGCACACCCGCAGGGTGAGCGCGATTGACGGGCGCGAGCGCGCGCCGCTCGGGGCGACGCCGGGCATGTTCCTGCACGACGGCAAGCCGATGTCCTACGTGGAGGCGGTGCGCAGCGGGCGCTCCACCGGCGTGCCCGGGGTCATCGCCATGCTGTACACCGCGCGCGAGAAGGACGCGGTGCTGCACTGGAAGGACCTGTTTGCTCCGGCGATCCGCGCGGCCACGGAGGGCTTCCGGGTACCGGCGCGGCTGGCGATGTTCCTCGGGGAGGGATCGCCGTTCCCGCCGACGACGGAGATCCGCAACCTCTTCTCCCGCCCGAACGGGGAGAACCTCGAGGAGGGTGACCTGTTCCGCAACCCCGAGTACGCGAAGACGCTCGGCCGCATCGCCGCGGAGGGCCCGCGCGCGCTCTACGAGGGAACGATCGCCGCGGAAATCGTGCGCGTCACGCACCTCGAGCCGCTGCCCGGGACGCTGACGCTCAAGGACCTCGCGAGCTACCGCACCGCCTGGGCCGAGCCCCTGTGCCGCCCGTACCGGGTGTTCACGGTGTGCGTGCCGCCGCCGCCCTCCAGCGGCGTCTCGCTCCTGCAGATGCTCGAGATCCTCGATCACACCGACATCGCCGCGCGCACGCCCAATGACCCGCAGGCCTGGTTCCTGTTCGCGCAGGCGAGCCGCCTCATGTATGCCGATCGCGACCGCTACGTCGCCGACCCGCGCTTCGTGGCCGTGCCCGTCGAGCGGATGCTGAACCCGGGCTACATCAAGCTGCGCGAGCTGCTGATCGGCACGCACGCCGGGCCCGCGCCCCCGCCGGGGGACTTCGCGCGCGGACCGGCGCGCGACAACACGCGCGAGTCCACCGGCACGAGCCACTTCGTGGTCGTGGATGAGCAGGGGAACGTGGTTTCCATGACGACCACCGTCGAGTCGGTGTTCGGCTCCGGGCGCACGGTGGGCGGCTTCGTCCTGAACAACCAGCTCACCGATTTCGCCTTCGAGCCCACCGCTGAGGGCCATGCGGTCGCCAACGCGGTGCACGGAGGCAAGCAGCCGCGCTCCTCGATGGCGCCGGTCATCGTGCTCGACCACGCCAACCACTTCGTCGCCGCGCTCGGTTCCCCCGGCGGCAGTGCCATCCTTGACTACAACGCGAAGACGCTCGTCGGGCTGCTCGCGTGGAAGCTCTCCCTCAAGCAGGCGATCGAGCTGCCGAACCTCATCGCGCGCGGGGACACCTACGCGGGGGAGCTCAGCCGCTTCACGCCCGCCCTGCTTGCCGGCCTGCGCGATCGCGGCGTCGATGTGAAGGCTGGCCATGCCGAGAACTCCGGCCTGCACGCGATCCTGCGGCACCCGGACGGCACCTACGAGGGCGCGGCCGACTCGCGCCGTGAGGGCGTGGCGCGCATGCT
>DATIXW010000165.1:0-6882 GCA_035518135.1 Steroidobacteraceae bacterium
CGAACAAAAAGCGATAGGCGTTGAAGTCGTTGATGTCGCTTTGCAGGAAGTAGCTCTTCTGCCCGTCGAGGGACTCGAGGTAGCGCTGGTAGATGACCTCGGACATCTTGTCATCGAGGGGTGCGCGGCTGTAGTGCGCCTCCTCCAGGATGCGGCCGATCTTGCGCGCCGTGGCCCGCTGGGCCTCGCTCGGGGCGATCGCCCCCGGGGGCAGCGTCGTGGTGCTGGCGGGGACCTGCACGGAGCCCGCCAGCAGCAGCGCCGTCATGGCGAGGACGGCGGCGGTTATCCACCCGGAGGAGCGGCGTAGGGCGAAAGGCATCTTCTTAGGACTCACTGATTCGGTACACTTTAGAGCAAGGCTAGAGCGGCCAGTTCGTTTTTAGCAAGTACGGTGCTCACAATCATGCGGCCTCTGGCAGCGCTTCTGGCCATCCTGACCGGTTCAGCCGTCGCCCTGACGGTTGGGCTCCTGCTTACCTGGGTCACGATCCTGTTCCTGCCCGCCCAGGAGGCCCGTTTTGCGCCCGAGCACGGGACGCTGCTCAAGGCGATCGGCGTCTTCGGGCTCTTTGCGGCGATCGCCGCGCTGAGCCTCTACGGGGAGCTGCGCGAGCGCCGCTGGCGCCTGGGCGCCCATGGGGCAACGGTGGGGATGTTCGCCGTAACCGTATGGGCCTACTGGCCGAAATAAGTCCGGTCGCCGCGCGCTAGCCGCGCCGCCCCCGCAGGCCGCGCACGAACAGGCGCAGCAGCAGGATGAACACCGCCGGCCCGAGCGCCACCGCCCAGAAGACCGCCGAGCCGTGCAGCAGCCCGATGAAGAAATCCTGCAGCAGCGCGAAGGGGCCCGCGTGCAGGTCCTGCCCGTGGGTGTAGGGGCCGAGCACCCGGTTGCCGGCCATCCAGATCAGCAGCGGCATCAGCAGCACCCCGGCGAGGAGTGCGAGTGCGAGCCCGAGCAGTTCACGGCGGGTGCGCGAGAGTGTGCGCATGCGCTCGCGCAGGCCCTGGCGCGCTGGCGGATCGGCGGTGTCGGAGGGTGGTGGCATGCGTGACATCCCTGGCTGGCACACTAACAGGTCGAGCGGCGCCTTGCGGGCGCGCATAATAACGCATGCAAAAAATCAGGGCCGCCGTCATCGGCGTGGGCTACCTCGGGCGCTTCCATGCGCAGAAGTACGCGCAGGCCGAAGCGTGCGAGCTCATCGCCGTGGTCGATGCGCGCGCCGAGGCGCGTGCGGCCGTCGCCGCAGAGCTCGGCACGCACGCGGTGAGCGATTACCGCGAGCTGCTCGGGGGGGTGGACGTGGTGAGCGTGGTCACCCCGACGCCGCTGCACTTTGCGATCAGCCGCGAATTCCTCACGAACGGCTCGCACGTGCTGGTCGAGAAACCGATCACCGAGACCGCGGCGGAGGCGCGTGAACTGATCGCCGTCGCCGCCGCCGCCGGGCGCGTCCTGCAGGTCGGGCACCTGGAGCGCTTCAACGCGGCGATCCTGGCCGCCGAACCGTACCTGAAATCGCCGCGCTTCATCGAGTGCCACCGCCTCGCGCCGTACCGCGAACGCGGCACCGACGTGAACGTGGTGCTCGATCTGATGATCCATGACATCGACATCGTGCAGACCATCGTGGATGCGCCGATCACGAGCATCGATGCCATCGGTACGCCGGTGTTCTCCGGCGAGATCGATATCGCCAATGCGCGCATCCGCTTCGCCAACGGTTGCGTGGCGAACGCCACGGCCTCGCGCGTGAGCCTGAAGACCGAGCGCAAGCTGCGCATCTTCGAAGACGATGCCTACCTCTCCCTCGACCTGCAGCAGAAGATCCTGACGCTGATCCGCAAGCGTCCCCCCGGGGAGCTCACGGGCGCCCTGCCGGTGAGCATCGAGGAACAGAGCCTCGAGCAGGGCGATGCCCTTAGAGCCGAGATCGACTCCTTCCTGCGCTGCGTGCGCACGGGTACACCTGCGGTGGTGACCGGGGAGGCGGGGCTGCGCGCGCTCGAGACCGCCACGCGCATCACCGAGCAGGTCGAAGCCGCCCTCGCGCAGCGCCGCCAGTAAGGCTGCGTTCAGGCTCAGGCTGACCGCCTGGCGCGCCTTGGCGGCCGCGCGCCGCCGGGATTACAGTCATGAGAAAAGGGCGGCGCGGCCGGCCTGTCCGGGGGCCGTTGCCAGGTGACCGGGTATCTGCGCGGCGTCCCCTATACGCACATCGGCTTCAAGGACCCGCTGCTCTATCGGCTCGTGCGCCACCCGATCTATCTGGGGTTCCTGTTCGCCTTCTGGGCGACGCCCACGATGACCCAGGGGCACCTCGTGTTCGCGCTCGCGACGACGGCGTACATCCTGCTCGCGATCCGCTTCGAGGAGCACGACCTTATCGAGGCACTCGGAGATTCCTATCGCAAATACCGCGAGCGCGTCCCGATGATCCTGCCCTTCCCGAGGAGGTAGGCGCCCGGATCCACTACAATCAGCGCCTCTCGCGGAGTAGGGGCAACCGGTCAGGAACATCCATGGCGCATCAACCAGAGCACCTCAGCCGGCCCCCGCGCCTGGTCACGGTGGCGGCTATCCAGATGTCCTGCGGGTGGGATGCAGCCGCCAACATCGCGCGCGCCGAGCAGCTCGTGCGCCAGGGCGCCGCGCGCGGCGCCCAGATCATCCTGCTGCCGGAGCTGTTCGAGACGCCGTACTTCTGCATCGAGCAGGACGCACGTCACCTCGCGCTGGCCACCACGCTTGCGGAGAACGCCGCCGTACGCCACTTCACGAGCGTGGCGCGCGAGCTGGGCGTGGTGCTGCCCATCAGTTTCTTCGAGCGCGCCGGGCGGGCGTACTTCAACTCCATCGCGATCCTGGACGCGGACGGTGCCACGCTCGGGCTGTACAGAAAGTCGCACATCCCCAACGGCCCCGGCTACCAGGAGAAGACCTACTTCTCTCCCGGGGATACCGGCTTTCGGGTGTGGAACACGCGCTTTGCGCGCATCGGTGTCGGCATCTGCTGGGACCAGTGGTTCCCCGAGACCACGCGCGTCATGGCGCTGATGGGCGCGGAACTGTTCTTCTTTCCGACCGCGATCGGCAGCGAGCCACCGCCGGCGCCGCCGGTGAATTCACGCGACCACTGGCAGCGCACCCAGCAGGGGCACGCCGCCGCCAACCTGACGCCCCTCATCGCCGCCAACCGCTACGGACTTGAGCGCTCGCTGCAGAATCCACGGGAGCTCTACATCCGCTTCTACGGCTCCTCGTTCATCGCCGATGCCATGGGTGAGAAGATCATCGAGGCGGGCGAGGAGGGCGATGCGGTGCTCACGCACACCTTTGACCTCGAGGCCATCGGGCAGCTGCGCGACAACTGGTTCGTGTTCCGCGACCGCCGCCCCGAGCTCTACGGCGCGCTGCAGTCACTCGACGGCGCGGCCTGCTGAAAGCGGGTAGCGGCGCGCGCCCTGCGGGGGCGCCGCCGCGCGTGGCCGAGTGCCGGCAGCCCTCCCGGCACGAGCGGGGCATCGATGCAGGGTGCCTGCAACTTAAGGCGCGCAGAGCCGGCCGCCAAGAGGCTCACGTTATCTGGGGCGGGAGCGCGTACGGCAGACCCCAGTCAGCCGGCCCCCCCAGCGGGGACCGGAAAACCTGGACCGGTGGTGGAGGCGGGGGGAATCGAACCCCCGTCCGTAAGTCCTAGACTTCAGGATCTACGTACGTAGCTCTCTCTTTGGTTCTCACGCGACGCTACCCGAGGAGCAGGGAAGACGTCACGCCAGCGAGCAGTGACTCTTAACGCCCCGGCCTGTTCGCAACGCCGGAGCGCGATCCTGTGAACGCGTCCCCTGATTCAGTCGCACAGGCACGAACTGGTCAGAGGTCAGCTGCGGTTAGGCAGCTAGAGCGTAGTTGTCGTCGTTGGCAACTATGATTTGCAGCAGGTATTTACGAGGGAGACTGCAGCCTCGGTACGCCCCTGAAGGTTCGCAACCCACGTCGAAACCGGTCGCCCCCACTCAGGTACGGCCACAGCATACCCCATGCGCCCGGCGGGCGCAGACAGCTAAAGCTTAAGCGTTACGTTTCCCGCGGCGCCGCCGTGCGGTAAGGTGGCGTCACGTTAACTCAAACCAGGGACGGTTCCCGATGCGCCTGCCGGCCGGGCTCCCCGCAATTTGCCTGCTGTTCAGCTGCGTCACGGCCCATGCGGAGGACGCCCCGGCGCCTGCCTTCACCGGCGACCCCACCTGGGCCTCGCGCGGGCAGCTCGGGTACTCCAAGACGAGCGGCAACAGCGACACCACGGCTGCGAACTTCCTGTTTCACGCCGCTCACACGGTGGGGGACGACTGGAAGTTCCTCATGGGCGCGGAAGGCCTCTACGGTTCCACCCATGGCGAGACCACCGCCCAGGCGTGGGACGTGCACGGCCAGGCCAACTACAGCCTCACCCCACGCCTGTACTGCTACGGTGGGCTGCGCTACGACGATGATCGCTTCAGCGGTTTTGCGTACCAGGCGGCCCTGACCAGCGGTGTGGGTTACGAGTTCCTCAAGACCGACGCCACCAAGCTCACCGGACAAGTCGGCGCGGGCGTGCGGCGGCTGCAGCCTGAGATCCTGGTGAAGGATACGACCGGCGGCATCATCAGCAGCATGAAGCTCGATGCCACCACCGATGCGGTCTTCGATGCGGGCCTCACGTTCGAGCACGCCTTCAACCCCGCCACGAAGCTCCTCGCCGCGGCCACGGTCGAAGCCGGCCAGAACAACACCCTCAGCACCGCGAGCGTGTCGCTGCAGGTGAAGATGACCTCGGTGCTGGCGCTCGCCGCGGGCGTGCAGATCAGTCACAACAGTCAGCCGGCCGCAGGCGCGGTGTCCACGGACACCCTGAGCACGCTCAACCTGGTCTACGAGATCAAGAACCCCAAGCTCGCGCCCGAGTGAGGTGCTCAGCCGCGGCGCAGCAGGCGCGCCTTGTCGCGCGCCCAGTCGCGCTCCTTTTCCACGGCACGCTTGTCGTGCTGCTTCTTGCCCTTGGCGAGGCCCAGGGCGAGCTTGGCGCGGCCGTTCTTCCAGTACAGCTCGAGCGGCACGAGCGTGTAGCCGCGCCGCTCGACCGCGCCGATCAGGCCGCTCAGCTCGCTCTGGTGCAGCAGGAGCTTGCGCGTGCGCACCGGGTCGGGAGTGACGTGCGTGGAGGCCGCCGGGAGCGGGGAGAGGTGCGCGCCGATCAGGAAGGCCTCGCCGTTGCGCAGGTAGACGTAGGCCTCCTTCAGCTGCGCGCGCCCGGCGCGCATGGACTTCACTTCCCAGCCCTGCAGGGCGAGGCCCGCCTCGTAGCGCTCCTCGATGAAGTAGTCGAAGCGGGCCTTGCGGTTCTCGGCGATCAGGCGTGGTTCGGCGGCGGCTTTGGTCATGCGGTGGGCGTAATGGGACAATGTCAGCATGCGAGAGGTTAAGCGTTCGGCGCTGGTGAGCCAACCGCCGGCGCGTGTGTACATGCTCATCAACGACATCGAGCGCTACCCGGAGTTTCTGCCCTGGTGCACGCATGCGCGCGTGTTGTCACGCACGCCGGCGGAGATCGTGGCAACGCTTGGCGTGCGCCAGGGGGCGCTCACGGGTGAATTTACCACCCGCAACACGCTCGTGCCCGACAGCAGCGTGCACATGCACCTCCTGAGCGGGCCGTTCCGCCTCCTCGAGGGCGAGTGGCGCCTCGCGCCGATCGAGGCGCACGGCTGCCGCGTGGAGTTTGCGGTGCGCTTCGAGTTTAAGAGCCGCGTATCGGGGCTGCTGTTTGAGCCGCTGTTCGCCCAGACCATCGGCTCGCTCGTGGACGCGTTCGTGCAGCGCGCGCGGGCGACGGAATGAGCCCCGCGCGCAAGCACTGCCTGGTCGCGTACGCGACGCCGGCGCGCCAGTACCTGTGGCCGATCGAGCTGCCGCCCGAGGCGACGGTCGCGGCCGCGCTCGCGGCCTGCCGCGCGGCCGTGGGCGAGAGCGCCGACGGGCTCCCGATCCCCTGGGACAGCGCTCCGGTGGGCGTGTTCGGCACGCTGCGCGCGCGCACCGCGCCCTGTGCGGACGGGGACCGGATCGAGCTGTACCGCCCGCTCGAGCGCGATCCGCGCACGCGCCGGCGCGAGCGCGTGGCGCGCGAGCGCCGCGGCGGGCGCTAGATCTTCGGGAACTTCTCGATCGGCGCACCCTGCTCGGGCCCGAGCGGGGCGCTGTTGGGAACGCTGTCGCGCTCGAAGCTTGCGACCTTGTCTTCCTTGAAGTACACGATCACGTGGCGCTGCACCGGGCGGCGCAGGCGGCCGCGCTGGAAGTAGTAGAGGTAGTCCCAGCGGTCCTTGTCGAACACGTCCGGTACCAGCGGCGTGCCGAGCAGGTAACGCACCTGGCTGCGCGTCATGCCCACCTGCAACTGATCCACGGTCTTGCCCTCGAGGAAGTTGCCCTGCTGGATGTCCGGGCGATAGACGCACCCGGCTGCGAGCGTGGCGAGCACACCGAGGCCTGCGAGGCGGGTAAAGATGAGGCGCATGCTTGACCGATAGGAGATAATAATCTTTTTAATCATACCTGATCGCGGAGCGCCGCAGCCCGCCAAATGCCGCGCCGCCGCCGGAGTACTTTCCGTGGAAGGCAAGGACCTGCGCAAGGCCGGATTGAAGGTCACGCTGCCGCGGCTGAAGATCCTCGAGATCCTCGAGGGCAGCACCACACGGCACCTCTCGGCCGAGGATATCTATCGAACGCTGCTCGAGTCCAACGAGGACATCGGGCTCGCGACCGTGTACCGCGTGCTGACGCAGTTCGAAGCCGCCGGGCTCGTGACGCGCCACCACTTCGAGGACGGC
>DATIXW010000166.1:0-14942 GCA_035518135.1 Steroidobacteraceae bacterium
AGGCGGGTGCGCAGCGCGGCGCAGGGACGCCGAGAGCGCACGGCGGCCTCGCGCGCGCCCACGTGCACTAGGGTGGCACGGGCACCGCGCGGATCATGTCGCGCGCGAGCTCCTCGGGCGCGCCCGCTTCCGCCGCGTCGCGCCGCTCCAGGCGGTGCGCCACCACCGCCGGCAGCACGCTCTGCACGTCCTCCGGCAGCACCGCGGTGCGGGCGTTGAGAAACGCCCAGGCCTGCGCGGCGCGGATGAGGCCCTGGCCGGCCCGTGGGGACAGGCCGAGCTTCAGGTCGGCGCGCTCGCGCGTGCCGGCGATCAGGTTCTGCACGTAATCCAGCAGCGCGTCGGCGATGTGCACGGCGCGCACCGCGCGCTGCAGGCGCACGAGCGCTGCGGGCGAGAGCGCCGGGGTGATTCCGGCGAGCAGCTCGCGCCGCTCCCCGCCGCGCAGCAGTGCGCGTTCGTGGGCGGCGTCGGGGTAGCCGAGGGTGACGCGCATGAGGAAGCGGTCGAGCTGGGATTCGGGCAGCGCGAAGGTGCCAAGCTGCTCGTGCGGGTTCTGCGTCGCCACCACGAAGAAGGGCTCGGGCAGCGCGTAGGTGGTGCCGTCGGCGCTCACCTGGCGCTCCTCCATGGCTTCCAGCAGCGCGCTTTGCGTGCGCGGGCTCGCGCGGTTGACCTCATCCGCCAGCAGCAGCTGGGTGAAGATCGGGCCCGGGCGGAAGTTGAAGCGCTGCTGCGAACGGTCGAACACCGAGACCCCGATGATGTCGGCGGGCAGCAGGTCACTGGTGAACTGCACGCGCTGCCAGGCAAGTCCCAGCACGTGCGCAAGCGCATGCGCGAGGGTCGTCTTGCCGACCCCGGGGACATCCTCGATCAAGAGGTGCCCGCGGGCGAGCAGGCACGCGAGGCACAGGCGGATCTGCCCGGGCTTGCCGAGGATGACGGTCTCGAGCAGCTCCAGCGCGCGGCCCAGCGTGGCCACATCGGCCGCGGGCGGCGCGAGCGCCTCGGCCGTCACGGTGCGAGCATTCCGCGCACCCGATCGAGCTGCGCGCCGAGGTTCGCCGCAGTACCCGCCAGTTCGCGCTCGCGCTCGCGCTCGAGTGCGACCACCTCGGCGGGCGCGTTGCGCACGAAGTCCCCGTTGGCGAGCTTCGCCTGCGTCTTCCTGAGATCGCCGTGCGCCTTGGCGAGGAGCTTGCCGAGGCGCTCGGCCTCGGCCGCCGCGTCGATGAGCCCGGCCATGGGCACGAGCAGCTGCAGCTGGCCGACGAGTGCCACGGCGGCCTGCGGCGCCAGTTCCCCCGGGGCGAGCACGCGCAGGCTCTCAAGTCCTGCCAGGCGCTCGAGGAGTGCGCGGTGGCGGCACGCGTAGTCCTCGTCCTGGGCGCTGGCCTCGCGCAGCAGCAGCGCGATGCGCCGCCCCGGACTGATGTTCATCTCGCCGCGGATCTGGCGCACGCCGAGGATCACCGCCTGCAGCCAGGCGGTCTCGCGCTCGGCGCTCTCGTCGGGCGGGTAGTGCGCCGCCTGCGGATAGGGAGCGAGCATGACCGTGGTGCCGCTCACGCCTGCAAGCGGTGCGATGCGCCGCCAGATCTCCTCGGTGATGAAGGGCATGAGCGGATGCAGTGCGCGCTGCAGCGCCTCGAGGAGCTCGGTGAGGGTGCGCAGCGCCCCCAGGCGCACGGCGGCCGCGGCGCGGTCGGACTGCAGCACCGGCTTCGTCAGCTCGAGGTACCAGTCGCAGAAGTCGTACCAGGCGAACTCGTAGAGCGCGCTCGCGGCATAGTCGAAGCGGTAGTCGCGGAAGGCCGCCTCCACCGCCCTCAGCATGCGGCCGAAGCGCGCGCGGATCCAGCGGTCGGCGACCGAGAGCTCCACGGCGGCGGCGGCCGCGGGCGGCTGCTCGCCGACCGCCATGCTCACGTAGCGCGCCGCGTTCCACAGCTTGTTGCAGAAGTTGCGATAGCCGCCCACCCGTGCCAGGTCGAAGCGGATGTCGCGGCTGGGGGAGGCGAGGGCGGCGAAGGTGAAGCGCAGCGCATCCGTGCCGTGCGGGGCGATGCCCTCGGGGTACTGCTTGCGCGTGGCGCGCTCGATCTGCGGGGCACGCTGCGGCTGCATGAGGCCGCTGGTGCGTTTCTCGATCAGCGCCTCGAGCGCGATCCCGTCGACGATGTCCAGCGGGTCGATGACGTTGCCCTTGGACTTGGACATCTTGTCACCGTGCTCATCGCGGATGAGTCCGGTGATGTACACGTCCCGGAACGGCACGTCGCCCATGAACTTCAGGCCCATCATCAGCATGCGGGCCACCCAGAAGAAGATGATATCGAAGCCGGTGACCAGCACGCTCCCCGGGTAGAAGCGCGTGAGCTCGCCGGTGCGCTCGGGCCAGCCGAGGGTGGAGAACGGCCACAGGGCGGAGGAGAACCAGGTATCGAGCACGTCCTCGTCCTGGCGCAGGGCGAGCTCGGCGGGAAGTTGATGGCGCGCGCGCACTTCCGCTTCGGTGCGGCCGACGTAGATGCGCCCGGCGTCGTCGTACCAGGCCGGGATGCGGTGTCCCCACCACAGCTGGCGGCTCACGCACCAGTCCTTGATGTTGCGCATCCACTCGAAGTAGGTCCGCGCCCAGTTCTCCGGCACGAAGCGCGTGCGGCCCTGCTCGACGGCGGCGATCGCGGGGGCCGCGAGCGGTGCGATGCGCACGTACCACTGGTCGGTGAGGTAGGGCTCGAGGATCGCGCCGGAGCGGTCCCCGCGCGGCACGACCAGCCTGTGCTTTTCGGTCTTCTCGATCAGTCCGGCGCTCGTGAGCTCGGCGAGCACGCGCTCGCGTGCCGCGAAGCGGTCGAGTCCGCGGAAGCGCTCCGGGACGCTGTCCGCGAGCGCCGCCCGGGGCGTGAAGATGTTGATGAGCGGCAGCCGGTGGCGCTGCCCGATCTCGTAGTCGTTGAAGTCGTGCGCGGGGGTGATCTTCACGCAGCCGGAGCCGAAGGCGGGGTCGACGTAGGCGTCGGCGATGATCGGGATGTCGCGTTCGGCGAGCGGCAGGCGCAGCTGCCGCCCGATGAGCCGCTGGTAGCGCTCATCCTGCGGATGCACGGCGACCGCGCTGTCACCGAGCATGGTTTCCGGCCGCGTGGTGGCGACCACGAGGAAGCCGGTGCCGTCGGCGAGCGGATAGCGCAGGTGCCACAGGTGACCTTCCTCTTCCTCGGCCTGCACCTCGAGGTCCGAGAGCGCGGTGAGCAGTACCGGATCCCAGTTCACCAGGCGCTTGCCGCGGTAGATGAGGCCCTCATCGTGCAGCCGCACGAACACTTCGGTGACGGCGCGCGAGAGCTCCGGGTCGAGCGTGAAGCGATCGCGCGACCAGTCGACCGACTCGCCCAGGCGGCGCATCTGCGCGCTGATGGTGCCGCCGGACTGCGCCTTCCACTGCCAGACGCGCTCGAGGAAGGCTTCGCGCGTGAGGTCCGTGCGCCGTACGCCCTGCGCGTTCAGCTGCCGCTCGACGACCATCTGGGTCGCGATGCCTGCGTGATCGGTCCCCGGCTGCCACAGCGTATCCTCGCCGCACATGCGGTGATAGCGCGTCAGGGCGTCCATCAGGGTGTGCTGAAAGGCGTGCCCCATGTGCAGCGTCCCGGTCACGTTCGGCGGCGGGATCATGATGCAGTAGGGCGCGCCGTGACCGCTGGGTGCGAACCAGCCGTGGGATTCCCAACGCTCGTAGATGCGCCGCTCGATCTGCGCCGGCGCGTACACCTTGTCCATCTGAACGCTTCGCGACTCTCGAAGGAAGGGGGCGGCGGGATTATAGCGGCAAGGGCGCCGCGACCGCGGCGGCCTCGCCGGTCAGGGGCGTCCTAGCGCACGCGCACCAGGTGCGCACTCAGGCGTGCCACGCGGCGCGGGCGGCAGAAGCGCATGTGCCGGAAGCTGCGGGCGTGGCTCGCGCCGTGCCGGTTCAGTGCGCCGCGCGGTGGATGAGAAAGTCCGCGAGCAGTGGCGTTGGCCGGCCCGTGCTGCCCTTCTGGGCGCCGCTCTGGTAAGCGGTGCCCGCGATGTCGAGGTGCGCCCATTTGAGCCCCTGGGTGAATTTGGCGAGGTAGGCCGCCGCGATGATGGCACCGCCGTCGCGGCCGCCCACGTTGGCGAAGTCGGCGAAGTTGCTCTTCAGCGGCTCGGCGTACTCCTCGCTGAGCGGCAGCTGCCAGCAGCGGTCCTCGGCGCGCGTACCGGCGGCGAGGAGCTCCTGGATCAGCCTGTCGTCGTTGCCCATGACCCCGGCATGGTGATGGCCGAGCGCCACGACGCACGCCCCGGTGAGGGTGGCGATGTCGATCACCGCCGCCGGCTGGAAGCGGCGCGCGTAGTGCAGGGCGTCGCACAGGATCAGGCGCCCCTCGGCGTCGGTGTTGAGGATCTCCACCGTCTGCCCGGAGGCGCTGGTGGCGATGTCCCCCGGCTTCACGGCCCGGCCGCCGGGCATGTTCTCGACCGCCGCGACGAGGCCGACGACGTTGAGGCGCAGGCGCAGCTGCGCCGCGAGCGTGAGGCTCGCGATCACCGCCGCGGCGCCGCTCATATCGAATTTCATCTCGTCCATCCCCGGCGGATCCTTGAGCGAGATGCCGCCGGTGTCGAAGGTCACGCCCTTGCCGACCAGCACCACCGGCGCCTCGCCCTTCTTCGCGCCCTGGTACTCGAGCACGATGAACCGCGGGGGCTGCTTGCTCCCCTGCGAGACCGCGAGCAGGCAGCCCATGCGCTCGCGCCGGATGGCCGCCTCATCGAGCACCTTGGCGCGCAGCCCCGCGTGGCGCTTGGCGAGCGCGCGCGCCTCTTCCGCCAGGTAAAGCGGCGTGCACACGTTGGCGGGCAGGTTCGCCAGGTCCCGCTGGATCGTCTGCGCGGCCGCAATCGCCGCGCCTTCCCTGAGGCCGCGCTGCGCGGCGCTCGCTGCGCGCACCGGTCCTGCGAGCACCTTCTTCAGCGCCGGCGCGGGGGGCTTCTTGGCGGTCTTCAGATCGTTGATGCGGTAGAGCGCCGCACCGGTGAGCTCGGCGACCTGGCGCCCGAGATAGTAGTCATCGAGCTGTTTGGCCTCGGGGCGGTCGAGGGCGATGGCGCAGCTGTCGATGCGCGTGCGCGCGAGCGCGGCGAGCGCGGCCTGGCAGGCGCGCCGCCACGCTTTGCGCTGGAACTGCTTCTTCGTGCCCAGTCCCGTGAGCAGTACCCGCGAGGCCTTGATCCCGGGCAGATCTCCGACGAGCACAGTCTCCCCGGGGCGCCCGACGAAGTCGCCACGCCCGAGCAGCCGCTTCAGGCGGCCGCCGCAGGCGCTATCGACTGCGCGCCCCTCGCCGCTGAGTTCACCCTCCTCGAATACCCCGAGCACCAGGCAGTCCACGGCGAGTGTCGCGAGGCCTTTGGTCCAGACACCGAATTCCATTGCGTATCCCCTTCCCGTTGAGGCGCGTTAGACTGTCATTTGTCTTATTGAAGCGCCTCGCCCCGTGGAGCACTGCTGCAGCGCTGGCTGCGCGCGCACGGGTGCATGCGATGGCAAGTGTAACCCAAGAGCCTGTCGGTTTTCCGGCGGACGAACGGATGGTCGGCGTTGCGCAATATCCTCGGACGTTACATTTTGCGCGAGGTCGTGCTGGGCTGGCTCCTGGTCACCGGCGTACTGCTCGTGATCCTGCTCGCCTACCAGGTGGTCGGCGTGCTCGAGCGCGCCGCCGCCAACCAGTTCCCCTCCGGGGTGGTGCTCGAGCTGATCTGGCTCGGCGCCCTGCAGTACCTGTCGATCCTGCTGCCGGTGGGGCTGCTGCTCGGGGTGGTGCTGGCCTTCGGCCGCCTGTACGCCGACAGCGAGATGGCCGCCGCGCTCGCCTGCGGCGCCGGCCCTGCGAACGTCTACCTCCCGGTGGTGCTGCTGGCGCTGCTGGTCGCCGGCGCGCTCGCCTGGCTCACCCTGGTGCTCGCGCCGCAGGCCACCCAGCAGGCGCTCGCGCTGCGCCAGGCGGCGGTGCGGGCGGGGCAGTTCGCGCCGATCGCGGCGGGGAAGTTCCGCAGCTTCGGCGGTGGCACTGCCGTGGTGTATGCGCAGGACGTCAACGCCGACGGCACGCTGCATAACGTCTTCATCGAGCGCAGCGAGGGGCCGGTGGTGCAGGTCGCGCTCGCCGAGCGCGCCCGCCACAGCGTGACGGCGGACGGCATGACGCACATCCTCACGCTCTACGACGGGGAGCGCTTCGAGGGCGTGCCGGGGAGCGCCGCGTTCCGTATCGTGCGCTTTGCCGAGCACGTCGTGCCGGTGCAGGTGCCGGTGGTGAACGATGTGGTGCGTGACCTCGAGGCGCGCCCGAGCGCGCTGCTGGCGCAGTCGGCGGAGCCGGAGCAGCGCGCCGAGCTGCACTGGCGCATCGCCACCCCGCTCATGTGCCTGGTGCTGGCGCTCATCGCCGTGCCGCTCGCGCGGCTGCGACCGCGGCAGGGGCGCTACGCGCGCGTGTGGGTGGCGCTGCTCATCTTCCTGCTCTACTCGCAGCTGATCTCCGTCGGCAAGGTGATGATCGCGCACGGCAAGATGCCGCAGTTCCTGGGCCTGTGGTGGACGCACGCCGTGGTCGTGGCGCTTGCGCTGCTGATCATCCTCGGGCCCGGCCTCGGCAACCGTCTGCGCTACCGGATGCGGGGCCTGTGAGCATTCTCGACCGCTACATCGTGCGCACCATCCTCGCCTCGGTGCTGATGATGGCCGCGGTGCTGCTCACCCTTGGTGCCCTGATCACCTTCATCGGTGAGCAGAACGACATCGGCAGCGGCGGTTACACCGCCCTCGGGGCCGTGTGGTTCACGCTCCTGCGCCTGCCGGCGTTTGCCTTCGATCTACTGCCGATCACCGCGCTCATGGGCGCCCTCATCGGCCTCGGCACCCTGGCACGCGGCAGCGAGATCACCGTGATCCGCGCCACCGGCATCTCGATCGTGCACCTGGCCGGGATCTGCCTGATCGCCGGGCTCGTCCTGGTCGGTGCGGGCGTGGCGCTCGGGGAATTCCTCGGGCCATCGCTGCAGCAGGCGGCGCGTGAGCACAAGGCCTTCACCCGCTTCAACAATGTCAGCTTCGGCGGCGGCGGGGCGTGGGTGCGCGATGGCGACCTGATCCTGCGGGTGGCCGGGCAGTCGAGCCAGAGCCAGTTCGGCGGCATGCAGACCTTTGAGCTCTCCCCCGATCACCGCCTGGTCGCCCTCGGGCAGGCGCAGGGCGCCACCGCCGGCGCCAAGGGCACCTGGCTCCTGAGCCACTACAGCGAGTCGCGCTTCGCGGGCGATCGCGTCAGCCGCTCCGGCCCGGGGCAACGCGTGCTCAAGTCCAACGTCACGGCGGCCTTCCTCGGGCTGGCGATCGAGAACCCGGAGCTGCTCACCAACCGCGCGCTGTGGCGACTGATCAAGTACTACCGTGCCAACTCGCTCGATGACCGCGAGTACGTGTTCGCGTTCTGGTCGCGCATCGCGCGCACCGTGGCCATCGCCTTCACGGTGCTGCTCGCCATCCCGTTCGTGCTCGGCTCGCTGCGCTCTGCCGGCACCGGCGCGCGCATGCTGATGGGGCTGATCCTGGGGATCGGCTTCTTCCTGCTGCAGCGGCTGATCGAGAGCGGCACGATCGTCTTCAACCTCAACCCCATCGTGCTCGCGTGGCTGCCGACGGCGCTGCTCGCGCTGGTGACGGTGACGCTGCTGGCGCGGGCGCGCTGACGCGGGCCGCAGCCGCTCTAGCTCTGCCCGACGCCGCGCGGCCATTGCGGCAGCGCGTCCGCGATCATGACCCAGGGAAGCTTGTCCTCGACCCACACGTGCATCTGCGGGACGAGGCGCGAGGGCTCATCGAGCGTGCCGAGCGTCACGTCGATCTCGGTCGGGCGGTTCTCGCTGCGGTAGGTGAGGGCGCTGCCGCAGGCGGCGCAGAACCCGCGCAGACGGCGGGGGGAGGAGCGGTACTCGGTGAGCTCACCCTGCAGCAGCTGGAAGTGCGCGCGCTCGAAGGTGGCCCACGGCACGCTCGGCGAGCCGGCGGCGCGGCGGCAGCTCTCGCAGTGGCAGTAACACAGGTTGCGGGCGATTCCGGTCACGCGGTAGCGCACCTTCCCGCACAGGCAGCCGCCGGTGTACTGCGATTCACTCATGCGCATACGGTAGCACTCGTTGCCTCGCCGCTCCATTTCGGAGAACATCGCGCACCCTGTTGGTCAGCAGCGAAGGGCAGCGGATGAGGGTAACCGGTAGGACAGCGCTGGCGGCCGTGCTGATGACGTGCGCGCTCGCTCGGGCCGCGGATCTGACGGTGCGCCTGGATGCCCGTGAGATCGTGCGCAACCACGTACACACCGATCTCACGCTCGCGGTGAAGAGCGGACCGCTCACGCTCGTCTACCCCAAGTGGCTCCCCGGTGAGCACATGCCGAGCGGACCGCTCGACACGCTCATCGGCATGACGATCCGCGCCAATGACCAGCTGCTCACCTGGCGGCGCGACCCGAAGGATCCCTTTGCCGTGAGCCTCACGGTGCCTGCGGGGGTCAGCCGGCTCGACATCGCGCTCGAGAGCGGCCTGCCGACCGAGGGCGGCTCCTTCACCGCCGGGCCCACGAGCAGCGCGCAGCTCGCGGTGCTCTCGTGGAACCAGTACGTGCTCCTGCCCAAGGGGCGCGATGCCGCCACCCTGAGCACCGCGGCCTCGCTGCGTGTGCCGCCGCAGTGGCACGTCAGCGGGGCGCTCGAGCAGCAGCCGCAGGCCGACGGCAGCGTGCGTCTGGAGGAGGCGAGCCTGGCGCGCCTCATCGACTCGCCCGTGCAGATCGCGCACTACGCGCAACGCATCGAGCTGCCCGGATCTGCACCCCTGCCGCAGCTGCAGCACAGCATCGCCCTCGCCGCCGACAGCGAGGAGGCGCTGAAGGTGCCGGAGGATTTCGCATCCGGCTACGGGCGCCTGGTCGCGCAGTCCGGGATGCTGTTTGGCACGCGCATGTACCGGCATTACACCTGGCTGCTGACCCTGTCGGACCACGTCGCGCACTTCGGGCTTGAGCACCACGAGTCCAGTGACGATCGCGTGGATGAGAATTCCCTCTCGGACGCAGCGCTGCGCGAGGGGGTCGCGGAGCTGCTGGCGCACGAGTACGTGCACAGCTGGAACGGCAAGTACCGCCGTCCCGCAGGGCTGCTGAGCCCCGACTACCAGCAGCCGATGGACGGCACGCTGCTGTGGGTCTACGAGGGCATGACGCAGTTCTGGGGCACGGTACTGCCGGTGCGCGCAGGACTGATCCCGCAGCCGAGCTACCGGGAGATGCTGGCGAGCGTCGCGGGCAGCTTCGACATCCAGACCGGCAGCCGCTGGCGCCCCCTGGGCGACACGGCGGTTGCGGCCCAGGTGCTGTACGACGCTCCCATCGCCTGGTCGATGAGCCGGCGCGACGTGGATTTCTACGAAGCCTCCGAGTTCCTGTGGCTGAACGTGGACAGCGAGCTGCGGCGCCGCTCCGGCGGCAAGCTCTGCCTGGATGATTACGTGCAGCGCTTCTACGCAGGCGCCGGCGGCGCACCGGCACTCAAGCCCTTCGTCGAGCAGGACATCTATACCACCCTCGCCGGCATGGTGCCGGCGGACTGGCACGCGATCATTCACCGCCACCTCGACTCGCTCGGACCGCAGGTGCTGCTCGATGCGGTGCGCGGCAGCGGCTGGCAGCTGAGCTACTCGGCCGAGAAGAACTCCTTCCTCGAGACCCAGCAGCGACGCCGCAAGGAGACCAACCGCGAGTGGTCGCTCGGGGTGCTGGTGGACGATAAGCAAACGGTGGAGGAGACCATCGAGAACGGCGCCGCCGCGCGCGCCGGGGTCGGCCCGGGCATGAAGCTGATCGCCGTCAACGGGCGCAAGTACTCCGCCGAGGTGCTCGATGCGGCGCTGCTCGCCGCGCAGTCGAGCCGGCAGCCGATCGAGTTGCTGGTCGAGGACGCGGACTATTATCGCGTCCTGAGCGTTCCGTACTTCGGCGGTCCGCGCTGGCCGCACCTCACCCGCATCGAGGGTAGCGTGGACCTGCTCACGCAGACCCTGACGCCGAGGAGCAACTGAGGCGGGACCTGCACTGCTGGCGGGCGCGGCGCGGCGCGCCTACACTCCCGGCACCTGCGAGGCCCTCGCACGCGAACCGCGATTCCGAGAACATCCCGACCGGGAGGAGCGACCTATGAACAAGTTGCTGGTGTCCGCACTGCTGCTCGTGCCTGCGGCCGCGCTGGCCGCGAGTGCCTTCGACGGCACGTGGAAGATGCGCGTCGGCTCGATCCAGGTCACCGGCAAGCCGGACGTGTGGGTCATCGCGGAAGGCACGTACAGCTGCGCCAGCTGCGATCCGCCGGTGGACAGGCTCCCCGCGGACGGTGCGTTTCACAAGGTGAGCGGGCACGCGTACTACGATGAACTGCAGGTACGCGTCCTCGATGCGCGCACGGCCGAGATCACCCAGCGGCAGAACGGCAAGACCGTCGTCGTGGGCACCATGCAGGTGTCGGCCGACGGCAAGAGCCTGTCCAACAAGTTCACGAGCTTCCAGGGCGCGCAGCCCGTGACCGGCACGTTCACCGAGAAGCGCGTGGCGGCCGGTCCTCCCGGTTCGCACGCGCTGTCCGGTTCGTGGCTGCAGGACCAGATGACCGATGCCAGCGATGCCCTGCGCACCGTCAGCATCGTGATGAGCGCGGAGGGCTTCGCCATGCAGTCCAACGGGCAAAGCTACAGCGCCAAGTTCGACGGCAAGCCGTACCCGGTGAGCGGCGATCCGGGCAACACCCAGGTGGTGCTGAAGAAGATCAACGGCCGCACGGTGGAAGAGGTCGACTACCGGCAGGGCAAGGTGGTCGATGAGATCCAGATCGTCGCCGCGGCGGATGGCAAGACCGTCATGATGTCCGACAAGGATGTGGCGCACGGCCAGACGACGACCATGATCTTCGACAAGCAGTAAACGCAGCTCCCGGGGCGGCCGCGCGTGCCCCGAGGTGCGCGGCACGCGCAGCTAGTGCCGCTGCGCCTCCTCGGGAAACAGCCAGCAGTAGAAGCACTCGTTGTCGCTCTTGCGCGGCAGGAGGTGTCCGACCATGGGGACTTCCGCGCTGGAGGCGGCAAATTCGAACGCCTGGCTTTCGAGGTCGTGGGAGACCACCTCGCTTGCGCCCTCGCGCTGCAGGATCTGCGTGGCGCGTGCGGTCTCGATGTCACCGCGCGGATGCACGGCCACGGTGGCGATGCTGCCGCACTCGACCCGATCGGCGATTGCCTGGACGAACCCGCGCTCGTGGTCATCATCAAACAGCGTGCCAAAATACTGCTCAAACTGCTGCCGTGCGGAGCCCGCCGGCAGCTCGCCCGCCCGACCGGGCTCGGTGCGCGCGGTGAGTTCCACCCGATCGGTGGGAAAGCCGTCGCGCACCAGGCTGGTGCGCACCCGCTCCGCATCCGTGAAGCGTTTGAAGACCGCCAGTAGTACTGCACTCATGCCTTGCCTCCTTGGCTAAAACGGGCCACTCCGCTGCCCTTGAGCGATTCTAACGACCTCCGCGCGTGTGCGGCGTCATCCGGGAACCGACATCGGAAACGCTGCCGCCGCGCTGCTGCCAGTGCTTGGGCCGGGGGGAGGGTAATTCGCCCCCGCGCCCCGTAGCATGCGCGGATGTCAGTTCGTTCCCGCAGGGGCCGGCCGCCGCACGCGGATCTGTTGACGCCGGCCGAGTGGCGCACCGTGCACGCGCTGCAGCACGGCATGACCAACCGCCAGATCGCGCGCCGGCGTGGCATCAGCACCGATGCGGTGAAGTATCACCTCGCCAACGCGCTCACCAAACTCGGACTTGCCAACCGCCAGGCACTCAGGCAGTGGTTTCGCGAGCCCGCGGACAGTGTCTTAAGTAAGAGGACCAAAACGATGAGCACGAGCAAGCTCGGGCCGCTGGCGCAGATCTCCCGCAGCGTGCGTGACATCAAAGAGTCGCAGGCGTGGTACGCCGACACCCTGGGGCTGCCGCACCTCTATACCTACGGGACGAGCGCCTTCTTTGACTGCGGTGGCACGCGGCTGTACCTGCAGCAGGAGGCCGAGCCGAAGCCGGAGTCCATCCTTTACCTGCGCGTCGAGGACATCCGCACCGCCTACGACACGCTGCGCGCGCGCGGGGTCGCCTTCGACAGCGCCCCGCACCTGGTTCACCGCCACCCCGACGGCACCGAGGAGTGGCTGGCGACGTTCCGCGACCCCGAAGGCCGGCCGCTCATGATCATGGCGCAGGCGAGGGCCTGAGGCGGCGCGCGAGCGCTATTGCCCCGGCGCGCTGGCCGGGGCCGTGGTGGCGGACTTCGTGCCGTTGCCCTTGCCCGGCTTGGCCGGCTTGGCCGGCTTAGGTGGCGGCTGCGGCAGTGGCTTCAGAAGATCCGTGACCGGGGTGAAGATCGCGGCGTACTTGTAGTCCGGAATCTCAAACTCCCAGCCGCTGAAGCGCGTGTTGAGACGCTGCGCCTCGAGGCCCGATTCCGACGTCGTGCCGCGGGCGCTCAGGACGAGCAGGGCATGGGTGCCGTCTTTGCGCCCGATCGCCTCGACCTCCAGGCCGTCGAAGGTGCGGAAGAAGGCGTGCGGGCTCTTGGGGTCGGCGGCGCCGGCCTTGGCGACGTCCTCGAGGGTGAGGCCGCTCAGCGCCGCACCCAGGGTATCGGCGGCGCCGGCGCCGCTCAGCTCGCGTCCCTTGGGCACCGGGACGACGTTGAAGTGCGCATCCTCCTTCTTCTGGCGCACGGCGACGAAGCCTGCGCCCTCTGCGGGACGCTCCTGGATCTCGCGCACGCGCTCGGCCGGCAGGTCGATGAGGGCGCTGTCGAGCCAGCTCTTCGGCGCCGCATCCGCGCTGACCAGGGGCGCCGCGAGCAGGCTCTGCGCTGAGTTGGCAAGGCGCACGTACCCGGACTTGGCGCCCGAGGGCTTGCCGAGCACCAGCGCCCAGGTATGTCCCGGGGCGATGAGATCGACTTGCGTGCCCGTCGCCTTCGCGGAGCTCACGTCCTCGACCCCGAGCGCCGCATAGTTGGCGGGCAGCCGCGTCTTCTCCTCGACCACGTTCAGTGTGCCCAGGTCGAGCAGGAGCCTGCGCACCTTATCGCGCGCGGCCGGCCAGGCGCGCTCGGTGACGCTCCACTCGTTCGGGCCCTTGGTGAGGGTGGTGTGCGTGCCGTCGCCCTTGCGCAGGCGGATCTCGGTGATCGTGTTCACCGCCTGCTCCAGGCCCGGCAGCACTAAGTCCCCGCCGAGCGTGGCGCGCTCGAGGTGGCGCAGCGAGGACAGCCAGATCGCAAACGCGATCACCCCCACGCCCGCCACGAGCAGCCAGATGACGCGACGCGCGCTCATGGCGCCCGCTCCGCGCGCGCACGCGTGGGCGCTCGGGTGCGCCGCCGCCACAGGGCGAGCAGCAGCGCGATGCCGGCGAACAGCACCGGCACCAGGATGATGTTGATGATCTTCAGCCTCGTGCCAAGGCCCTTGATGTCCTCGTCGAGGCCGGCGCGCACCGCCCGCAGCTCCTTGCGGATGCGCAGTTTCTGCTGCTGGAAGCGCTCGATCTCCTGCGCCTCGGCCGGGGACAGGATGAGCGCGGCGTTGCCCTTGGCGTTGTCCCCGCCGCCCTTACCCTGCAGTGCCGTGAGCTTCTCCTCGGTGGCCTGCAGCTGCTGCTCGAGCTCCTGCTCCTTGGCGTGGAAGCGCTCGTTGGCGCGCCGACGCAGCCTCTCCACGCGCTCGAAGGGACGGGTAAAGGAGGCGCGCCCGCGCACGCTGATGAGGTCGGCGCTGCCGGAGAGGTTATCGAGCGAGTTCTGCACCAGGTCGCCGTTGCTGGCAAAGGCCTGCGTCAGGCGCTGGCCGAAGAAGTTCTGCGAGCGCACCCACAGGAAGTCCGAGAGCATGTCGGTGTCGGCGAAGACGATGAGGTTCAGGGGTTTTGCCGAGACTTTCAGATCCAGTTGTCCTGGCGGCAGCGTCACGCCCGCGGGCGGGCCGGCGGGGAAGGCGCTCGAGACCATGCCGTTCACCCGCGCACCGAGGGTGTAGCGGCGCCCGGTGGGCTTGAAGCCATCGAGCAGGCTCGCGGGGTCCATGAGCATGCGGAAGCGCGCCACCGGCAGCAGCTCCGCGTCGTTGCTCGACTGCAGCAGCGGCTCGAAGTGCGTCTTGGAGCCCTTGACCGGCTCGAGCGCCCCGGCGGTGGCGACGTTGACGTTGGAAAGTCCGGAAGTGATCACGTCATCGGCGGTGAAGCTCTCCTTGTTGAGCGCGAGTATTCCCGGGTGCAGCACCGGCTCCTCGCCCTGGCGCATGGTGACCGAAAGGGCCCGGCCGCGGTCGGCGACCACCAGGCCGGGGTTGAAGTCCACGCCCCAGGCCTTCAGCAGCGAGTCGAAATGCGAGGACTTGTCGGCCGTCATCCCCGCCACGGGGTTGCCTGGATCGGCCCCCGAGCGGTCGGCCTCGGCGAGCGGGTCGACGAACACCAGGACGTGGCCGCCGCGCAGCGCGTACTGGTCGATCGCGAACTCGGTGGCCGGCGCCAGATTCTTCGGATGCACCAGCACGAGCACGTTCGTGTCCGGGTCGATGCGGGTGGCGTTCGGCTCGAGCGGGCGCACGTCAAAGAGCTGCCTGGCCTCCCCGTACACCACCCACGGCTCGCGGCCGGCCCCGCTCTGGGGGTCGAAACCGCCGTCCATCGGCAGCGTGGAGAGCCAGGACACCACCGGCTTCTTCGGGTTCGCCAGCTGGTAGATGAGCTTGACGACGTCGTACTCGAGGAACTGT
>DATIXW010000167.1:0-9130 GCA_035518135.1 Steroidobacteraceae bacterium
CAACCGCCGCGGTCGGCACGTAGTCCGAGGCGTCGGTGGGGGTGTAGTTGAAGGTGATGTCGCCCCAGGTATCGAGGGCCTGCTGCAGCGGGCTGCAGAAACGGGCCGCCTTGCGCAGGATCTCCGCTCCCTGGTTGCGGATGTCCTGACCCTCGTTACGCGCCTTCACCATGGCCTCCAGCGCCACACGGTTGGCGACCGCGCCGGCCTGGATGCCGCCGGGATGGCCGATGGTGCCGCCGCCGAACTGCAGCACGACGTCGTCGCCGAACAGATCGAGCAGCTGATGCATCTGCCCGGCATGGATGCCCCCGGAGGCGACCGGCATCACTTTCTTGATGTCGCACCAGTCCTGGTCGAAGAACACCCCGCGCGGCAGGTCCTGGCGGGTGAAGCTGTCGCGGCAGACGTTGTAGTAGCCCTGCACGGTGAGCGGATCGCCCTCGAGCTTGCCCACCGCGGTGCCGGCGTGCATGTGATCGACGCCGGCCAGGCGCAGCCACTTGGCGATGACGCGAAAGCTCACCCCGTGGCTCTTCTGCCGCGTGTAGGTGCCGTGGCCGGCGCGGTGCAGGTGCAGGATCATGTCGTTGCGGCGCGCCCAGTTGGACATGCTCTGGATCGCGGTGTAGCCGATCACCAGGTCGATCATCACGATCACGGAGCCGAGTTCCTTGGCGAACTCCGCGCGCTCGTACATGTCCTCCATGGTCCCGGCGGTGACGTTCAGGTACGACCCCTTCACCTCCCCGGTCGCCGCGCTCGCCTTGTTGACCGCATCCATGACGTAGAGGAAGCGGTCGCGCCAGTGCATGAAGGGCTGTGAGTTGATGTTCTCGTCGTCCTTCATGAAATCGAGCCCGCCCTTGAGGCCCTCGTAGATCACGCGCCCGTAGTTGCGCCCGGAGAGACCGAGCTTGGGCTTGGTGGTGGCCCCGAGCAGCGGACGGCCGAACTTGTCGAGCCGCTCGCGCTCGACGATGAGCCCAGTCGGGGGCCCCTTGAAGGTCTTCACGTACGCGACCGGGATCTGGATGTCCTCCAGGCGCGCAGCCTTCAGGGGCTTGAAGCTAAAGACGTTGCCGATCAGGCTCGCCGTCATGTTGGCGATCGAGCCCTCCTCGAACAGCACGATGTCGTAGGCCACCCAGGCGAAGTACTGCCCCGCGCTGTTGGGCACCGGCTCCACCTTGAAGGCCTTGGCGCGGTAGCTGTCGCAGGCCGTGAGACGATCGGTCCAGACTACGGTCCAGGTTGCGGTGCTGGACTCCCCGGCCACCGCTGCGGCGGCCTCGACCGGGTCGACCCCCTCCTGCGGGGTGATCCGGAACAGGCAGACGGTATCGGTGGCCTTGGGCACGTAGTCCGGTTCCCAGTACCCCATCTGGCGGTACTTGAGCACCCCCGCGCGGTAGCGCTTCTTCGCATCAGTGATTGCGGTCGGCCCCTCAGCCCGTGTCTGCGTCGCGATATCCATCAGTTGCGCCTCGTATGCGGTTGCTTGAGACGGACTGTACGGGTCGGATATTATTCAGTGAAGTCACTTTAAATTACCGTGAGGATAAGAAATACTTAATGAAGAACGCCACGCTCCGGCAACTGAGGGTGTTCTCCGCGGTTGCGAGGCATTCGAGCTTCGCCCGCGCGGCCGAGGAACTCGGGCTGACCGCCCCCGCGGTCTCCATGCAGATCAAGGAGCTGGAGGCGGAGGTGGGACTGCCGGTGTTCGATCGCTCGAGCCGCAAGGTCTCCCTCACCATGGTCGGGGAGTACGTCCTCGCCTATACCCAGCGCGTGCTCGCGGCGATGCGCGACGCGGAGGACATGGTGGCGCGCTTTCGCGGGCTGCGTACCGGGGTACTGGATGTGGCGATGGTCAGCACCGCGAAGTATTTCCTGCCGCGGCTGCTCGCGACCTTTCGCAACGAACACCCGGGGATCGAGATCCGGCTGCAGGTGGCGAACAACCGCGATGAAGTGGTGGCGCTCATGCGCGAGGGCGTCGTGGAGCTGGCGGTCATGGGGCGACCGCCGAAGAACTGGCCCTCGCGCGCCGAACCCTTCGCGATGCACCCGCATGTCCTCGTGACGTCCATCGAGCACCCCTTCGCGCGTGCCGAGAAAGTCGCGGCACGCGCGCTCATGAACGAGGGGTTCATCGTGCGCGAGCCCGGTTCAGGCACGCGCGCCGCGCTCGATGAGTACATGGAACACCACCAGATGCGTCCCCAGGTGGTGATGCAGATGTCGAGCAACGAGGCGATCAAACAGGCGGTGATGGCCGGGATGGGAATCGCGCTGCTGTCGCTGCATACCGTGGGCCTGGAGCTCGACCACAACCTGATCGCAGCCCCGGAGACCGAGGGCCTGCCGGTCATGCGTCGCTGGCACGTGGTGAACAATCTTGCCAAGACGCTCTCGCCGGCGGCCGAGGCGTTCCGCTACTTCGTCCTCGAAACCGGCGAGGCCTTCCTCGCGAAGCACTTCGCCCAGGGTCCGGGCGCTGCCGCCGAACCCTGGACGCTGCGTTGAACCTGCGGCCTGCCCGCGCGCACTGACCGTATATGCATTTGTACGGATTCAAAGGCCCCCGGGGGCCGCGCTAACGTTCCCACACAATCAGGTTGAGGCCGCAGCGATGGTGGCACCGCAGTTCGTGAATCCGGCAACTTCGACCCCTGCGCAGCGCGCCTGCGGCGACGGGCAGGCACGTGAGGCGATGATCCGCAAGGCCGCGCAGCTGCTTGCCCAGTGGCGCGGCCTTGCGTCCGGTCCGCAGCCCGATCCCGAAGACTGGCTGACCGCCGCGCGGCAGATCGATGAGTTGCTGCGCGTCTGTCGTGGCGCGCTCGATACGCGCGCCCGCGCCCCCTCCGTCGCCGACATGCTGCGGTCGCAATCCGCGCGTACATAGTCACGACACCTCATACCTTCCCGAGGGGAAAATCCCGTGTACGCCATCCATCGAATCCTGGTCGCCATCAAGGATCCGCGGGCACGCGCGATCCCCGCGATCGCCAAGGCGGCGCAGCTGGCACGCGCACTCGGTGCGGAAGTGTGTCTGTTCCACGCGATTCCCGAGCCGATCTATCTGGATATCGCGCAGCTCGGCGGTCCCTCCTTGGCGCAGCTCGAGGAGCGGCAAAGCCGCGCCTACCAGCGCCGCCTGGAGGTGCTGGCGCAGGGGCTGCGGCGGCGCGGCCTCGAGGTCACGACCGCCGTCACGTGGGACTACCCCTCGCACGAGGCGGTGATTCGCGCCGCCGCGCACTTCGAAGCTGACCTGATCGTGGTCGACAGCCACCGCAGCGGCCACCTCGCCCCCTGGCTGCTGCACTTCACCGACTGGGAGCTGCTGCGCATGAGCCCGGTGCCGGTGCTGCTGGTCAAGAACCGCACGCCCTATCGCCGCCCGCACGTGCTCGCCGCCGTCGACCCCGGGCACGCCTTTGCGAAGCCACGCGACCTGGACGATGAGATCCTGCGCTTTGCCGACACGCTGGCGCAGCGCCTGCGCGGCACGCTGCACGCCGTCTACGCCTTCAACCCCCTGCCCCCCCGGCTGCAGCCCTCGCGCGCCGCCTCGGGCCTGGAGCCGGGGCGGGTGCAGCGCGAGGCCGCCGAGCGAGCGTACGCGGAACTTGACCCGAAGCTCAATCTGCTGCGCATCCCGCAGGCGCGCCGCCATGTCATCGCCGGGTTCGCGGTGGACGTCATCCAGCACGTCGCCGACGACACCGCGGCGGATATCGTGGTGATGGGAGCCGTGGCACGCTCGGGACTGAAACGGCTGCTGATCGGCAATACCGCCGAGCGCATGCTCGATCGGCTCAACTGCGACGTCCTCATCGTCAAGCCGCGCGAGTTCAAAAGCCCGGTCGCGCGCCGCCCCCGCGGCGCGCAGATCATCGCCGCGGCACCGATCGCCGGTTACTGAGCGCTGCCCGGGGCTACCGCCGGGCGCACCAGCAGCAGGTCACAGTCGAGCGCCTCGAGCAGGTGGGCGGTCAGGGAACCCACCTGCGTGTGTCGGTGCGCGAGCGCGCCCAGCACGAGAATTTCGTATTCACGTCGCCGCGCAAATTCGGCGATCACCTCTGCCGGCTCCCCGCTGAGCACGTGCATCGCGGCCACGTTTACGCCTGCCGCCGCGGCGTGGCTTGCCAGCCGCGCCTGCGGCGGCTGTGCCAGCGCGGCGCTCCCCTCAGGCTGCGCAAACAGCAGCTCGACACTCGCCCCGCAGCGACGGGCGATGTCGGCGGCCGCGGCGAGCACACGGTGAATCAGTTGCGGCGGTTCTTCGCCGGAAACATCGAGCGCGGCCGCCACGGCGGGGTGCGTGCGCCACGGCCGCCCGCGCGTGAGCAGCAGGGGTGCCGGGCAGGCGCGCACCAGATCCGCGTCCGCGACGCTGAAGGTGCATTCGGCGGCCGTGCCGATCCCACGCACCACCAGTTCCGGGTGCGAAGCCTGGGCGCGGCGTCGCACGGCCTCGAACATCGGGCTCTCGAACACGATCTCGATGTGCACCGGTACGTCGGCGGCACCCAGGGACTGCCAGACCCGCTCGATCCAGGCGTGCGCCTTCTGCTGGCTCAGCTGCCGCACCCGGTCGGTCCCCCCGGTATCGAACTGGTGCTGCAGCGCAAAGGCGGCCTCGGCTTCGCACAGACAGATATCCAGCCGTGCGCCCGTCTGGCGTGCGAGCACCACCGCGCGGCGCAGGACTGGTGCAGGATCCCCGGTGCGTTCCAGCACCACCAATATGCTCTTGTCCGGGCTCATGCGATTACCTCGCTGCAAACCATACTAGGTCATTGGCCCTGAGGGCGCGGTCCGTACTTGTGCGGATGCCACGGATAAACCCGGCCGATGGCAGGTAGTTTCCGCAACTTCCGCACGGGCGTTCGCCAGCGCACACTAGCGCCTACCACGGGCAATGGGAGCCACCCATGTACGAGAAGATCCTGGTTCCGGTTGACGGCAGTGAGCCCTCAATGCTCGGGCTGCGCGAGGCCATCAGGCTCGCGAGCCGTCACGGCGGGCGGCTGCATTTCCTGCATGTCGTCGATGAACTGCCGGCGGTCATGCCGCCGGGAGGCAGCGCGGGAACGGACCTGGTGCTCGAGCAGCTGCGCCAGGCCGGCCAGGCGGTACTCACCACGGCGGAGGCCGAGGCGCGCGATGCGGGCGTGAGCGCCGACAGCCACCTGATCGAGGAGTTCGGCGGACAGGCGGGTCTGCGCATTCTGGAGGAAGCCAATACCTGGGGTGCGGATCTGATCGTCTGCGGCACACACGGGCGGCACGGGCTGGGCCGCTTCGTCATGGGGAGCGACGCCGAGTACGTCCTGCGCCGCAGCCCCGTGCCGGTGCTCCTGGTGCCCGCTCACCTGCAGCAGCATACGCCGGCGCACGTGGCCACCGCGGCCTGAAAGATCCGCGGGTTCGTGCGCCGGCGGGCTATGCTTGTCGCCCGCGCGGCATTCCTGCGGAGAATGAGTGGCTCTCAGACCCTTTCACGTGGCCCTTCAGGTGCGCGACCTCGCGGAGGCGCGCCGCTTCTATGGGCACATGCTCGGCTGCGCCGAGGGACGCAGCGCCGCTGACTGGGTCGACTTCAACCTCTACGGGCACCAGCTCGTCTGTCACCTGAATCCTGCGCTCGGCCCGGGTGGCCGTATCGCAGCGCACTTCAATCCCGTCGACGGTCACGGCGTGCCGGTGCCGCATTGCGGTGTGGTGCTCGAGCCCGCCGAATGGCACTGCCTCGCCGAGCGACTGCGGCAGCAGCCGGTCGAGTGGGTCATCGAGCCGTGCGTGCGGTTTGCCGGCTTGCCGGGCGAGCAGTCGACGCTCTTCATCCTGGACCCTTCCGGTAACGCGCTCGAGTTCAAAGCCTTCGCGGACCTCGCGCAGCTTTTCGCGCGCTAAGGGCGCCCCCGCCGGCGCATCCCCTCAGGGCCGGCTGACTCCGTACATCGCCGCCGAGGCTTCACTCATCGCCGCCGTCAGCTGCGGCCGCGGCAGCTGGCGCAGCGCCCCCGCCGTGGCCTCGCCGACCGCATACCACACGGGCACCTGGCCAAGCTGCTCGAGCGCGCCGCGCGCGACGGCCTCTGCGCTCATCGCGTGGTAGCCCTTCTCCGCGGCGGCGCTGAAGGACAGTCCCGAGCGGCGCATTGCCGGGGTGTCGGTGAGTCCGGCCACCGCGCACAGCACGTCGAGCCCTGCCGGTCCGAGCTCCCAGTGCAGCCCCTCGCACAGCGCGATCTCGAAGGACTTCGCGGCCGCGTAGCTGGCAATCAGACCGGTGCCGCACAGGCCTGACATCGATGAGACCACGATGAGTGCGCCACCGCGGCCGCGGCGCCGGTTCAATACCTTGTGGGCAAAGACGAGCGGCGCGAGACAGTTCAGCCGCACCAGCTGCAGGGCCTTCTCGAGCGGCGCATCCAGAAACGCCCCGATCCCGTGGGTCGCCCCCGCATTGCACACCACGAGTCCGACATCGTGCTCGCCGAGCACCCCGTCGGCGAAGGACTCCAGGTCCGGCGCGGTCAGGTCGCGCACGTAGGTCGTCACCGTGACGCCGTGCGCCGCACGGATCTCGGCGGCGGTGGCTTCGAGCGCGGCGGGCGTGCGCGCCACCAACACCAGGTCCAGGCCACGCGCGGCGAGCTGCTCGGCGAACTGGCGCCCGATCCCCTCCGAGCCCCCGAGCACGAGTGCGACCGGAGCATAACGCGCCGCGAATTCCTGTGGATTCACCTGCCGCCTCCCTTTCCCCGACTCTTGCCTGCCCTACCGCTGCGCCGCGAACTTGTGGCGTGCTTCACATTCCGCGCAGCCGCCGGATTTCGACTGCATCGCGTAACCGCCCTGCCAAGCCCGGGCAAGGATCAGAAGCGTGACATAAGCACGGAAAGGGGCCAACCCGGCTCTCTAGACTAGTTGGTACCGGATCTCTCTCAAGTCAGGAACCAAGCATCATGCGGACTTCATCGTTCATTAAGAGCGTGCTTGCGGCTGCCGCCGTTGCGGCACCCATGCTCGCTACCGCCGAGTCGAACTTCCAGACCGGCGCGGGGGCCCTTACCGCGACGGCGCACGTGGACTTCCAGATCACCATCCCGAAGTTCCTGTTCGTACGCGTCGGCACCGGCACCGGGTCGATCTCCCCGGCCGTTGGCTTTGGCACCCTCGCCACCGTGGACCAAATCACCTGGGCGCCGACGGCTGCGCAGGTCGGTACGGGAGTCCTGGCGGGCACCGGCGGTGACCTCACCGGCGGCGTGGAAACGGCGATCGTGGTCGGCAACGCCGGCAACGTCACGTTCAGCTCCACAACCACCGGGCCGCTGAGCGATGGCGCCGGCGACACGATCAGCTACTCCAAGATCACCGTCGCGGCGAGCACCCTTTCCACCGGCACCGTGCTGGCGCATCCGGCCCTGGCGGATGGCGCCACGACCACCACCACGCTGACGGCGGTGGGCAAGATCGTGCAGCAGGACGCCAAGTGGGCGTACTCGTACGCGAATAACACGACTCCGCCCGCCGGCACCTACGGTGGTATCAACGCCAACGGCAGCCGCGTTACGTACACCGCCTCGGTGCCGTAACCGCAACTTGACGCGAGTCACCGGTGCACTATGTCCCCCGGGAGGCGCGACATGCACCAGCGCTCCCGGGGGTCTAGCTCCCCCCCGGCTCCAATGAGCCGGCGCGCGGCCGTGGCGCTCGCCGTCGGCGGGCTTGCCGCAGGCGGCGCAGCCTATGCGTTCACGGCCACGCTGACGGCGGCCGCGCCCAAGACGATCTACCTGCAGATTGGCAACGGCACCTTCACCGGCGGCAACTACACGCCCATCAAGGGTAACGGCCAGCCGACCGGCAGTCCCGGCAACAACGCCACCATCAACAAGGTGAGTGTCAGCGTCGCCGCCGCAAGCGTCGGCAATGGCACCGCACAGGCGATGACCACCGACAGCACGGCTGCCAACAGTTTCTGGGACGGTTTCGCCTTCTGTAACCTGCCGCAGCAGCTGTACATCGGCGGCTTCTACCGCACCACGGGCACCGGCACGGGGAGCGTCTCGGTGATTGCCACCGTGCCGACCTCGCTCACCAACGCCGCCGGCGACACCCTGCCGTTCTCGCAGATCAGCTGGACCAGCTCCGGCAACCAGGACAGCGGCGCCGAGCCCTTCCCGGCCGGGACCTTCAGCAGCGCCTCCCTGAATGTCGGCAGCATCGGCCAGAACCAGTGGGCCGAGAGCTGCTGGACCTTCTCCTACAAGAACACCGTCGTACCGGCCGCGGGCACCTATACGGGCCGCGTGCTGTACACCCTCACGGCGCCGTAACGCGGCCTCCTCCGGGCACAAAGCCGTGCGTCCTCGTTACCTCTTCGCATTCTGCATAATCTGGCTCGCCACAGCGGCGGCGCACGCCAAGACCACGGTCATCGACGACTCCGGCACGCTGCCCTACAACGCCGCCGTCGCCATGCGCTGGCAGCAAGAGCAGCCCCGCGGCGCCGCCCGCAACCAGCTGACGGGCACCCTGCAGCTGCGCGTGCGGCTCAACGTGAGCGCGTGGCTGCGTCGCACGGGGCGCATCTACATGGTGCTGCCGGCACAGCAGCCGGGCGCGATGACCGCGGCGTGGACCACACAGGGGCGGCTGCTCCCCGGACAGCTGGTGCCGGGGACGCGCGCGCTCGTGTATTCCGGCCCCATCACCACACCCTTCATCGAGGACGTCGTGCAGCTGACGATCACCGTCGACGGCCGCCGCATGCTGCAGACGTATCCGGTCAACTTTCGCTTCGAGATGGACGAGGAATGATCGTGCGACGCCTAATCCTTACCGCCAGCCTCTTTATCGCCTGCTGGGCCGCCGCCAACGCCCGCGCGGACGGCTTCGCGGCGCTGGTCTCGCCGCCGCGCTTTGAGCTGTCGGGGAAGTCCGGCACGACGCTGCGCCAGGTACTGGAGGTCACCAACCGCTCGGGCACGCCGGGAAAATTCCGCGTGCACACGGCCGATTTCGTTCTCGGCGCCGACTACGGCGTGACCTTCCACGATGAGCTGCTGCCGGACAGCTGCCGTCCGTGGGTCGCGAT
>DATIXW010000168.1:0-17047 GCA_035518135.1 Steroidobacteraceae bacterium
CCAACGTACGTGACACCGTTGATGTTGTAGTACGTCTGCGGCGTGACATCCACCGTGATGCCGCCCAAAGGCTGGATGTAGCCATCGAAGGGGAGGATGTTAATGACAAACGAGGACGAGGAGGGCGTATAGACGAAGTAACCGCGTACCCGCATGTTCGACTGGTCGAGCTGCGGCTGCGGCGGGTTCATGATGGCGTACGGGTTCACCGTCACGGTCAGGTTCGGCAGGTCGATGGTATTGAAGGCATCGAGGTCAAAATTCAGGTGTGCGCGGATCCCCTCCTGGTTGGTGATCACCAGCGGCCGGCTCGGATCGAAGGTCACCGTCATCGCGGCGACCAGGACCGGGTTGCCCCCGACCAGCACCGTCGGCGCCACATGGACCGAGACGCCGTTGTTGTTGACCCAGATGTTGGCGTACGTGTAGTCGATCGTAATGACTGCGGAGGTAAAGGTGCCCTGCGGCGCGGCGTACGCGGAGATCACGGCGTTCAGATCCGTCTGGCGCGTGAGGTCGACGGTCACGGGCACGGGTAGCGGCAGAGCGGTCTGGTTGTTAGGACCGTAGAGCGCGATCTGGTCGATGGTGACGATGTAGGAGGCGAAGCGGGTGTTGGTGCTGGATAGGGTCAGCACCGGGGTTCCCGGGTTGAAGTTGGTGCTCGCGCCGCAGGCACTCAGCAGCGCAGCCACCGCGGCGGCGAAGGCGATCCGAAGGCTCGCGACGCGCGGGCGGCCAGAACGAACGGCTGTCATCGAAAAATTCCCCTTAGTTCTTGAATCCGGGCGAGGTCTGCGAGCCGGCCCGGTGGCTTTTTTAGAGGCAGCCGCGGCGGATACGTTCCCCGTCAGTCACGGTGAGCTGCGCCCGCTCCGGGGCGCAAAACCGCTAGTGTACTGATTTTCAGCGGTCTTTCAGTTGATCGTGACGGGCAGCGTCGCGCTGCTGCTCGCGCGCAGGTCAAGCACCGTCGGAAACGACTGCCGTGACAGGGTGCCCGCGGGGTTGCGGCTGTTCCAGACCCGAACCGACAAATAGTAGTAGGCGGCGGGAGTACCGGCGGGGACCGTGGCGCTCACCGTGCCGCCGCCCCGGGCGAGCACGCTGTCGAGCGCCACGCTGGCGACCAGCGTGCCCTCGTGCGAGATGAGCAGCTGCCCGTGGTCGTACTGGGTTGCATTCGCGGCCGTGACGTCGGCCAGCACCGAACCGGGGCTGGCCCCGGAGGCGAGTGACAGGCCGGGGAGCTGCACGAGGGCAGTGCCGCTCTTGGGCGGGCCTACGGTCGTGGTCAGCGGCCCGTCACTGTAGCCGGGCGCGCTTGCCGCCACCGTGTAGTGCCCGGCCGTTTCCACCGGCGCGGCACTGACGATATTCACAGTCTCGCCACTGGCAACGTAAGTGCCCGAATCGATCGTGCCCTCGGACAATCCCTGCGGGTTGGACAGGGTCTGGTTGAACGGATCGAGGGTGCTCGTCTGGATGACGTAGGGAGCGCTTCCCTTGGCCAGCGTCTGATAGAAATTCACCGCCGCGCCGGCCGGGAGCGGGTTGCTGCCCGTCGGGCTGATGTCCGCGTTGTAGGACGTGGCCGCGCGCGGGATGAGCGTCCCGATCGATACCGTGTTGCTGCTGCTCGTCGTGCCGGTCAGGCCCGTGGTGGTGTCGGTCAATCCGGTAGCGGTGTTGGTCGTAGCGGTCGTCGTTGCCGTGCTCGTCGCGCTGGTGCTGGTGTTCGCCGGCAGCTCGACGTTCTTGATGACGATCGTGGCGATGCCCGGACCGTGGATCACGACATCGTAGAAGGTCGACTTGGAGTTGCTGGTGGGCAGCGGATACAGCGTGAAGTCGCCACTGGAGTTGACCGTGGCGGTCAGCGCGACGAGGTGACGGGTGCCATCGCTGCTCAGGGTCTCGGCAGCGACCTGGATCGGGGGTAACCCGGTGGTCGTGCTCGTGAGGTTGGTGAGCGTGAGGGTTCCCTGGATGCTCCCGACGCTCGCCAGGTCGTAGGCCGTCGCATGGGAACTGAAGAGCACCGCGTTCACCGGCGTGGCGGCGTAGGTGAAGGGCACCAGGTCGAGCGTGCCGTCGATATTGAGGTCAAACGAGGCGATCGTGGTCGTGGTCGACGCCGCGCCCGTACCGGTCGTGCTCGCCCCGGTGGTGCTGTTCGTGGTCGTCGTGTTGTTGGTGCCAAAGAGCGCATCGTTGGTACCGGTGCTGCTCGTGGCATCGTTCGCGCCGGTCACGAAGGAGGCGCCGGAGGTGCCCGAGCCGCCCAGCACGTTCCCCAGGCCTCCCACCGGAACCCGCAGCGATGCCTGGATGCCAATGCCCTTGTCGGGATTGAGCAGCTCCAGGGGCACCTGCTGGGTGGCGCCGGTGCCGTCGACGTAGACCACTTCGGCGTTGAACTGCGCGCCCAGGGTCTGGGCCGAGGCCGCAAGTGGCGCGCCGGAATCGAGCGGGAGCACGCGGATCTGGGCGTAGCTTCCCGCGACTAACCGCAGATCGCTCGCGAGGCTCACGAGCGTGCCGCCCTCGGCGGCCACCAGATCGATGGTCGTGGGGGTCGAGAGGCGAAACTTCACCCAGCCGGAGTCATCCGGGCCGGCCGTGGCGCTGCCGTTGAACCACACCGCCTGCGTCGTGAGGTAGACGTGCGAGTACTGCGCGGGAGTGTTGCCGGTCAACGACACGTTGGTGCGGGTGTTGCACCCGGCGAGCAGCGCGCACAACGCTCCGAGCAGTGCGGCGAGCGGGCGGTAATTCATGCAAATCCCTGTGCGATTCAGGGGTGGAATGATGCGCCGAGCCTGGCGGGTGCCGCAATGTTCCTCTTACCGACAAGTGTGTCGAATTGTCGATCTTCGAGCTGAAATTGGACTCAGGGCGGCTAAGGCGGTACAGTTCGCGCCGCAAACGTACTTAGTGCTCGGTCAGCACCGTTTAGCTCGCAGTCTGTCTTCAATCCGACGCACTTCGATTTACCATTAACTGAATGCCTCGCACCTGACCGCCGCAGCCGATGTGCTGACGGGCGAGCTCAGAAGAGGTTTTCCACAATGTCATTTTCCAATCTCGGGCTCACGCCCGAGCTGATGCGTGCCGTGGCCGAAAAGGGCTACGCCACCCCCACCCCCGTCCAGCGTGAAGCGATTCCGGCAGTCCTGGCCGGGCGCGACGTGCTCGCCGGTGCCCAGACCGGTACCGGCAAGACGGCCGCCTTCGTGCTGCCGATCCTGCAGAAGCTCGCAGCTCCCGCCGCCGGTGCGCCGCGTGCGCTGGTGCTGACGCCCACCCGTGAGCTCGCCGCCCAGGTCGCGGCCAGCGCCGAGGACTATGGGCGCTTCGTGCGCCTGCGTACGCTTGTGATCTTCGGCGGCGTGAGCGAGAAGCCACAGATCCAGGCACTGCGCGGCGGCTGCGACCTCCTGGTCGCGACCCCCGGCAGGCTGCTCGATCTGGCGCAGCAGCGGCTGCTCGATCTGTCCCAGGTGCGCTGCCTGGTGCTCGATGAGGCGGACCGCATGCTCGACATGGGTTTCATCCCCGCGATCCGCCAGATCCTGAAGCTCCTGCCGCGCGAGCGGCAGAACCTCATGTTCTCGGCGACCTATTCCGAGGACATCCGGGCACTCGCGGCACGCATGCTGCGCGACCCGGTGGCCGTCGAGGTCGCGGCGCGCAACGCGACCGCCGAGCGCATCGAGCAGCACGTCTATCGCGTGCCGAAGGACCACAAGCGCCACCTGCTCGCGCACCTGATCAAGAGCGACAACTGGCAGCAGGTGCTGGTGTTCACGCGCACCAAGCACGGCGCGAACCGCCTGTGCCAGCAGCTGCAGGGCGCAGGCATCCGCGCCGCCGCCATTCACGGCAACAAGAGCCAGGGCGCGCGCGTGCGTGCCCTGAGCGATTTCAAGGAAGGCGCCATCACCGCGCTCGTGGCCACGGAAGTGGCGGCCCGCGGCCTGGACATCAAGGAGCTGCCGTACGTCGTCAACTACGAGCTGCCGAACGTGCCGGAGGACTACGTGCACCGCATCGGTCGCACCGCCCGTGCCGGCGGCAGTGGACGCGCGGTCTCGCTGGTGGCTCCCGATGAAGCCGCGCTGCTGCGCGACATCGAGAAGCTGCTGAAGCGCACCCTGCCGGTGCTCACGCTGCCGGCGTTCGAAGTGCCGCCGGCATCGGCGCAGCCCGCGGGTGTGCCCTCGGGTGTTCATCGCCAGCCGCACCGCGTCCACACATCCGGCCAGGGCTGGCGCCGCGGGGGCGGCGGCCGCGGGCATGCGCCGCGGAGCTACGCGCGCTCACGCCGCTCGGTGTAACCTCGCGGGCATGAAGCGCAGGCCTCGCGCGGGTGTGTGGCTGTTGCTGCTGCTGTGCAGCGGTGCCGGTGCGCATGTGCACCTGCAGCAGAGTTCACCGGCCGACGGCAGCCGTCTGGCGGCGGCTCCGGCGACGCTCACCCTGAGCTTCTCCGAGCCCGCGCAGCTGACGGCGCTGTCCCTGCAGCAGGACCAGGGTCGCAGCTGGAAGCTGAGCGCGCCGCCTGAGGCGCAGCTGCACCTGAGCGTGGCGCTGCCGCCGCTGGCACCGGGCAGCTATCACCTGCACTGGCGGGCGCTCTCCCGCGATGGCCACGTCGTACCCGGCGAGATTCATTTCAGCATCGCGCCATGATCGATCTGCTGTGGCTCGCACTGCGCGCCGCGGGCTTCGTCGTGTTTCTGGGCGCCGCCGGGGCGGCCGTGGACCTCGAGCTCTTCCGAGGCGAGCTGTCCGAGCCGGCCGACGCGCTGCTGCGCACGCACGTGCGGCGCTGGACGCTCGCCGCTCTGGTGCTGGCGCTCGCGCAGGGGCTGTTTGAGCCGCTGCGCCTGGCCGGTGACTGGGATGGCATCCGGGAGGGCTCGCTGTGGCGCCTGGCGTGGGCGTCCCGGGTGGCACTCGGGCAGTGGCTGCGCGTCACGGGGCCTGTGGTACTCCTGGCAGGCCTCCGCAGTCGCAGGCCCGCCTCGCGCTCGCTCGCGCTGGCCGGTGCGGCCCTGATCCTCGGCGCCTTCCTCGTGATGGGCCACACCGTGACGGCCGTGCACCGCGCGCTGCTCGGGGCTCTCCTGGGAGTGCATGTGGGGGTGGCCGCTTTCTGGTTCGGTGCCGTTCTGGCGCTGCGCGTCCTTCGCGGCTGCCTGTCCTCGCAGGCGCTTGGCCCGCTCCTGCAGCGCTTCTCGGCATACGCGGTATGGCTCGTGCCGCTGCTCGGTGTCGCCGGCATCGGGCTGGCAGTGGCGCTGCTGCCGGATGCGGCGGCGCTGCGACGGCCCTACGGGCTGCTGTTAGGCGTGAAGGCCGTGCTGTTCGCAGCTCTGCTCGGGCTTGCAGCCCTCAACCGCGCACGGCTCGTGCCGGCGCTGGTGCGTGGGAGCGCGGGCGCGGCCACCGCACTCGGGCGCACGCTCAGCGCCGAGGCCGTGTTCCTGGGCGCGGTGCTCATCGTAACGGCCATCCTCACGGGGCAGTTCGCGCCGGAGTGAGGCCGGGTTTCATCTCGGCTCAGGGCGAGCGCATGATCGCGCGGCGGGTGGCAGCGAGCGGGGCCGATTCATCGAGACGCACGGACTCGCCCTCGCGGACTACCCCGAGCCGGTTCCACAGCTGCGCCAGGTCCGGCGTCACCGGAGCGTCGCCGTACTTCGCGTAGAGCTCCTCGAGTACGTTCACCCCTACGGCCGCGTCGCCCGTGCGCAGCACCCGCTCGATCGGCCAGTGCGCCGAGAGTCCGCCGCTGCTCAGGAGCACCGCCCGCAGCGCATCCTGCAGGCCCCGGCGGTTCTGGGTGCGTTCGCGGATCGTGACGTCGGCGATCAGGCAGAACATCGCCCCGCCCCAGTAGGTGCGTCCCCAGGTGTGCGTGTGATCAAGTCCCTGGTCCCCGGGCTGCGGCATGCCGTGCGGCATTGCGCGCAGTTCCTCGGCCCACACGTCGGTCTCGGCGCGGTTGCCGGCCTGCACCCGCGCCACGCCCTCGACATAGGTGGCGATTCCCTCGGAGAGCCAGGCGTGCTCGTCGCCCGTGTCCGGCAGCGCGAGGTGCGTCATCTCGTGCACCAGCACCCAGTCGGCAACGAGCTGTGCGCCGGTCACCTCGCGCCCCACGCCGACGCGGATGTAGGCGTCCGGGTCGGCGAAGGTCTGCCCGCCATGCACGCCCTCGCCGGGAAGCGAGCGCAGGGTGAGCCGCAGGCGCGGGACGGGAAAGCGACCGTAGTAGGCCGCCACGATCTCGGCTGAGCGCTGCACCCACTCGCGGATCGTTTCCGCGCCATGCGTGAAGGGCACCGCGGGGGCCTCGATCTCGATCGTCGCGCCGGCTGCGACGAGTTGCACGGGCGCTGCGCCCGCCGCCGCGCTGCACACGAGCGCACCGGCGAGGACGGTGAGGGCGGCGGCGCGTCGCGACTCGGGCATCTTCAGCGCCGGGTGCGCGCCGTCTGACCGAAGAGGATCTTCTTGGCTTCCTCGCTCATCGTCGTCTGCGTGCCATAGTCGGCCGCGAGCGCATAGGCTCGTACCGTCGCCGGCCGCGTGCGGATCGCCTCGAACCAGCGCTTGAGATACGGGAAATCCTCGAGTTTCTGTCCCTGCGCCTCATACGGCACGACCCACGGATAGCAGGCGATGTCGGCGATCGAGTAGTGCGCCCCGGCGACGTAGGGGCGATCGGCGAGACGCCGATCGAGTACGCCGTAGAGCCGGTTGGTCTCGTTCACGTAGCGCGTGATGGCGTAGGGGATCTTCTCAGGAGCATAGCGGCTGAAATGGTGATTCTGCCCCGCCATGGGCCCAAGGCCTGCCATCTGCCAGAACAGCCACTGGATCACCTCGAAGCGCGCGTGCAGCTCGCGCGGCAGCAGCTGCGCGGACTTCTCCGCCAGGTACAGCAGTATTGCGCCAGACTCGAACACCGACAGCGGCGCCCCGCCCCCGTGCGGTGCGGTGTCGACGATCGCCGGCATGCGATTGTTGGGGGCGATCGCCAAAAACGCCGGCTCGAACTGCGCACCGGCGCCGATGTTCACCGGCACGATGCGGTATTCCAGAGCGGCCTCCTCGAGGAACATCGTAATCTTGTGGCCGTTGGGTGTCGGCCAGTAATAAAGATCGATCATGGGGATACCCTTCCTGAAGCTATGGCAAGGTACTGACTACCCTGTCACGGGCGCGCGCCCCGGGGCAGGCCCCTTCCGGGCCGCCCCCCGGTCAGCCTTTCGCAGGATTGCTATGGTACAAGCGGCCCCATGAGCGCGTTTGCCGCTGCGGTGCGGGAACTTCAAACGAGCGGTTTCGCCCGGCTGTCCCCGGCCGAGGCCAGCCTCGCGCTGGGTCTCGATCTGGCCGCGCTCGCCCCCCTGAAGGACAGCTGGGAGCGCCTGCCGCGCGATGCCTACCTGCGCGACGGCGGCGCCTACCGTGCGCGCCGCCACAGCTGCTTTGTCCAGGTGCTGGGGGCGACGCTGACGCTCGTGCCGCACCGGGCGCACTGGCAGCCCACCGCCTACAACGCGCTTCACGGGGGGCTCACGCGCTGGTTCGAGCCGATCGCGCCCGCTGTGCACACCCAACCGGGGTGGCTGAAGCTCCTCGGATCCCTCGGTGAGGTGTTTGCGGCGGTGCATCCGGTGCCGCGCTGGTTCATCGAGGCGCACCAGTTTCGTATCGACACCGTCAGCGGCATCGGCAGACCAACACCGGAGGGCGCACACCGCGACGGTGTTGACTTTGTCGCGGTGATCCTCGTCGGGCGCCGCCATGTCATTGGCGGGGAGACGCGCGTGTTTGAAGCGACCGGTTCCAAGGGGGTACGCTTCAGCCTGTCGGAGCCCTGGTCGATGCTACTCATGGACGATGCCCGGGTCATCCACGAGACCACGGCGCTGCAGCCGCAGGGGCCGGGCGGTGTGCGCGATACCCTCGTGCTGACCTACCGGGCGGGAGGATTTCAGGCGCCCGATGCGCCCGACCCAACACCGGGCTGACCGCGTGCAGCGCACCCATCCGGCAGACCTGCGGGGGCGCCCGCACCCTAACGCGCGCTGCCGCTGCAGGATCTGTGCCGCCCGGGACCGGGCATCCTTAGACAGCTTCTCGCGAAAACCTGCCCCGACTGGTCTAGTCTTGTGCGCCAGCTGATGGCGGGAACGTGCAATCCGCCTGCGGCCGCGCAGGGCTAAGATTTTTCTTTGCGAGGATTTCCGCGTACCCTCACACGAGCCGGATAACGCAGGGAGCGAACCGACGAGTTCGCGGGGCAGACTTAGAACTATAAAAGTAGAGGAACTGGCAGATGCTCATTCTCACACGACGCGTCGGCGAGACCGTCATGATCGGCGACGACGTCACCATCACGGTTCTGGGGGTCAAGGGGAACCAGGTACGCGTCGGCATCAATGCGCCCAAGCACGTGGCCGTGCATCGCGAGGAGATCTACGAGCGGATCAAGCGCGAACAGCAGCCCGAGGACGTGACCAGCGAAACACCCAAGGCCTCGCAGTTCGCCTCTGTGTGAGCGCGCAGGCCCGGCGCTCCCGGGATCTGCGGGGGCGGTTGGCGCAGCATATGTTAAGTGGGCTGCGGTGCTGCCGCGGGCGCGTGCTGCCGGCGTCCCTATTAAAAGGAGACCGGATTCTTCCGGGCTCGCCTTGCCGCGCGAGGCGCACGGCCGTTCAGCGGGAACTTGGCAAGAGGCCCAACGTGAGGGACTGCACGTCCGCGCGCTGCAGGACCGCGGCGGCCGCCTCGATGTCGAGCGCCAGCAGCCGGTCGCTGCTGGCAAACGGCACCTGCAGCCGCAGCACATCGTAGGGGCCCTGCAGGGACTTCGAAGTCTTCAGAGGCGCGCGTAGGTCGATCCCCTGGCAGGCGGCGAGAAACTCGATCGCCACAATGTTGAGGGCGTTGGCGGTCATGGTGAGCAGGCGTCGCGCGCCGTGGGTCGCCATGCTCACGTGGTCCTCCTGGTTGGCCGAGGTCGGGATGCTGTCCACGCTCGCCGGATGGCACAGCATGCGGTTCTCGGCCACGAGTGCGGCGGCGGTGACCTGCGCCATCATGAAGCCGGAATTGACCCCGCTCTCAGGGGCGAGGAAGGCGGGCAGCCCGCTCATCTTCGGATCGACCAGCAGCGCCACGCGCCGCTCGGTGAGGGAGCCGATCTCCGCGCACGCGAGCGCGAGCACATCGGCAGCGAAGGCCACCGGCTCGGCATGAAAGTTGCCCCCGGAGAGCACCTCGCCGGTGTCGGGAAAGATCAGCGGGTTGTCGGTGACGGCGTTGGCCTCGATGACGAGCGTCGCGGCCTGCTGGGTCATCAGATCCAGCACGGCACCCATGACCTGCGGCTGGCAGCGCAGCGAGTAGGGATCCTGCACGCGCGAGCAGGTGCGGTGGGATTCGCGGATCTCGCTCCCCTGAAGCAGGGCGCGGTACACCTGTGCGACGCGGGCCTGCCCGTCGTGGCCGCGCACGTGGTGAATGCGCGGGTCAAAGGGCGCATCGCTCCCCTGCAGCGCATCGGTGGAGAGCATGCCGGTGACGACCGCGCCGGCGTACACGGTTTCGAGCTCAAACAGGCCCGCGAGCGCGAGCGCCGTCGATACCTGGGTGCCGTTCAGGAGCGCGAGCCCCTCCTTGGGGCCCAGTGCCGGCGGCGTCAGGCCCTCCTGCGCGAGCGCCTCGGCGGCGGGCAGGACCTCACCGCGGCGGCGGATCTGACCCTGCGAGAGCACCGCGAGGGAGAGGTGGGCGAGCGGGGCGAGATCGCCCGAGGCGCCCACCGAGCCCTGCGCGGGCACGCACGGATACAGTCCCCGGTTGATCAGCGCCTCGAGGAAGCGCGCGAGCGGGGTGCTGATCCCGGAGAAGCCCTGCAGCAGGCTCGTGAGCTTCAGCACCAGCGTGAGGCGCACGATCGCATCATCGAGCAGCGGTCCTACGCCTGCGCTGTGGGAGAGGATGATGTTGCGCTGCAGGAGCGTGCGCTGCGCGGGCGCGATGCGCGTCTGCGCCAGCAGGCCGAAGCCGGTGTTGATGCCGTAGGCGGGTGCGTCCGCGGCCGCAAGCCGCACGGTCACCGCGTGGGCCTGCTCGAGCGCGGAGAGCGCCGTGGGGTCGATGCTGACCTCGACGGGGCCGCTGTAGATGCGGCGCAGGTCCGCCAAGTGCAGCGGCCGGGCGCCGAGCTTCAGGGGTTGGTGTTCGGCCATCGCAAAACCTCGCCCGCGCGCACGACGGTGCGGCGCGGATTAAAGCCAATCCAGTACGACAGTTCGGCCGGGGAGCCGATGTTCCACACCACGAAGTCGGCCGCCTGCCCGGGGGCGAGCATGCCGCGCTCGCCCTGCAGGCCGAGCGCGCGCGCGGCCTCGCGCGTGGCCCCGAGCAGCGCCTCCTCGGCATTGAGCCCGAACAGGCGCGTCGCCATGCTCAGTGCGAGCAGCAGCGAGGTGCCGGGGGCGGAGCCGGGATTGCAGTCGCTCGCGACGGCGAGCGCGGCGCCCGCGCCGCGCAGCGCCGCCAGCGGCGGCTTGCGCTCGGCGGCCAGGCAGTAGTAGGCCACCGGCAGGAGCACCGCCACGGTGCCGGCGCGTGCGAGCGCCTGCGCCTCGGCCTCGCCGGCAAACTCCAGGTGATCGCAGGAGAGGGCGCCGAAGCGCGTGGCGAGGAGCGTGCCGCCGAGATCGGAGAGCTGCTCCGCGTGCATCTTCACCGGCACCCCGAGCGCGCGCGCCGCACGGAAGAGCCGCTCCGCCTGCGCCACGGAAAAGCCGATGCGCTCGCAGAAGATGTCCACCGCATCGACCAGCCCCTGCGCCTGCAGCGCCGGCAGCCACTGCTGTGCGATGGTGTCGATGTACGCATCGGCGCGGCCGTGATACTCCGGCGGCAGGGTGTGCGCGGCGAGCAGCGTTGTGCGCACCGTCACCGGGAAGGCACGCCCGAGTGCGCGCGCGACGCGCAGCATCTTCGCCTCATCCTCGAGCGTGAGGCCGTAGCCGGACTTGATCTCCACGGTCGTCACGCCCTCGCGGGCGAGGGAGGCCAGGCGTGGCGCGCTCTCCTCGAACAGCTGCGCCTCGCTCGCGGCGCGCACCGCGCGCACGCTCGAGAGGATGCCGCCGCCGGCGCGCGCAATCTCCTCGTAGGAGCGTCCCCGCAGCCGCTCGGCGTACTCGGTGGCGCGCGTGCCGGCAAATACCAGGTGCGTGTGGCAGTCGATCAGCCCCGGGGTCACCCAGGCACCACCCAGGTCGTGCACCTCGGCCGCCTCGCTCCCGGCGGGGAGTGCGCGCTCCTCGCCCACCCAGGTGAGCTTGCCGCCGCGGCTGAGGAGCGCTCCGCGCTCGATGTGGCGGTTCTGCGCATCACAGGTCGCGAGGCGCGCGTTGCGCCACAGCTTCACGGTCTCGCCCACGCTCGGCTGCCCTGCCGCAGCGCCGCTAGGGGCGGGCGAGGAACGGCAGGTTCAGTCCCTGCTCGCGCGCGCACGCGATGGCGAGGTCGTAGCCGGCATCGGCGTGGCGCATGACCCCGGTGGCCGGATCGTTCCACAGCACCCGCTCGATGCGCCGCGCGGCCGCGGGCGTGCCGTCGCAGACGATGACGACGCCGGCGTGCTGCGAGTAGCCCATGCCGACGCCGCCGCCGTGATGGATCGATACCCAGGTGGCGCCCGAGGCGGTATTCAGCAGGGCATTGAGCAGCGGCCAGTCGGCCACCGCATCCGAGCCGTCCTGCATCGCCTCGGTCTCGCGGTTGGGACTGGCGACGGAGCCGGAGTCCAGGTGATCGCGCCCGATGACGACCGGGGCCTTGAGCTCCCCGCGGGCGACCATTTCGTTGAAGGCGAGCCCGAGGCGGTGGCGGTCGCCGAGCCCCACCCAGCAGATGCGTGCCGGCAGGCCCTGGAACTGGATGCGCTCGCGCGCCATGTCGAGCCAGTGGTGCAGGTGTGCATCATGCGGCAGCAGTTCCCGCACCTTGGCATCGGTGCGGTAGATGTCCTGCGGATCGCCCGAGAGCGCGGCCCAGCGAAACGGGCCGATGCCGCGGCAGAAGAGCGGGCGCACGTACGCCGGCACGAAGCCCGGGAAGGCGAAGGCATCCTTGACGCCCTCATCGAGGGCGACCTGGCGCAGGTTGTTGCCGTAGTCGAAGACCGGAACGCCCGCCCTCTGGAAGGCGAGCATCGTCTCCACGTGGCGCGCCATCGAGGCGCGTGCCGCGCGCGCAACCTCCGCCGGGTCCTCGCGCCGCAGCCGGTCCCACTTCTCGAGCGACCAGCCCGCGGGCAGGTAGCCGTTCACCGGATCGTGTGCGGAGGTCTGGTCGGTGAGGGCGTGCGGGTGCACGCCGCGGCGCAACAGCTCGGGCAGCACCTCGCAGACGTTGCCGAGCAGCCCCACCGAGAGCGCCTGCCCGGTGCGCGCGGCGCGTGCGATGAGCTCGAGCGCCTCATCGAGGCTTCGCGCCTCGATGTCGAGGTAGCGGGTCTGCAGGCGCTTGGCGATGCGCTCCGGGCGGCACTCGATCGCCAGCATCGAGGCGCCGGCCATCGTGGCGGCGAGGGGCTGCGCGCCGCCCATGCCCCCCAGGCCCGCCGTCAGGATCCACTTGCCGGCGAGGTTGCCGGCGTAGTGCTGGCGGCCCATCTCGACGAAGGTCTCGTAGGTGCCCTGCACGATCCCCTGGCTGCCGATGTAGATCCAGGAGCCGGCCGTCATCTGGCCGTACATCATGAGGCCCTTCTTATCGAGCTCGTTGAAATGCTCCCAGTCCGCCCAGCGCGCCACGAGGTTCGAGTTCGCGAGCAGCACCCGCGGGGCATCGGCGTGCGTGCGAAACACGCCCACGGGCTTGCCCGACTGGATGAGCAGCGTCTCATCCTCGCGCAGCTGCCGCAGCGCCGCGACGATCTGCTCGTAGCACTGCCAGTTGCGGGCGGCCTTGCCGATGCCGCCGTAGACCACGAGCTCGGCGGGGCGCTCGGCCACCTCCGGGTCGAGGTTGTTCATGAGCATGCGCAGCGCGGCCTCGGTGAGCCAGCTGCGACAGCTCAGTTCGGTGCCGCGCGGGGCGCGCAGCGGCATGCGCGTGTGGGTGTCGGACATGGGGCTACCTCGGCTGGATGTTCGCGGCGAGTTCGTAGCGCGAACCCGGATGATAAAGGTCAGCGACACTGGCGACACGCCCCTGCGAGAAGGTGCGGCGCCGGATGAGCAGACAGGCCTCGTCCGGGTCCAGCTTGAGCAGGCGGCGGATGCGCCGGTCGGGGGCGAGCGCGCGCACGACGTGCTCGGCGCGCTGCAGCGGGGCCACGCGCACCAGGAACTCGTGCGGTGTCGTGCGCGTGAAGTCGTTGTCGAGGTAGCCAGGGGCTGCCAGCGGGTTCACGTAGCGCTCCTCGACCTGCAGCGGCACGGGGCCCTCGAAGTGCGTGAGCAGCGAATAGTCGAGCGGCTCGCCGGCCTTCAGGCCGAAGCGCTCGGCGAGCTCGCGCGTGGCGGCAACCCGGGTGAGGGCGAGCACCTTCACGCGATACTCATGCCCGCGCTCGCGGATCTCGTCGGCGATGTTGCGCACCTCGAGCGGGTGCGCGTGCACGCGCTGCTCGGCGACGAAGGTGCCGACGCCGGCGACGCGCACCAGCACCCCCTCGGCGGTGAGCTCCTTCAGCGCCCGGTTCGCGGTCATGCGCGACACCGCCAGCGCGCGCACCAGCTCGTTCTCCGAGGGCACCCGCTCGCCTGCGCGCAGCGTGCCGGTGGCGATGCGCTCGAGCACGTGGTGCTTCACCTGGCGATAGCGGGCGGCAGCCTGAGGCACGGACATGGCGGTGTTGGGGCCTTGAAGTGGCAGCTGCGGGCCCTCATGCTGGCATGGACGGGTGATCCTGTCTATACAGGTCTAGGGCGGGCGTGCCGGATGGCCCGGAAAGCCGTCCCCGCGCACCGGTTCCCTCCGCGGGGGCGTTTCCGGTAGAATGCGCGGCCCCCGACCCGGCTGCCGGCCGAGCGGGGACGGGTGGCTGGTGTCGCGGCATCTCGCGCGGCGCCCCCGAGCAAGTACGCAGTGAGAAGCCCCCCGTGGGGCTTTTTGTTTTTTTGGGGTGGGCCATTGGGCCCATTTTTATTTTTCGGGACGGCCGCCTTCACCGGAGGCGCAAGGGGACGGGAGTCGTGACGGGGAGCCTGCGCGAGCGGCTGATCGCACTCATCGAGCCGCTGCTGGAGCGACTGGGCTACGAGCTGGTGGAACTCGAGTACGCCGCCTCGCGCGGGCATGCGCTGGTGCGGCTCTACATCGATGCGCCGGCCCAGGTGACGGTGGAGGACTGCGCGACCGTGAGCCGCGAGGTCTCCGCGCTGCTTGACATCGAGGACCCGATCCCGAGCCCCTACACGCTCGAGGTGTCCTCGCCGGGCTTCGAGCGGGTGCTGCGCACCGAGGCGCACTTCGGTCGCTTCGTCGGCGCGCGCGTGTTCATCGAGCTGAAGGAGCCGCGTGCCGGGCGGCGCCGCTACACGGGCAAGCTCCTGAGCGTGGGTGAGCAGGGGATCGAGCTCGAGGTGGATCGCGAGCACGTGGCCATGAGGTTCGCAGAGATTGGTAAGGCGCGACTTGCCGGCTGAACAGTTGCAGCGGCGAGACGCATGTGAGCCGGCCGTGCCGGCCGGGGCAGAGGTACTTTAGGACCGTGAACAAAGAAATCCTGATGGTTGTGGATGCCGTCTCCAACGAGAAGGGCGTCGATAAAGAGGTGATCTTCGAGGCGCTCGAGGCGGCGCTGGCCTCGGCTACCCGCAAGAAGCACGGCGAGGAATGGGACGTGCGCGTCGCCATCGACCGCAAGAGCGGCGACTACGACACCTTCCGCCGCTGGAAGGTGTTCGCCGATGACTCCAAGGAGCTCGAAGTGCCCGAGCGCGAGTGGCGCCTCGAGGACGCCCTCGATGCGGACCCGAAGGCCGAGGTCGGCGGCTTCGTCGAGCAGCCGATCGAGTCGGTCGCCTTCGGCCGCATCGCCGCCCAGCAGGCCAAGCAGGTCATCGTGCAGAAGGTGCGCGAGGCTGAGCGCGCCCAGGTGGTCGATGCCTACCGCGACCGCGTCGGCACCCTGGTGAGCGGGGTGGTCAAGCGCGTCGACCGCAACGGCATCTACATCGACCTCGGCAGCAACGCGGAAGGGTTCGTGCCGCGCACCGACATGATCCCGCGCGAGCAGGCCAAGCCCCAGGACCGCATCAAGGCATTCCTGAAGGAAGTGCGCTCGGAGCCGCGCGGCCCGCAGCTGTTCCTCACCCGCACGGCGCCCGAGTTCCTGATCGAGCTCTTCAAGCTCGAGGTGCCCGAGGTCGGCCAGGGCCTGATCCAGATCCTGGGCGCGGCGCGTGACCCGGGGATCCGCGCCAAGATCGCCGTGCGCAGCAACGACCCGCGCATCGACCCCGTCGGTGCCTGCGTCGGCATGCGCGGCTCGCGCGTGCAGGCGGTCTCCAACGAGATCGCCGGCGAGCGCGTCGACATCATCCCCTTCGTCGACAACGCGGCGCAGTTTGTCATCAACGCGATGTCGCCCGCGGAGGTGATGTCGATCGTGGTCGATGAGGACTCCCACAGCATGGATATCGCGGTCGCCGAGGACAAGCACTCGCAGGCGATCGGACGCGGCGGACAGAACATCCGCCTGGCGAGCCAGCTGACCGGCTGGGATCTGAACGTCATGACCGAGTCCGACGCCGAGGCCAAGAGCGAGACCGAGGCGAAGGAGCTGGTGCAGAACTTCATGAAGCAGCTGGATGTCGATGAGGACGTCGCGACCATCCTCGCGCAGGAGGGCTTCTCGACCATCGAGGAGATCGCCTACGTGCCGCAGGCCGAGCTTGCGGCGATCGAGGAGTTCGACGAGAACATCGTCAAGGAGCTGCGCAACCGCGCCCGCGACGTGCTGCTCACGCAGGCGATCGCGAGCGAAGAGACGCTCGATCAATCGATGCCGGCCGATGACCTGCTGTTGCTCGAGGGGATGAGCCCGGACCTCGCGCTCACCCTCGCCCGGCGCGGCGTGCGCACGCGCGAGGACCTGGCCGAGCAGTCGGTCGATGAGCTCGCCGACATCGAGGGGCTCGCGGCGGACAAGGCGGCGAAGCTCATCATGACGGCGCGTGCGCCGTGGTTCGAAGCGGGCAACGGAACCTGAGGATCGAAGAGCTATGGCGGAAGTGACCGTTTCCCAGTTTGCGGAAGTACTGAAGGTCCCGGTGGACCGGCTGCTCGCGCAGCTGGATCAGGCCGGCATCAAGGTCTCCGGGCCCGATGCGCGCATCAGTGATGATGCCAAGCTCGAGCTACTCACGCACCTGCGCCGCGCCCACGGGAGCGAGGAGGCCAGCGGCGATGGTGCGCCGCGCAAGATCACACTCAAGCGCAAGACGCAAAGCGAGCTGAAGCTCGCGAGCAACCAGGGACGTGCGCGCACGGTCAACGTGGAAGTGCGCCGCACCCGCAACTACATCAAGCGCGACGTGCTCGAGGAGCAGGCGCGGGCGCAGCAGGACGAGATCGACTCGCGCAAGCGCGAGGCCGAGGAAGCCGCACGTGCGGCGAGCGAGCGCGTCGAGGCCGAGCGCCGCGAGCGCGAGCGCCTGGAGGCGGAGAACCGCCGCCGCATCGAGGAGGAAGAGGTCCGGCGCCGCGCGCAGGAAGAATCGCGCCGTGCGGCCGAGCAGCGCACCCGCGACGATGAGGCGCGCCGCACGCGCGAGCGCGAGGAGCCCGAGCAGCGTCGCGCCGTGCCCGAACGAGCGGCGGTGGCGCCGGCCGCCGCGGCGGTGCGCCCGAGCGAGCCGCCGGCGGATGACAAGGCCACGCGCTACGGCCGTCAGGAGCTGCATGTCGCCGGCGACGTGAGCTCGCGTTACAAGAAGAAGCGGCGCGTCAAGGCGCGGCCGCAGCCCTCCGCCGGTGCCGAGGGGCG
>DATIXW010000169.1:0-5982 GCA_035518135.1 Steroidobacteraceae bacterium
CTGGCGCACGGCGATTCTGCGGTATGTACTTCTGGGCTTTGCGCTGGTGTTGGTGTTCTCAGGACCGCCTGCCCATGCGCAGATCTATTCGGTCTTCTTGGTTCCGCAACCAAGTTCGCCGACGATGGATATCCACCCCACATTCACGGCGAGTGCGGTCAACGTCAGCGGTCAGTTCGCGGGGACTTATTCGGTCTGCGACACCGTCGCAGAGCAGCCCGACGTTTGCTTCGAGAATTTCTCGCTGCCGGCTATCTCGGACGGTCCTTCTTTCTTCCAGGGTGTGGGTGGAAACTGTCTTCTCTACAACCCACCCTCCGGCTCGGCCTTTGCCATCAACGCCGCCGGCCAGGCCGTAGGCGACTGCTATGGCAGCGCGCTGATCTTTACCGCCGATGGAAACTGGCAGCAGATCGGTGCCACGCCGGCCTTAGGCACTGGTGGGCCCCTGCCGGCGGCAATTAACGCCTCCGGGCAGGTAACGGGGACCGACGTCAACCTCTCCGCCTTTCTCTTCAGCGCGGGCCAGCTCACCGACCTCGGGGCCTTTGCACCGGGCGCCTCGAGTTCGGGTTTTGGCATCAACGATGCAGGGGTGATCGCGGGTACCGCCGGCACCGCCTCTGGGGATACCCACGCGTTTATCACCAATGGCACGACGCTCGTGGATCTGGGGACGCTGGCGGGCGGCACGACGCAAGCGGGTTTTCAGAGCACCGCGTACGCTATCAACAATTCCGGACAGGCGGTCGGCGTCTCGAGCGCAACGGGTGGTTCGCACGCCTTCCTCTACAGCGCCGGTGCACTGAATGATCTCGGTACCCTCGGCGGCGCCAACAGCACCGCGTACTCGATCAACAACAGCGGCGACATCGTCGGCACTTCCGATCTTGCCGTGAGCGGCGCCACGCACGCGTTCCTCTACAGCGGCGGTCAGCTGCTCGATCTGAACTCGCTCCTCGTGCCGAGCGACGCCAGCGCGGCACTCACGGATGCGAGCTTCATCAATGACAATGGCTGGATCCTGGTGGACCATGGCGGCAGCGTGCTGGTTCCGGCGGTCTTTGCGCCGCGCTCACTCGCCTTCGGTCCGCAACTGGTCGGCACGGCCAGTGCGGCGCAGACGATCCAGATCAGCACTACCGCGCACTACGGCTTCCCCGTCACGAACGTCACCACGAGCGGGCCGTTCAGTTACGTGAGTCACTGCCCGGCGTCGCTTCCCGCGGGCTCGAGCTGCACGATTGCGGTCACCTTTGAGCCCGTGGTTGCCGGGGCACAGACCGGCACCCTGTTCGTCTCCGGACTTGCCGTGGCGACGACCGGCAGCACCCTCGTTCCGGCGGTGACCCTGTCGGCTTCCACCGGTACGCCCACGACGGGCGAGCTCGTGACGCTCAGTTGGGTCTCGAGCGACGCCACCGCGTGTGCGGGCATCGGGGGTGCCCCCGGGGATGGCTGGGCGGGCAGCAGGACCACGAATGGCTCGACCATGCTCACCGAGCCGGCCGCGGGCACCGTGACCTACACGATCAGCTGCATCGGTGGCACACAATCCGCGAGCGCATCAGCGACGGTGACCTACGATAATCCGCCCTCCTCCGGCGGAGGCGGCAGTGTGGACCCGGCCTGGCTTCTGGGGCTTCTGGGGCTTTTGGGAGTGCGCCGGCGCTCTGCGATGGCGATCAGAGCTGAGCGGCCGGCGCGGTGACCCGTGTGGCGGCCGCGAGCGCGCAGCGCCCACCCGGCGGACGGTAGACTTCATTACCGCTTCGCAGCGCAGGTGCTGGCGCTTGGATACCACCTTCAATATGAATCGCGACCTCTCCAGCGGCGAGTCGCCACCGCTCGCCACGGTACAGCGCGTGCTGCGCGCTACGACCGAGTTCATCGCGCACGAGCTGGCACGGCCGCACGCCGCGGCGCCGGACTGGTGCGATCTGGAATGGCGCATCGCGCGCGCAGTCGTCACGATCCACGGCGTCAGCGGGCTCCTCGCCGCAGGCACGCGCTGGCCGGGAGCGCCGGGCTGGGACGCATTCCTCATGCAGCAGCGCGCACAGATCAGCGCGCGTCAGCCGCGCATCCGCGCGCTTCTGCAAGAGATCCATGCCGCGGCCCGCGCCCACGGGGTGCCGCTGGTCGCCCTCAAGGGTGCTGCCCTGCATGCGCAGGGCGTCTATGCGGCGGGCGAGCGCCCGATGGCGGATGTCGATCTTTTGGTGGCGGAGGCAGACGCGCCGCGCGCCGCGGAGCTCCTCGGCAGCCTGGGCTTTCGTCTCGGACCGGTGACGTGGAAGCACCAGCAGTTCGAGCCCGAGGGGGCGCCTGAGACCACTACCACTCTCGGGGAGAACAGTGCCGATCCGATCAAGGTCGAGTTGCACGCCTGCATCCGCGAGATCCTGCCGCTGCGGCCGGTGGACGTCACCGCGCTCGTGTGGCCGGCGGCGCCCGCACCGGGGATCAATGACTATCGCTCGCGCACCGGCTTGCTGCTGCACATCCTGCTGCATGCCTCCGGTGCGCTGCTCGGGCGCACGGCGCGGCTGCTGCACCTGCATGACATTGCACGCCTGACCCAGCCGATGCGCCCGGCGGACTGGGACCAGTTCTTCACCCAGGGCGCGGCGAGCGCCGACCCACAGTTGTGGTGGGCGTATCCGCCACTGGCGCTGGCTGATCGCTACTTCGGCTGCGTGCCGCAGGCCGTGCTCGAGCGCCTGGCGAGCGGCTGTCACTGGCGGCTGCGCCGGATCTACCAGCGCTGCGCGCTCGCGGACGTGTCGTTGTCGTACCTGTGGGTGAGCGCGTTTCCCGGCATCGAGTGGTCGCGCTCGCTCGGGGAGATGGCGAGCTATGCCGTGCAGCGGGTGCGGCCGTCGCCCGAGACGATCGCGCTGCGCAAGGCGTTCGCCGCATCGCAGCCACTGGTGAGCGGCGGCGCGTGGGCCCACACCTCCCAGGCAAGACGCATCGTGCACTGGCTGCGCGCGCGCCAGCCACGCCAGGAGAGCCTGCAGCCGGTGCGCGCTTCCCTCGCGCTGCCGCTGGCGTAGCGCTTCATCCGAACTGCACGGCGAGCATGGATACCGAGCCGCCGTCGATCCCCTCGACGGGGTAGCGCACCGGCTCGCCGGGCTCGCTCGCCCCCATGACGTACAGGAGCGGCAGATAGTGCTCAGCCGTGGGGACCGAAAGTCGCGCAGCCTCCCCGAGGGTGCCGTAGTCGACGAGCGCTGTGTGATCACCAGCCGCTAGGCGCTCGCGGACCTGCGCCTCGAAGCGCACCGCCCACTCGTAGGGTTCCTGGACACGTTCACCCCAGGCATACGCCCGCAGGTTGTGCACTACGTCTCCGCTGCCGAGAATCAGCACGCCCTCGGCGCGCAGCGCGCGCAGGCGCGCACCGAGCTCGTAGTGGAACCGTGGCGGCTCGCGCGCGTCGATGCTCAGCTGCACCACCGGCACCTGCGCCCGCGGGTACAGGTGACACAGAACCGCCCAGGTGCCGTGATCGAGGCCCCAGCCCTCATCGAGTGCGACCGGCAGCGGCGCGAGCAGCTCCCGCACCCGGCGGGCGAGCGCCGGATCTCCTGGCGCCGCGTAGCGTGCCGCATACAGCTCGCGGGGGAAGCCGCCGAAGTCGTGGATGGTGCGCGGCGCGGCCATCGCCGTCACCGCGCAGGCAGGGATGTACCAGTGCGCCGAGACCGACAGGATCGCCCGCGGCGGCGGCAGCTCGCGCCCGAGCTGGCCCCAGGCGCGCGTCCAGGCGTTCTCGCGGATCGCGTTCAGGGGGCTGCCGTGCCCGAGAAACAGGGTCGGCATCGTCGCGGCGGTCACGCCGCGGGCTTCATGGCAAGCAGCTGCACGGCGGCCTGGTAAAGGCGCGCGCGCATCGCGTAACGCTCGGAGGCGCGCGTCACGTAACGCACGGCGATCTCGACCCCACCCACGGCCGGGCGCACCGCGATGCCAGGCTTCGCCGAGAGCGTCGTGCCGCGCTGGCCGCGCGAGGCCATCTGCCATTCCTGCTCGGCCTCGCGCGCGCTGTCGGCGGTGGCCTCGGTGACCTCCTTCTGGATGGCATCCACGACCGGCTGCGGATCGCGACCCCCGGGCACGACGACGGTCAGCTCGTCCCACAGCCACTGGCCGGTGGTCGAGAAGTTGAAGTAGTGACCCTCGATCGCATAACTGTTGGTGAAGGTCACTCGCCGCCCGGTCGGGTGGCCCGCGTCGGTCCAGTTGCCGGTCTCGAGCAGCACGGTGTGGAACACGCTCAGCTCCTTCACTTCGCCACTCACACCGTTGATCTCCACCCAGTCCCCGACGCGGATGCCATTCTTGCCCATGAGCACGAACCAGCCGATGAAGGCGATGATGAAGTCCTTCAGCGCGACGGTGAGGCCGGCGCCGGCAAGTCCGAGCATGGTGCCGAACTGCCCCGGCAGCCCGATCAGCATGAACAGGATGAGCAGCACCGCGACCAGCTGCAGGGCGACACCGATGACGCTGCGCAGGGTGGCGAACTGGCGCCGGTCGATGTGGTGCGCCCGCCCGAGGAGCCCGGCGAGCCAGCGGTCGGCGAACAGCAGCAGCAGCAGCGCCGCAAGCACCACCGTGAAGCGGATGAGCAGCTCGCGCAGGACCTCCCGCTGCTGCTCGGCGACCACGTTGTCCCATTTGGCGTAGATGTCAGAGAGCTTGTGGCGGGCGCTGATGCGCTGGTCGCGCACCATGAGGCGGCGCTGGTCGATGGCGACTTGGCGCGTGAGGCTGAGGAGCGAGTTCGCTTCCGGGGCTTTGCCCGCGCCCCCGACCGGCGCAGGTGGGCCTGGGGGCCGCGTTGCGGCCGCGGGCGGCGTCACGGCCGCGGGGGGCTTGCCACCGAACTGTGCGAGCTGCTGCTGCACGCTCGCGAAGTCGGCGGCGATCTGCGCGCGCTGCTCGGTGAGCTTGGCGGCGCCTGCGGCCACCTCATGACGCGCATTTTCGAGGGCCACGCGCTTGTCGCGCAGCTGCAGCCATTCGCGCAGCTGCGCCACCATGCCGTGCAGCGCCGACAGGGCATTGGCGGAGAGCGTGGGGGCGGCGGCCGGCGGCGGGGTGTCGTGTTCGGCCGCAAGATGCTCCTCCTGGGCCTTCTGGATGCGCTGGTGGACGTTGCCGCCGGCGGCCATCAGGTCGTCGTTCCCCTCCTGGATCTCGTCTTTCTCGATCTCGATCTGCGAGCCGACCAGGTCCAGCTGATCCTGCAGGTCCGGTTTCTCCGCCTCGGTCGCCTTGCCCATCTTCTGGGCGAGCTTCTCCAGCAGCTCGGTATCGTCCGCCAGACGCTTCTGCGCACTGGCGATGTGCGCCTGGATCTTCAGCGCCTCCGGGCTCAGGACCGGGGGATGAGCCTGGATGCCGTGCAGCGCGCCCATGAAGGCGAGGTCGAGCTCGTGGTCGGCCGCCTGCACCGCAGCCTGCGCGAGCGGCTGCTCCTCCGCGGTGCTCGCCAGGCGCGCCAGGCGCTGCGCGGTGCGCAGCGGCCCCTCGTCGATGACCGGCATGCGGCTGTTGGCGAGGCTCGGCGGCGGCGGCGCGGCAATCTGCGGCTGGCGCGTGAGCCACAGCCCGTACGCGGCCGCGGCCAGCAGCAGCAGCAATGCCGCGGTGGCGGTCTTCTGCAGTGCGCTCATGCGCCTATGATGCCACGCGGGCGAAGCCGCGCCGCAGCCTCCTCGCTGCGTGACGGGTGCTAGGCCGTCGCGGCCGCCGCGCCCTGCGCCAGCGGGAAGTGCTCCTCGCGCCAGCCCGTCATGCCGCCGGCCATCACCTTCACCGGCAGCCCGAGGCGCGCCAGACGCGCTGCAGCACGCGCAGCTCCGTTGCAGTGCGGTCCGGCGCAGTAGACGACGAACAGCGTGCCGGGCGCGTACTGCGCCATGCGCGAGGCGATGATCTTGGCGTGCGGGATGTTGATGGCACCCG
>DATIXW010000170.1:0-28489 GCA_035518135.1 Steroidobacteraceae bacterium
GCGCGGCACGCCCTCGGAGAGGTTGCGGCCCTTGACCGACAGCTCGCGCACCTGTTGTCCGGGATAGGCCGAGCCGATCTCGATCTTGATGCGCTCGGCGGTCGCCTCGCCGATGAGGATGCCGTAGTTGCGGCGCACGTAGTTCATGATCGCTTCATCGAAGCGATCGCCGCCGATGCGCGCGGAGTTCGCGTACACGACGCCATTCAGCGACAGCACGGCGACCTCGGAGGTGCCGCCGCCGATGTCGAGCACCATCGAGCCGCGCGCCTCGTGCACCGGCAGCCCGGCGCCCACCGCCGCGGCCATCGGCTCGCTCACGATCGCGACGTTGCGCGCCCCGGCGCCCTCGGCGGACTCGCGGATGGCGCGCCGTTCCACCTGCGTGGAGCCAAACGGCACGCACACCAGCACCCGGGGTGAGGGCTTGAGCATGCGGTTGCCGTGCACCTTATTAATGAAGAACTGCAGCATCTTCTCGGTGTACGTGAAATCGGCGATGACCCCGTCCTTCATGGGGCGCACCGCGGTGATATGCCCCGGCGTGCGCCCGAGCATGGCCTTGGCTTCGGTGCCGACGGCGACGATGACCTTGCTGCCGCGGCCGGGCTCGTCCTGAACCGCGACCACCGAGGGTTCGTTCAGCACGATGCCCTTGTCGCGCACGTAGATGAGCGTGTTGGCTGTGCCCAGATCGATCGACAGATCGCTGGAGAAATATCCGCGCAAGCGTTTGAGCATGAAGGGACCGGGAAGTGTGCGGTGGGAGACCCCAGAAAGTGGCGCGTAATCTAGCAACCGACAGGACATTCAGCAAGGCAACATGTATGATTTTGCGCTGGTTTTCTCAGTTCACCGCGCATACCGCGTACCTCCTATGTCCCTGACCCGCGAGCAGCTCGCCAGCATCGCCGCCCTGGCACGTCTTGACCTCAGCGCCGCCGAGGTTCCCGTGTACCAGCAGAGCCTCTCGAGCATCCTCGAGTTCATCGGTGCGCTCGAGGCGGCGGACACCGCCAGCGTCGCGCCGATGGCGCACCCGCTCGCGGGGCTCTCGCAGCGGCTGCGGCCGGACGTGGTGACCGAGACCGATCGTCACGAGGAGTACCAGCTGAACGCGCCGCAGGTCGCGGCCGGGCTCTACCTGGTGCCGAAAGTGATCGAATGAGCGAACTGCATCACACTTCTCTGACGGCGCTCGCCGCGGGGCTGCGGGCGCGACGCTTCTCGAGCGTCGAGCTGGTGCGCGCATGCCTTGCGCGCATCGATCGTCACCAGGGTGCGCTCAATGCCTTCATCTCCGTGACCCGCGAGCAGGCACTCACGCAGGCGGAAGCCGCCGATCGTGCGCTGGCGGCGGGCGAGGGCGGGGCGCTCACCGGGGTCCCGATCGCGCACAAGGACATCTTCTGCACCCAGGGCGTGCGCACGACCTGTGGCTCGCGCATGCTCGATACCTTCGTCTCCCCCTACGACGCCACCGTGGTGCGCAAGCTCAGGGCCGCCGGTGCCATCATGCTCGGCAAGACGAACATGGATGAGTTCGCGATGGGCTCCTCAAACGAGACCAGCTATTACGGCCCGGTGCGCAATCCGTGGAATCCCGCGCTGGTGCCGGGGGGCTCCTCAGGGGGCTCGGCGGCGGCGGTGGCCGCGCGCCTGGTGCCGGGAGCGACCGCCACCGACACCGGCGGCTCGATCCGCCAGCCCGCGGCACTGTGCGGCATCACCGGCATGAAGCCGACTTACGGGCGCGTATCGCGCTACGGCATGATCGCCTTCGCCTCGAGCCTCGATCAGGGGGGCGTCCTCACCGCCACGGCCGCGGATGCCGCCCTCATGCTGCGCGAGATGGCCGGATTCGACCCGCAAGACTCCACCAGCGTCGATCGGCCGGTGCCCGATTACCTGGCCGCGCTCGAGCAGCCGCTCGCGGGACTGAAGGTCGGGCTCCTCAAGGAGTTCTTCGACAAGGGGCTCGACCCGCAGAACGAGGCGTGCGTACGCGAGGGGCTGCGCGTCTACGAGCAGCTCGGCGCGCGCCTCACCGAGGTCAGCCTGCCGCACCTGCCGCTCTCGGTGCCGGTGTACTACGTGGTCGCCCCGGCGGAGTGCTCCTCGAACCTCGCGCGCTTCGACGGGGTGCGTTTCGGGCACCGCTGCGAGAACCCGCGCGACCTGCAGGACCTGTATCGCCGCTCGCGTGGCGAGGGCTTCGGCGCCGAGGTCAAGCGACGCATCATGACCGGCACCTACGTGCTCTCGGCCGGGTACTACGATGCCTACTACCTCAAGGCGCAGCGCGTGCGCCAGCTGATCAACGCTGACTTCATCCGCGCCTTCCAGAGCGTGGACGTGCTCATCGGGCCCACGACGCCGACGCCGGCCTTTGCGATCGGCTCCAAGACCGCCGATCCCATCACCATGTACCTGAACGACATTTACACCATCGGCGCCAATCTGGCGGGCCTGCCGGCGGTATCGGTGCCGTGCGGGTTCGTGAAGGAGCTGCCGGTCGGGCTGCAGGTGGTCGGGCCGCACTTCAGCGAGGCCCGGGTGCTGCAGGCCGCGCACGCTTTCCAGCGCGTGACCGACTGGCATACGCGCGTGCCGCAGGGCTACGCATGAGCGGCTGGGAAACCATCATCGGGCTGGAGATCCACGCCCAGCTGGCCACGCAGTCGAAGATCTTCTCGGGCTCTGCGACGCGCTACGGTGCGCCGCCGAACTCGCAGGCGAACCTGGTGGATCTGGGCTACCCCGGCGTCCTGCCGGTGCTCAACGGCGAAGCCGTGCGCATGGCGGTGAAGCTCGGACTTGCGCTGAATGCACGCATCGCGTCCCACTCGGTGTTCGCGCGCAAGAACTACTTCTATCCGGACCTGCCCAAGGGCTACCAGATCAGCCAGTACGAGCTGCCGATCGTCGCCGAGGGCGCCATCGATATCGTGCTCGAGGATGGCAGCACCAAGCGCATCGGCGTCACCCGTGCCCACCTGGAAGAGGATGCGGGCAAGTCGCTGCACGAAGGGCTGCCGGGGGTGACCGGGATCGACCTGAATCGCGCCGGCACGCCGCTGGTGGAGATCGTCTCCGAGCCGCACATGCGCTCCGCCAAGGAGGCGGTGGCGTACATGAAGAAGGTGCACACGCTGGTGCGCTATCTGGAGATCTGCGACGGCAACATGCAGGAGGGCTCCTTCCGCTGCGATGCCAATGTCTCGGTGCGCAGGAGCGGCACGCAGAAGTTCGGCACCCGCGCGGAGATCAAGAACCTGAACTCGTTCCGTTTCGTCGAGCGCGCCATCAACTACGAGGTGGCGCGCCAGATCGAGCTGCTCGAGTCCGGCGGCACGATCGTGCAGGAGACGCGCCTCTACGACCCGGACAAGGGCGAGACGCGCTCCATGCGCTCCAAGGAAGAGGCCAACGACTACCGCTACTTCCCCGACCCGGACCTGCTGCCCGTCGAGCTCGATGCGGCCTACATCGAGTCGGTGCGGGCGACGCTGCCGGAGCTGCCGGACCAGAAAGCGGCGCGCCTGTGCTCGCAGTACGGGCTGTCGGCCTACGATGCCGGTGTCCTGACCGCGAGCCGCGAGCTGGCCGCCTATTACGAGGAGGTCGTACGCGAGGTTCCCGGCGAGCCCAAGCTCGCCGCCAACTGGGTGATGGGTGAGCTCGCGGCGGCATTGAATAAGGAGAACCTCGAGGTGAGCTGCGGCAGGCTCCCGGCGAAGCAGCTGGGCGGGCTCCTGCAGCGCATCGCCGACCACACGATCTCCGGCAAGATCGCCAAAGAGGTGTTCGAGGCGATGTGGGCCGAGGGCGGCAGCGCTGATGCCCTGATCGAGGCCAGGGGCCTGCGCCAGATCACCGATTCCGCGGCGATCGAGCGCGTCATCGACGAGGTGCTCGCCAGGAACCCGGGCCAGCTCGCCGACTTCCGCGCCGGCAAGGACAAGCTGTTTGGCTTTTTCGTCGGCCAGGTGATGAAGGCGACCGGTGGCAAGGCCAATCCCGGCCAGCTCAACGAGCTGCTGAAGAAGAAGCTCGCGCCGTAAGCTGCGCGAGGGCGCGCGGCGCGCCAAGCTTGAGTTACCCTGCCCGCGCCCCATTGTCCCGAAATCATGTCGACCGAGCCCACCCTGCAGAGCGACCAGGTGCGGCGCTTCCTCTTCGAGGAGCGCCCGGTGCGCGGCCACTGGGTGCGCCTGGAGCGCGCGTGGCGGGAACTGCGGGCTCACAGCGCCTACCCGCCCCCGGTGGGCGAGCTTCTGGGGCAGGCCGTGGCCGCGGCCGTGCTGCTGGCGGCAACGCTGAAGTTCCGCGGCACGCTCACCCTGCAGCTGCAGGGCTCGGGAGCCGTGAACCTGCTCGTCGCCCAATGCACGCATGACTTTCGGCTGCGTGCCGTGGCGCGCTTTGAGGAGGCCCTGGTGGCGCAGCTGCACGCGGCCGCCGCCACCGCGGGCGCCTTCCGCGCCCTGGTCGGAGATGACGGTCGCTTCACCGTGACGATTGAGGCCGATGAGATGAGCAGGCGCTATCAGGGCATCGTGCCCCTGAGCGGGGATTCCATGGCGCGCTCGCTGGAGGCGTACTTCGCCTCCTCGGAGCAGCTGCCCACGCGCGTGCTGCTGGCCGCTGACGACACGCGCATCGCCGGCCTGCTGCTGCAGAAGCTGCCCGCCGCCGGCGAGGATCCGTGGAGCGATCCGGCGGCCGCCTGGCGGGAGGCCGAGCGGGGCATGGAGCGTGTGGCCCCGGCGGAGCTGCTCGGGGCGCCCGTCGAGCCGCTGCTGCTGCGCAGCTTCCCGGGGCAGGACCTGCGGCTCTTCCGCGGTGCCGCGGTGCGGTTCGAGTGCCGCTGCAGCACCGGACGGGTGGCCGGAGTCCTGCGCGCCCTGGGAGAGGGGGAGATGCGTGACATCCTGCGCGAGCAGGGCGCCGTGACGGTGACCTGCGAGTTCTGTCACCGACCGTTTCACTTTGATTCCATCGCCATCGAGGCGCTGTTCGCCGAGGGCCCCGCCGCGGACGAGGCACCGGTCCTACACTGATCTTTCGTCTCCTTAGTGAGACAATCGAAATGCTTCTGTCGGAGATCATTCCCATAAATGCGCCTTCCCCCGATATTTAAAGAAATGTACAATAATTAAATGTCTACACCAACGGGGATGATCCGCTGGCTGCGGGCGGCGGGCGAGGGAAGCCGCCTGAGGCTCCTCGCTCTGTGCGCCCAGGGACCGTTGAGCGTCTGCGAGCTTGCCCAGACCCTGGGGCAGAGTGAGCCGCGGGTTTCACGGCACCTGAAGATTCTCTCGGAAGCCGGTCTCATCGAGCGGCATCGCCAGGGCCAGCGGGTGCAGTACCGGCTCGCCGCCGATACGCGGGCGGCGAGCTTCGTGGCGGGTCTGCTCGGGCAGCTGGATCGTCGCGATGCGCAGCTGCTCGCCGACCGCGCCACGGCGCGCGGCACCGAGCGTGCACGAGGCGCCCCCGTGGTGCGCGAATCGCGCCTCGGGCGCGCGCTCGCGCAGTTGATCAGTGCAGGTGCCGCCGCGGGCGCGGAGAGCGCCCTGGTGGCCGGAGTCACGCACCCGGAGCTGCTCGCAGCGGCAGCCGGCATCGCCCGCTCCTGCGTTGCACTCGCGCACTCGCGCCGCGCGGCATACGCCGCGCGCGCCTATGCCGAGCGTCGCGGCTTGCCCTGCCGCGTGCTCGAGACACCGGGTGCCCCCGGCGTGACGGGGGAGGATTTCGCACGCGCCGGTGCGCCCTTTGATCTCATCTTGCTGGACCGCCCGGACGCGGACGGACTCACCGCCATGCTGCCTCTGGCACGTGACGCGCTGAGCCCCCACGGGCGGCTGTGGCTGTTCGAGGGTTACGAGACACTCGAGCACTCGGGGCAGCGCGTGGTGGAGCACCCGCTGGCGCGGCTGCGGCGCGTGCTGAGCGAGGCGGGGCTGCTGTGCGAGCGATTGAGCCCGCTCGAGGCCGACGGCGAACACGTGATTGCAGCACTCGCACGGCCAGCGCTCGCGGTGCACGCGCGCCGCACGGAGCGTGCATGAGCCCACCGATTGCCGTCTCGTTCGAATTCTTCCCGCCCGCGGACGCTGCGATGGAGGCCACGCTGTGGAGCTCGCTCGAGCGCCTGGCGCCGCTCGGCCCGCGTTTCGTCTCCGTCACTTACGGCGCCGACGGATCCACGCGCGAGCGTACCCACCGCGTGGTGAGTCGCATCCAGGAGGAGACCGCACTTACCGGTGCCCCGCACCTCACCTGCATCGGCGCGGCGCGCGGGGAGATACTCGACATCGCACGCGGTTACTGGGACGAGGGCGTGCGCCACATCGTGGCGCTGCGCGGGGATGCACCCCAGGCCGAGCCGGCCTATCAGCCGCGCCGCGATGGCTTCGCGTACGCGGCCGACCTGGTGGCTGCGCTCTTGCGCGTTGCGCCCTTTGACATCTCCGTCGCCGCCTATCCGGAGGTGCATCCGCAGGCGGGGTCGGCCGCGGCGGACCTCGACAACCTCAAGCGCAAGATCGACGCGGGCGCGACCCGTGCGATCACGCAGTTTTTCTTCGACACGCAGGTTTACCTGCGCTTCCGCGACCGCTGCGCCGCCGCGGGAATCCGCGCACCCATCGTGCCGGGCATCCTGCCCATCACGCGCTTTGCGCAGGTATGCCGCTTCGCCGCGCGCTGCGGCGCCGGGATTCCGCAGTGGCTGCGCGAGCGCTTCGAGGGCCTGGAGGATGATGCCGACACGCGGCGCCTGATCGCCGCCAGCGTCGCGATCGAGCAGGTGCACGATCTGCGCGCACACGGCGTCAGCGAGTTTCACTTCTACACGCTCAACCGCGCCGAGCTCACCTACGCGATCTGCCACGCGCTCGGGCTGCGGCCGCCGCCGCGCGCCAGCCACGCCGCGTACACCGAGGCGCGCGCATGAGAGGGTGCCGGCACCACAACTACCCCGCGCAGGCGCCGCGCGCCGATCGCGACCGGGCGAGCCCGGCGGCCGCGCAGGCGAGCGCCGCCCCGTATGCGGTGGAACCGGTGGATGAAGCGGCGCGGCGCGCGCGCATCGAACGGCTGAAAGAGCTGCTGCGGCAGCGCATCGTGGTGCTCGACGGGGCGATGGGCACGATGATCCAGCAGCACCGGCTGGATGAGGCGGCCTTTCGCGGCGAGCGGCTGCGCGGCCATGGCCGCGACCTGCGCGGCAACAACGACATCCTGACGCTCACCCGCCCCGACGTCGTCACGGACGTGCATCACGCGTATCTCGCCGCAGGCGCCGACATCATCGAGACCAACACGTTCAATTCCAACTCCGTCTCGCAGGCCGACTACGGTACCGCAGCCCTGGTCCCGGAGCTCAATTACCGTGGCGCGCGGCTTGCGCGTGCGGCGGCGGACGAGGTGGCGCAGCGCAGCGGTGCCGTGCGCTTCGTTGCCGGGGCACTCGGTCCGACCAGCCGCATGAGCTCGATGTCTCCGGATGTGAACGATGCCGGCTTCCGTGCGGTGACCTTCGATGACCTGGTCGCGACCTATCTTGAGGCCGCGCGCGGTCTGCTCCTTGGCGGAGTGGATTTCCTGCTGATCGAGACCGTCATCGACACGCTGAATGCCAAGGCGGCGATCTATGCCGCGCTCACGCTGTTCGATGAGCTCGGCAGCAGCGTGCCGCTGGCGATCTCCGGCACGATCACGGACGCCTCCGGGCGGGTGCTGTCCGGGCAGACCCCGGAGGCGTTCTGGAACTCCATCCGCCATGCGCAGCCGCTGTTCGTGGGGCTGAACTGCGCCCTCGGCGGACGCCTGCTGCGCCCCTATGTCGAGGAGCTGGCCACGGTTGCCGACACCTACGTGTGCGCCTATCCGAATGCCGGACTCCCCAACGCCTTCGGCGAGTACGACGAGCGTCCGGAGGAGACCGCGGCGATCCTGCGCGAGTACGGGGAGTCCGGTCTGGTGAACGTCCTGGGCGGCTGCTGTGGCACCACTCCCGAGCACATCCGTCTGCTGGGTGAGGCGGTGCGCGGCCAGGCACCGCGCGCGCTGCCGCCGACGCAGGTCAAGTGCCGCCTCGCCGGACTCGAGCCGCTCAACATCGACGATTCGAGTCTGTTCGTGAACGTCGGGGAACGAACCAACGTCACCGGGTCCGCCAAGTTCCGCAAACTCATCGAGGCCGACGATTACACCGCCGCGCTCGAGATCGCGCGCCAGCAGGTCACCAGCGGCGCGCAGATCATCGACATCAACATGGACGAGGGGATGCTCGATTCGCAGGCGGCGATGGTGCGCTTCCTCAATCTGGTGGCCGCCGAGCCCGACATCGCCCGCGTGCCCATCATGCTGGACTCCTCGAAATGGACGGTAATCGAGGCAGGACTCAAGTGTGTGCAGGGCAAGGCCGTCGTCAACTCCATCAGCCTCAAGGAGGGCGAGGAGTCCTTCATCGCCCATGCGCGCCAGCTGCGCCGCTACGGCGCCGCGGCGGTGATCATGGCCTTTGATGAGCAGGGACAGGCCGATACGGTCGAGCGCAAGGTGGCGATCTGCACGCGCGCCTACCGCATCCTGACGCAGCAGGTGGGCTTTCCGGCCGAAGACATCATCTTCGATCCCAACATCTTCGCCATCGCGACCGGGATCGAGGAGCACAACGCCTACGGCCTCGCCTTCATCGAGGCGACGCGCCGCATCAAGCAGGAGCTGCCCCATGCGCTGGTGTCCGGCGGGGTGAGCAACGTCTCGTTCTCCTTCCGTGGCAACGATCCGGTGCGCGAGGCGATGCATTCGGTGTTCCTCTACCACGCCATCGCGGCGGGCATGGACATGGGGATCGTGAACGCCGGCCAGTTGGCCATTTACGAACAGATTCAGCCCGAGCTGCGCGCGGCGTGCGAGGACGTCGTCCTCAATCGCCGCGCGGACGCCACGGAACGCCTGCTCGAGATCGCCGCCCGCTTCAAGGGTGAGAGCGGCGCGCGGCGCACCGAGGACCTTTCCTGGCGCAACCTGCCGGTGGCCAAGCGTCTCGAGCACTCCCTGGTGAAGGGCATCGATGACTACATCCTCGAGGACACCGAGGCCGCCCGCCTCGCCTTCGAACGCCCGCTGCAGGTCATCGAGGGCCCGCTGATGGACGGCATGAACGTGGTGGGCGATCTCTTCGGTGCCGGCAAGATGTTCCTGCCGCAGGTGGTCAAGAGCGCCCGGGTCATGAAGCGCGCGGTGGCATATCTCGTGCCGTTCATCGAGGCGGGCAAGGATGGCGCCACGCAGCGCAACAACGGGCGCATCGTGATGGCCACCGTCAAGGGCGATGTGCACGACATCGGCAAGAACATCGTCGGCGTAGTGCTCCAGTGCAACAATTTCGAAGTCATCGACCTTGGCGTGATGGTCTCGTGCGAGAAGATCCTGGAGACCGCGCGCCGCGAACAGGCCGACTACATCGGGCTCTCCGGCCTGATCACGCCCTCGCTGGATGAAATGGTGCACGTCGCCCGCGAGATGCAGCGCCAGGGGTTCCAGGTGCCGCTGCTCATCGGCGGTGCCACGACCTCACCGGCGCACACCGCGGTCAAGATCGCGCCGCAGTACGCCGTTGGCGCGATCTACGTCAAGGACGCCTCGCGGGCCGTGGGCGTGTGCCAGACGCTCTCCCAGCCGCAGCAGCGCGGCGCTTTCCTCGCCAAGGTTGCCGAGGAGCACGAGCGCCGCCGCGAGCAGCACGCCGCCAAGAAGGTGAAGGTGCCGGAGCTGTCGCTGGCTGCGGCGCGTGCCGACCGCCGCATGCTCGACTGGCCGCGGTACGCAGCGGTGGCGCCGCGGGTACCGGGGGTGCAGCACTTCGATGACTATCCGCTTAAGGAGCTGCTCGGCTACATCGACTGGATGCCGTTCTTCAACGCCTGGGAGTTCTCCGGCAAGTTCCCCGACGTCCTCACCGATCCGGTCGTGGGCGAGGCGGCGAGCAATCTGTACGCGGACGCACGCAGCATGCTCAAGCGTCTGATCGAGGAGCGCTGGCTCCGGGTGCGTGCGGTGATCGGCCTGTTCCCGGCCAACGCCACCGGCGACGACGTGGAGCTCTACACCGACGAGTCGCGCAGCAAGGTGCTGTGCACGCTCAATTTCCTGCGCCAGCAGAAGGGCAAGCCCGCCGGCCAGCCGCACGAGTGCCTGGCCGACTACGTCGCGCCCAAGGCGAGCGGCGTGCCCGATTACTTCGGCGCCTTCGCGGTCACGGCCGGCATCGGCATCGAAGAGCATCTGGCGCGCTTCGAGCGCGAGCACGACGACTACTCCTCGATCATGCTCAAGGCACTCGCCGATCGCCTCGCGGAAGCCGCGGCCGAGCACTTCCACGAACGCGTGCGGCGCGAGCTGTGGGGCTATGAGGCCGCTGAGGCGCTCACCAACGAGCAGCTGGTGCGCGAGGAGTACCGCGGCATCCGTCCGGCGCCCGGCTATCCCGCCTGCCCCGATCACACCGAGAAGCGCAAGCTGTGGGAGCTGCTCGACGTGGAACGCACCGCCGGCATACGCCTCACCGACTCCTACGCCATGTATCCGACGGCTGCGGTGAGCGGCTGGTACATCGGTCATCCCCAGGCCCGCTACTTCGCGGTCGGCAAGATCGACCGCGATCAGGTGCAGGACTATGCAAGGCGCAAGGGGCTCAGCGTTGTCGAGGTCGAACGCTGGCTCGCCCCCAACCTTGGTTACGACCCCTGAGGCGTCGCGGCCGCCTCAGCGCGTCCCCGGCCGCTCCCGTTCGAGCGCCCGCAGGTACGCATCCCCGCCGAGTGCGCGCATCTGACCGAGGATCCAGTCGCGGCGCTGCAGCACGTAGCGCGAGGGGCGCTCTGCGTGCAGATGCTCCGGGTTCGGGAGCACCGCGGCAAGCAGCGCCGCCTGCGCTGAAGTGAGCTTCAGTGCAGGGATGTGCCAGAAACGCTGCGCGGCGGCCTGCACTCCGTAGATGCCGTCACCGAACTGCGCGATGTTGAGGTACATCTCGAGGATGCGCTCCTTGGGCCACAGCCACTCGATCAGCACGGTGAAGTAGGCCTCGAGGCCCTTGCGCACGAAGCTGTGCCCGGACCACAGGAACAGGTTCTTGGCGACCTGCTGCGAGATCGTGCTCGCCCCGCGCAGCCGTTTGCCGCGCTCGCTGGCGCGCACCGCCTCGCGGATCGAATTGAAGTCGAAGCCGGCGTGGAACGGGAACAGCTGATCCTCGGAGGCGATCACGGCAATCGCCGCGTGGGCGGAGATCTGCTCGAGGCTCACCCACTCAAAGTCGATGCGGGCGTGACGTTGCTGGGCGGCCCAGGACTGCATGCGGGCCTCGAGCATCATCGCGCTGGTCAGGGGTGTGAACCAGCGCAGCATCAGCACCGCGGACGCGCTCAGCAGCAGCCACGCCAGCAGCGCGGCACCGAGCCAGCGCAGCAGCCGCGCGGCGATCCGGCCGTGCTGACGTGTGCGGCCGGCCGCGTGGCGGCAGCGTGCGAGGTCGGACTGCGCCGGCCCGGACAAGCGGACGGTGCGGGTCCTACTTCTCGGGCAGGCGGCGCGCCGAAGTGATGACCACATCCTCCAGCGGCGCGTCGGTATAGCCCTTGCGCCGGCCGGTGCCGACGCGCGCGATCTTGTCGATCACGTCCATGCCCTCGGTGACGCGGCCAAATACCGCGTAGCCATAATCGCGCGGACCGTGGTCCAGGAAGGCGTTGTCGACCAGGTTGACGAAGAACTGCGACGTAGCGCTGTTGACATCGCTGGTGCGTGCCATGGACAGGTAGCCGCGGCTGTTCTTCAGTCCGTTCTTGGCTTCGTTGCTGATGGGCGGGCGGGTCTTCTTGTTGCTGAACTCCGCGGTGAGGCCGCCACCCTGGATCACGAAACCGGGCACGATGCGGTGGAAGATGGTGCCGTCGAAGAAGTGGTCATCGACGTACCGCAAAAAATTCTCCACCGTCACCGGAGCCTCCTTGGGGAAGAGCTCCACGGTGAAGGCCCCGTGCGAGGTTTCAAATCGTATCATCGTTGTCCTTCCGTAGTGCGCTCGTGTCCGGCGAGATCAGTATGCGAGCGTACGTGAGCGAAGCCGGCAAGGACAAGCTCCTCGCGCACCTGCGCGCCCTGCGTGGCGCCGTGCTCAAGCAGCAGCCAGCCGCCCGGATGAAGGTGCTGCGCCGCTCCCCTGGCCAGTACGCGCAGCGATGCGAAGCCGTCCTCTCCCGGACTCAGTGCCAGCCGCGGCTCGTGTCGCAGCGCGCTGAGCGCCGGATCGGAGGCGGCGACATACGGGGGATTACTGATCAGCAGATCGAAGCACTCGCCCTCAAGGGCGGCGAACCAGTCGCCCAGACGAAACTCGACGGTGCCGAGGCCCAGGGCGGTCGCGTTCTGCCGCGCAGTCTGCAGCGCGGCCGCCGAGACGTCGGTCGCCAGGATGCGCCACCGCGGTCGTTCACTGGCGAGTGCCAGGGCTATGGCCCCGGAGCCGGTGCCCAGATCCGCGACAGCGCCCGTGGGGCGCGCCAACAGCGTCAGGGCGCGCTCGACTAACAGTTCGCTCTCGGGGCGCGGCACCAGCACGGCAGCGTTCACCGCAAGTGCCAGCGACCAGAACTCGCGCTGCCCGGTGAGGTAGGCGAGCGGCTCACCTTCGGCACGCCGCCGCAGCAGCTCCCCGAAACGCGCCGCTTCCGCGGCGCCGACCACTCGCTCGGGGTGCGCGAGCAGTCCCGCGCGTGAGCCCCCGAGGGCATGCGCCAGCAGCAGCTCGCTATCCAGGATCGCGCTTGAGCGCATCGGGTCGCCGGCCGAGGCGAGCAGGCGCGCGCCCCGCGCGATCAGGGCAGCGATAGTGGTTTCGGGCGTCATATGCCTTCATCCGCCACGGCGGTAAGATGGTTCCCATGGCAAAGATACCGTACCCACCCAAGCGGCCCCTGTCGGTAGGCGAGATTCTGGATCTGACGTTCCAGATCTATCGCGCCACCCTGATCCGCTGCCTGGTGTTCTCAGCGCTCGGCGTGCTCGCAGGGCAGCTGACAGACATCTACTCCCTGGCCAAGGGTCAACGGATGGGTGGCGGGTGGCAGGGGTTCCTGCAGGCGCTGCAGGGACAGCAAGCGGATCCGACTTACCGCATCCTGTTTCTGGTGCAGGCCATTCTCACCATCGTTTTCTCCGCGGCAGTGCTGTTGCGCCAGCACGCACTGATCGCCGATCGTGCCGCGGGCGGAGAGGTCGCGGTTGGCTTGCGCCGCACGCCCGCGATGATAGGACTGGGAATTCTGGTGTTCCTCAGCGCGGTGCTGTGCTTCCTGCCGGCCCTGGCGGTCGGGGGGCTGACGCGCTACGCCGTCCTGCTGCTGATGTTGATCCCGGCGTCCTATGTCCTCGTGGGGCTCTCGTGCAGCTACGTGGTATTGCTGATCGAGGGCGCAGGCCCGCTCGCGAGCTACGTGCGCAGCTGGCGCCTCACGGCGGGTAGTTTCTGGCGGTTGAGTCTGATCTATACGGTCGGCCTGATCGTTCTGCTGGTGATGATCATCGTCGTCAGCATCGTTGCGGGATTCCTGGCCGGGGTGATCGGACGAGGCGATGTCGTGTTGACTGCCGCCGCGACCACCGTCACGGTGATCGCACTCGGTGCCATCACGACGCCCTTCCAGACGGCGATCGTGCTGGCGGCGTTCGGCGACCTGACGGCGCGCAAAGAGGGGGCAGACCTCGAGCAGCGGATCTCGGCCACGGTCTGAGCGCGTGCGCCGCTGGCTCCTCGCGCTGGTCATCTCGGTCTTCGCGCAGTCCGCTCACGCGCGCGCGGCAGTGCAAGCGATCGATGAGTGTCTGGCGAAGCTCGACCCGGCAGCCGACGTGGGCTATGCGCGCGTGGTGGCCCGCTGCCCGGATCTGCCCGGCGCGCTGGCACAGAACCCCGCGGCTGCGTGGCTGCCGGCGGACTGGAACCGTCCCGACAATCAGCTCTCTGCGGCCGGCCTTGCGGAACTGCGGGTACTGCTGACACAGCGGCCGGCGAGGGCGCAGCGGCCGCCGCCGCGCGTTGACACCGTCGCCGCGCTGCTTGCCACCGTGGTGCAGAGCGAGCGGACCCACCGAGGCTGGTGGGACCGCTTTCGGGGGTGGCTGCGGCACATGCTGGCCGGCCGCCCGGCGGCGGACGAGAGCTGGCTGCAGCGCGTGCTCGTCAAGTTCCTTACCTCGAACGCCGCCGATACGATCGTCTGGACGTGCCTTGTGCTCGTGGTCGCGCTCGCAGCGGGGATCATCGTCAACGAGCTCAGGATCGCGGGAGTCATCGGATCGGGCACGGGCGGCTCGCGCCACCGCCGTGCCGCGCACGAGCCGCCTGCCGAGGCCGCCGGCGGTCTGGAGCAGATCGCGCATGCCGCCCCCGCGGAGCAGCCCCGGATGCTGCTTGAGCTCATCGCGCGGCGCCTTGCCGAGCAGCAGCGCCTGCCGCCGGCGCGCGCGTTGACGACGCGCGAGCTCACCCAGCGAGCGCACCTGGCGCAGGAGGAGCGTGCCAGCCTCGCCGAACTTGCCGCGGTGTGTGAGCGCGTACGCTTCTCCGGTTGCGAGGTCCCGGGCGCAAATCTCGCAAGTGCGATGGCTCGCGGGAAGAGCCTGCTCGCGACCCTCGAGCTGGAGCCGCCGGCCGCGGCCCGGGCAGCGTGAGCTCATGCGCGATCGATTCATTACCCTCACCTGCGCACTGGGCGCGCTGCTGCTGTTCGGCACTCTGTTCTGGCACGGCGGCACACTCAGCGAGCCCGAGGTCTCGCTCCCCAGCACCGCGGAGCGCGGCGACAACGGCCTGCTGGGGGCGCTGCGCTGGCTGCAGCAGGAGGGCGTGCCGACCCTCTCGCTGCGCGAGCGCTTCGGCACCCTGGAGCACCGTCACGAGCTCTCCGCTGCCGGGAACCTGCTCATCGTGACGCTGCCGGCGAGCGGCCATGTCCGCAACGACGAGGTCGTGGCGCTGGATCGCTGGATCCGCGCCGGTAACACGCTGCTGGTGCTGGCGGCTCTGAGCGACAGGCCCGGCTTCGCCCAGCAGCCCCGCACGCTGTACGCCGATCTGCAGCTGCTGACCGGGCTGAGCGTCACTCATGAGCCGCCGAAGACCTCCGACGCCGCTCCGAAGGGCGCGCCGGGCGCCCCCGGTAAACCCACTGCACGAGCCAAGGACGAGGCGCGCCGGGCGCTCGCCCGCATGGTGGAGGAGCTCAGTGAGCCACAGCGCCGCACGCTGGTCCCGAATCAGCCGCATCCCTATTTCGAGGGCGTCGCCAGTGCGGTGGCGTTCTCCGACTATCAACCGAGCGCCAGTTCGGTGCTGGTTCCCCGCGATGGCTTCGTACTCGCTCTGGCGCATGCGGCTGACTCGCGCACCGGCGTATTCTGGGTGCGCCCGGATGGTGCGGGCACCATCCTCGTCAGCGGCTTCGCGTCATTGTTCAGCAATCGCGCACTACCGGTGGCCGACAACGCGCGGCTGCTCGCCAACCTCATCGCCGTAACTGTCGGCCCGCGCGGTACGGTGATCTTCGATGACGAGCACCAGGGCCTGACGGCGGCATACGATCCGGCGAAGTTCTATCGCGACCGGCGCTTGTACGCCACGATCGCCACGCTTGCGCTGGTGTGGCTGCTGTGGGTACTGGGAGGCACGCAGCTGCAGATGCCGCACGCGGCCGGCGGTGCGCCACGCGAGTCGGACCTGGTGCGCACCACCGGCCTGTTCTTTGCGCGCGTGCTGCAGTCGCCGGTCGCGGCGCGCCGTATGTTCGAGCACTTCTTCGGCCAGCTGCACGTCGCCATGCCGCCGATGGCAGCGCCCGCGGCCGCCGCGCCGTGGGAGTGGCTGGAGAAGCACCCGCGTCTGGCGCTCGCCGACGTCCGGCAGCTCAAGCAGTGGTACGCGGACGCCCATGCGCAGCGGCGCGTGCCTCTGGTCCGCCTGCATAACCTCATCCTAGCTACTGAAGGGCGACTGGCCGCATGAGTAACTCGATCCGCGAGCTTCGCAGTGTTCTGGGGCGTGAGCTGGGCCGCGTAATCATCGGTGCAGATGCGAGTGTGGATGCACTGCTCATCGCACTCATCGCCCGGGGCCACGTGCTGGTGCAAGGCGCCCCGGGGCTCGGCAAGACCTTGCTGGCCAAGACACTGGCACGCGCGCTGGGTGGTGAGTTCAAGCGCATACAGGGCACCACCGACCTGATGCCAAGCGACATCATCGGCGTGCACGTGTTCGATGAGGCCCAGCGTGGCTTCGTGTTTCGGCCCGGACCGGTGTTCGCCGACGTTGTGCTGGTCGATGAGATCAACCGCACCGGTCCGAAGACCCAGTCCGCCCTGCTGGAGGCGATGGAGGAGCGACAGGTCAGCGTGGAGCGCGCCGTGTGGCAGCTGCCGGCGGATTTCCTGGTCCTGGCGACCCAGAACCCGCGGGAATTCGAGGGCACCTTTCCCCTGCCGGAGTCGCAGCTCGACCGCTTCATGCTGCGGGTGGACATGGATTACCCGTCCCGCGAGGCCGAGGCCGAGATCCTCGCCCGGTACGGCGGCGTGCTCGCGGCCTCGCACGCGGCACTGGACTCGGTGCGCGTCATCGACCGCGATTTGCTCGGCGCAGCGCGCGCCGAGGCCGAGCAGGTGCACGTGGCGGACGCACTGGGCGCCTATGTGCTCGATATTGCGCGCGCGACGCGCGAACATCCGCGCGTCGCGCTGGGACTGTCCACCCGCGGTGCGCTCGCGCTGCTCAAGGCAGCGCGCATCAACTGCGGGCTGCGCGGCGCCGATTTCGTCACCCCGGATGACGTCAAGCACGTCGCCGCGTGGATCCTGGCACATCGCCTGGTGCTGACGCCGGAAGCCGCCCTCGAGGGCGCGAAGGACGCAGAGCTCGTCGCGAGCGTGCTGGCCTCAACCCAGGTGCCCCGCTAAGGCAGCGCTCATGCATCTTGCGCGCCTCAGTTACGTACTCGTGGTGCTGACCGCGGTGCTGGCGGTCGCCGGAATCTGGTCGGGAGATGCATACCTTGCGCACCTGTGGCGGATCCCCGCTGCGCTGTGGCTCCTGGGGCTCTCACTGGAGGGCGCGTTCGTGCGCCGCCTGCTGCCGCAGGTGCGCCTGCAGAGCGCTCCGCGCGCTTTCCTCGGGCGCCCGCAGCAGGCGGCCTTCGTGTTCGTCAACGCGGCCCGTCGCGCCATTGCGCTCGAGTACGCACCCGCCACGCCCGGTGGTTTCGAGGCACAGCCGGCGGTACGACGCATCAGAATTCCCCCGCAGGGGGTGCTTGAGGATGCACTCACCCTGTTGCCCGTGAGGCTTGGTCCGCAACGCTGGCCGGTGCTGCCCGCGCGGCTGCGCGGGGGGCTCGGGCTGGCCTGGTGGACGAACTCCCTGCAGCCGCGCGAAGAGCTCAGCGTGGCGCCGGAGGTGCTGCGCGATCGCGTGCGGGTGCGCGGTTTTGCGAGCGGGGTGCGCGCCAGGCGCGTGCTCGGGGCGGGGCAGGAGCTGCATCAGCTGCGCGGCTACGCGCCGGGCGATCCGCTCGCGCGCATTGACTGGAAGGCCACCGCGCGCAGCGGCGCGCTCATGACGCGCGAATACAGCGAGGATCAGCACCTGGACGTTCTGGTGGCGATCGATGCGGGTCGCCTGAGCCGCGTGCGCGCAGGCCCGCTCGAGCGGTTCGGGCTGTACAGCAATGTCGCCGCGAGTTTTGCCGAGATCGTCACGCTCAATGATGACCGCATCGGGTTGCTGGTCTACGCCGACCAGGTGCTCACGAGCCGCGCCCCGGCGCGCGGCCTGGCGGCCGTGACCGGAGTGCGCCGCGCGCTTGAGCAACTGGTGGTGCGCCCGGCCGAATCGGATCCAACCGCCGCGGCCGTGAGCATCCGCAGGCTGCTGCGCCAGCGTGCCCTGGTGGTCGTGCTCACCGACCTCGAGGATGCCAGCGTGGCCGGCGCGCTCGCGCGCGCCGTACGGCTTCTGGCGCCGCCGCACCTGGTGCTGATCGCGGGCGTGCACACGGGCGAGATCGAGGAGCTGGCCGAGGCTGAGGCCCGCGAGTGGCAGGATCCATGGATCGCGCTCGCCGCCGCCGAGCAGCTGCGCCGGGCGGCCGCCCAGCGCGAGCTCCTGCAGCGCCTCGGCGCGCCGGTCGTCTCCGCGCGGCCGCAGCAGCTGGCGCCGGCGCTGTTCACTCGTTACGAAGTGCTGCGTCAGTCGCGACGCGTCTGAGGCCGCGCCGCCCCTGGGCGGCGGGGCACCCCGCTCAACAGCGCCAGCATCGCCAGCCAATAGCCGACGCCGACGGCCACGCGCGTGCCAAGCGGCACGTGCGGGTTGGGGGAGATGAAGCCCTCGATCAGGCCGGCCCCCACCAGCAGCACCGCGCAGGCCACCAGCACATCGCCGGAGCGCAGCGCGGCGGCGCGGAAGGAATCACGTCGCCCGGCCGCTCCGGGACGGATGAGTGCCTCGCCTACCGCGGCCCCTGCGGCCCCGGAGAGGCAGATGACCGAGAGCTCCACGCAGCCGTGGGCGACGATGAAGCTGAACAGCTGTTGCGCAAGCCCGTGCTGCCCGACGAAGGCGAACACGGCGCCGAGCATGAAGCCGTTCAGCCCGATGATGTACAGGGTTCCGAGCCCGAACAGGAAGCCCGCGCAATAGGCGAACAGGCTGACAACGATGTTGTTTGTCAGGATCTGCACCGACAGCACCGAGGAGGGCACGACGTTGAGCAGCCCCTCCGTCCACAGCTTGCCGCGCTCGACGCTCGCGATCAGCTCAGGACCTGCGACCAGGGCGATGAGGTCCGGGTAGTGAGCGACGAGCGCGTAGCCTGCACATGCCGCCAGTACGAACAGGCAGCTCGTCCAGGCGATGTAAGGCAGCAACCAGCGTACGGCCGCGGGGATGTCCTCGCGCAGCAGGCGCCGCAGCATGCTACCCAGGTGCCAGGCCCCCTGGTGCAGCGTGACGTGCGCGCGGGCGTAGGCGCTCTCCAGATATTCGCGTGTGCGGCTTTCGGGCATCAGCGCGCGGGCGCGCGCCAGGTCGTGCGCCAGCAGCCGATAATCATCGGCCAGGCGTGCGGCGTCGGCCGCGTCGCCGGTGCGCGTGTTCGCGAGTCGCTGCGCGCGCTCTTCCGCCTGCCGCCACAGGGTGGCGCGATTCAGCAGTGCTGCGGCGAGGGCCTTCTGGCGCGCCGGAGATTCCATGCCGGCTAGCGACTCGCCAGGCGCTCGACCCGCGCACGCCATTGCAGCTCATCCGCGTCGCTGAGATCCGCGGCGGGGCCCAGATAACGTTGCAGCACGGCCCGTGCGAGCCGCACGCGCGCCTCCGGCGTCAGCGCGGGCCAGCGCTGCAACAGATCGGCGACAATTTCCGCACCGGCCGCGTCGAGCGCACCCAGGCGCATGGCGGCCGCTTCCGGCGAGAGCGCATCGGCGCCCGAGCGCTCGTATACCAGCAGGGTGCCCGCCGCCATGTCCCCGCAACGCACGTGCTCGCGGGTGAACACGACCAGGGTCAGGCCCACGCCGTAGAACGCCGGCAGGCTGTCGATAAGGCGAAAGACGTTGCGCACCAGCAGCGGTCCTGCGCCGGGTGGCCCGCCCTGCCGCGTGACGACGCGGATGCCGGCACTGCGCTTCCCGGGCGTGCGCCCGCGCATCGCGAGCTCGGCCACCGGCTGGTAGAGGAAATAGATCGCCAACGCCGGCAGCACCACCGTGGCGAACCAGCGCGCATCGTTGGTCAGTGGCGCGCTCAGCGACCAGCGCCCGTTATAAAGGAGTCCCGCCGCCACGTACCACCCCAGCGCCAGTACCGCGCGGATGTGCCAGTCGATGATGAAGGCGAAACTGCGGACCCCCGGTCCGGCTACGGGCAAGGAAACGTCGATCCCCGTGACACTGTCGATAATCAGCCCGGGAGCGACCTGGCTCACGTCTCCTCCGCGAGCTGCTCGGCCTGGAACTCCTGCTGCAGCGCGTTGATCAGCTCATCGAGCTGTCCGTCCATGACCTGCTGCAGCTTGTAGAGGGTGAGGTTGATGCGGTGATCGGTCACACGACCCTGCGGAAAATTATACGTGCGGATGCGCTCGGAGCGGTCGCCGCTGCCGACCTGCAGGCGGCGCGCCTGCGCCTGTGCGCTTTGCTGCTTCTCCTGCTCGGCGGCGAGCAGGCGCGCCTTCAGCAGCGCCATGGCGCGCGAGCGGTTCTTGTGTTGCGAGCGCTCGTCCTGACACTCCACCACGATGCCGCTCGGCAGGTGGGTGATGCGCACCGCGGAGTCGGTCTTGTTGACGTGCTGGCCGCCGGCCCCCGAGGAGCGATAGGTGTCCACGCGCAGATCCGCGGGGCTGATGTCGATCTCGTCCACTTCGTCGAGCTCGGGAAGGATCGCGACCGTGACCGCGGAGGTGTGGATGCGCCCCTGCGCCTCGGTCGCCGGGACGCGTTGCACCCGGTGCGTCCCGGACTCGAATTTCAGGCGCGAGAAGGCGCCCCGGCCGGCAATGCGGCTGATGATCTCTTTGTAACCGCCGTGCTCGCCGTGACTCTCGCTCAGGACCTCGACGGTGAACCCCTTGGACTCGGCATAGCGTGCGTACATGCGGTGCAAGTCACCGGCGAAGATGGCGGCCTCGTCGCCGCCGGTGCCGGCGCGCACCTCCAGGAAGATGTTCTTGTCGTCGCGCGGATCCTTCGGCAGCAGCAGCAGCCGCAGGGATTCTTCCTCACCGAGCAGATCGCGCTGCAGGCGACCGACCTCCTCATCCCCGAGTTCGCGCAGGCCGGCATCCGTATCGGCCTGCAGTTCGCGCGCCGCCGCAAGTTCGCGCTCCAGCCCGTGGTAATGCGCGAAGCGCTCCGCCACGGGCTGCAGGCGCGCGTATTCCATCGAAAGCTCGCGGAACTGTTCGGAACCGCCGGCCACCTCATCGGTGGCGAGGAGCCGTCCGACCTCCTCGAAGCGGTCGGCCAGTTTCTGCAGGCGTTGTCGGATGGATTCCTTCATGGCTGTAAGCGGGCGCGCATTCTCCGGGATGTCCCCACTTTGTGACAAGTTGCGCAATGCGCACCCCGTGCTCAGGGGCTATAGTGAAGGATCATGAGGTGCTTGCGTAACTTAATCCCGTTGCTGCTGTGCGCGCCCCTGTGGGCGGGCTGCGCGGCCACACACCCCGTGGAAAAGAAGCCCGCCGCGGCGGCCGCCGCCGACACCTCCGCCCTCACGGCCTCAGCCGAGGCGGCGCTGAAGCGCGGGGAGTGCCGGCAGGCCTCCGAGTTGTACGCCAAGGCCGCGAGCGGCGGGGACGTGCAGCTGGCACGCCGGGCCACGCAGGTCGCCATGGCGTGCGAGCACCTGCCGGCGGCCTGGCAGTCAGCCACGCGCTGGCGTGCGCTGGCGCCCACGGACCGCGAGGCGAATGCGCTGTATGCGGCCGTCGCCCTGAAGCTGTATCGCACCAACGACGCCCGCAGCGCCATCCACGAATTCTGGCGTGTCGAGCAGCAGACCAATAGTGCAGCGCCCGCCGGCCAGGGCGGGGAGGGCGCAGGCACGCCGGCCGTGCCGCACAAGGCCGAGGAACGCACCGCGCGCAGCATGACCGAGCTGACCGCGCTGCTGCTTGAGGAATCGGACGCATCCGCCGTGCTCATCGCCATGAGTGGCGCGCTCGAGCCGAGTGCCAACTCGACCGATACGCTCACCCTCCTCGGGGAGCTTGCGCTTGCGGCCTATGACGGGCAGCGGGCCGGGCGTTATGCGCAGCAGGCGCTGCAACACGATCCCAACGACCTCTCGGCGCTGCGCATCCTGTCGCGCGCGTACGTGATGCGCGGCAACGGCCCCCAGGCGCTCGCTACCGCGCGCGAGGCCGCGACCTTCGATGCGGAGCGCGGCGGGCTGCAGCTGGCGGAGATCCTGGCCTCGCTCGATCGCAGCGAGGAGGCCCACCAGCAGCTCGAGCTGTTGCGCTCCAAGGGTGCACCGCAGGCGGAGATCGACCGGCGCCTGGCACTGCTCGCGTTCAACTCCGGGGACTACAAGGAGGCCAAGCAGCGCTTCAGCGAACTGGTCGCCAGCGGTGAGGGCAACGATGGCGCGCAGCTGTACCTGGCGGACATCGAAGTGCGCACCGGCGACCCCGACGCGGCGCTGGCTGCCTACCGGCGCCTCTACGACTCCTCCGTCGCGCTCTCGGCACGCTCGCGCGCCGCCGCGCTCCTGCTCGATCGCAACTCGCGCGCCGAGGCGCTGGCGCTTCTGGATGACTACGCCGCCGACCATCCGGAGGAGGAGCTCGACCTGACGCTCGCCAAGGCACGCCTGCTCGCCGATCACGGTGAGGCGGACATGGGACTCGCGATCCTCAGCGCCGAGCTCGAACGCCACCCCCAGCATCCCTCGATCGAGTACGACCGCGCCGTGATCCTCGAGCAGGCCGGTCACGTACACGAATCGGTGGACGCGCTCGAGCACATGCTGGAGAAGCGCCCCGAGGATCCGACCCTCATGAATGCGCTCGGCTACACGCTCGCCGATCACTCCCTGGAGCTTCCGCACGCGGAGTCCCTGATACGCCGCGCGCTGACGGTGATGCCGGACAGCCCCGCGGCCCTCGACAGTCTCGGCTGGGTGCGCTACCGCTCGGGCGACGCCAAGGGCGCTACGGACGCCTTGCAGCGCGCCTACTCGCTCGGCCATGACGCCGAGATCGCGGCCCACTGGGGCGAGGCGCTGTGGGTGAGCGGCGATCACGCCGAGGCACGCCGGGTGTGGGCCGCCGCGCTGGCCCGCGATCCGGACTCGAAGGCGCTGAAGGCGACGATCAAGCGGTTCCTGCCCGATGCGCCCTAGCGCCCTGAGGCTCGGCGCCCTCGTGGCGCTGCTCGCCCTGGACGCCTGCCGTACCCTGCCACCCCCACCACTGCCGGCTTCAGCGCCGTGGGACCAGCGGCGTCCGCAGCTTCAGGCGCTGCAGCGCTTTCAGCTGAAGGGACGCATTGCCGTGTCGGCGGCCGGGAACGGCTTCAATGCCAATCTGCGCTGGCAGCAGCAGGGCGAGCGCTCGCAGCTGCTGCTCGAGGGTCCGCTCGGGGTGGGCGGCACGCAGATCACCACGCAGGGCGATGATCTGGAGATCGTCAATGCGCACGGCGAGCACATCGGTAACGACGCCGCCCGCGCCGAACTGCGTACGCGCCTTGGCTTCGACGTCCCCCTGCCGAGCCTGCGATACTGGGTACTGGGGGTCCCCGATCCCGCCACTCCCGCACAGGAGTCCCTCGATGCCGAGCAGCGTCTGGCAAGTCTCACCCAGGATGGCTGGCAGGTGACCTACGCCGCTTATGCCAGCGCCGGTGGCGAGACGCTTCCGGCCCGACTGACACTCGAGCGCGCGAGCGTGCGCGTGCGACTCCTGGTCGAGGACTGGCAGCTGTGAGTCCCGCGGCCGGTGCCCTGCGCCCCCGAAGGGAGGCGCAGTCGCGCTGGCCGGCCCCTGCAAAGCTCAATCTGTTCCTGCACGTGGTCGCACGGCGGGCGGATGGCTATCACGAGCTGCAGACCCTCTTTCAGCTCATCGACCTCGCGGATGACATCCTCCTTGCGGTGCGCGACGACGGCGTCATCGAGAGGCATGCCGGGGCCGCCGGGGTGAGTCCCGAGCAGGACCTGACCGTGCGCGCTGCCCGCGCCCTGCAGGGCTTCACCGGCTCTCCCCTGGGGGTGGACCTCGAGGTGCACAAGCGCATCCCGATGGGCGCCGGCCTGGGCGGGGGCAGCTCGGATGCCGCCACGGTGCTCCTGGCGCTGAATGAGTTGTGGAGCTGTGGGCTGAGCCTCGACGCCCTGAGCACCCTCGGAGCGTCCCTGGGGGCGGATGTCCCTGTTTTTATTCAGGGTTCTTCGGCCTGGGCGGAAGGAATCGGGGAGCGGCTGACCCCCGTGACGCTGCCGCCGGCCTGGTACGTGATCGTGTATCCGGGGGTTCATGTCAGTACCGCCGCCGTGTTCCAGAGCCCTGAATTGACACGAAATTCCTCCCTCATCACAATACGCGCCTTTTTTGAGTCGGGGGCTCGGAACGACTGCGAGCCCGTGGTGCGGGCGCGCTACCCGGAGGTGGCCGAGGCGCTCGACTGGCTGCGGCAGCGGGCGCCGGCGCAGCTCACCGGGACGGGCGCGTGCGTGTTTGCCGCCTGCGCGAGCGCGAGTGCCGCGGAACGCCTGGCCGCCCAGGTGCCCGCGCGCTGGCAATGCTTCGTGGCGCGCGGCCTGGACACTTCGCCCGTGCAGGCGTGCCTGAAGGCGCGGCGGCCGGACTGAGGCGGCTGTAAGATGCGCGCCCGCAGCTGAGGTTGCTGGGGTGTCGCCAAGTGGTAAGGCAGCGGGTTTTGATCCCGCCATTCGGAGGTTCGAATCCTTCCACCCCAGCCATGCGGGGCGCACGGCCGCCACAGGGTGGCGGTGAGGGTTGCGCGCATCTAGAGAGAGCATGAGTACCAGCGACACAATGTCTCTGTTTGCGGGCAACGCGAATCCGGCGCTGGCGCTGGATATTGCCAAGCACCTGCAGACGCCGCTCGGACGCGCCTACGTCGGCCGCTTCAGTGACGGCGAGGTCAACGTCGAGCTCATGGACAACGTGCGCGGGCGCGACGTGTTCATCGTGCAGTCGACCTGCCCGCCGGCAAACGAGAGCCTGATGGAGTTGCTGGTGATGGTGGATGCGTGCCGGCGCGCATCGGCCGCGCGCATCAGCGCGGTGGTGCCGTACTTCGGTTACTCGCGCCAGGACCGGCGACCGCGTGCGACGCGCTCGGCGATCACGGCGAAGCTAGTGGCGAACATGCTCTCGAGCGCGGGCGTGAACCGCCTGCTGACGACCGACCTGCACTCGGATCAGATTCAGGGATTCTTCGACATCCCGGTAGACAACGTGTACGCCTCACCGGTGCTGCTGGGCGAGGCGTGGAAGCAGGCGTACCGCAACGTGATCGTCGTGTCGCCGGATGTCGGCGGCGTGGCGCGGGCGCGGGCCTTCGCCAAGCGCCTGGACGATGCGGAACTGGCGATCATCGACAAGCGCCGTCCGCGGCCCAACGAGTCGAAGGTCATGAACATCATCGGCGAGGTCGAGGGCAAGACCTGCATGCTGGTCGATGACATGGTCGACACCGCCGGCACGCTCTGTCAGGCGGCGCAGGCGCTGAAGGATGAAGGCGCCACCAAGGTGGTGGCCTACATCACGCACCCGGTGCTGTCGGGCAGCGCGGTGGAGAAGATTTCCAAGTCGGCGCTCGATGAGCTGGTCGTGACGGATACGATCCCATTGAGCGCGGCGGCCCGCGGCTGCACTCGCATCCGGCAGCTGTCGGTGGCGGGGCTGCTGGCGGAGACCATTCGCCGCATCCGCGACGAGGAATCGGTGAGCTCGCTGTACGTCGACTGAGACGCGCGAAGATTTTTGGACGTGCCGGATTGGTCGCGACCCGGCGCGAGTTGGCAGTAACTACTGGAGAACGTAATGCGTATTTCATTCACCTTCGGCGCGGATGTCCGCGGGACGCAAGGCAAAGGTGCGAGCCGCCGCCTGCGTCACACGGGCAAAGTCCCCGCCATCCTCTACGGCGCCCACAAGGACGCCCAGAGCCTCGTGCTCGATCAGCAGAACCTGCTGACGATGATCGCCGACGAGCGGTTCTATTCTTCCATCGTGCGCCTGAAGATCGGCGACAGCACGCAGGAGGCGATCATCAAGGACGTGCAGATGCACCCGGCCAAGAACCTGGTGGTGCACGTGGACCTGCAGCGCGTGGTGGAGGACGAGAAGATCCGCATCCGCCTGCCGATTCACTTCAAGGGCGAGAGCATCTCCCCGGGCGTGAAGACCGAGGGCGGCGTCGTCTCGCACATGCGCGCCGACGTCGAGGTCAGCTGCCTGCCGAAGGACCTGCCGGAGTTCCTCGAGCTGGATCTCTCCGGCATGCATCTGAACGAGACTAAGTTCCTCGCCGACGTGCCGGTGCCCGCGGGCGTGACGATCCCGGAACTCTCGCAGCGCAACGCGCCGGTCGTTTCGATCCACGCGCCGCGTGCCGAGGAGCCCGAGCCTGTGGCTGTCGAGGCTGCGGCCGCGCCCGCCGAGGGGGCCGCTCCTGCTGCCGCCGGCGCCCCCGGTGCAGCGCCAGCGGCGGGGGCGGCTGCCGCTCCGGCTGCTGCGGACGCAAAGAAGGGCGAGGAGAAGAAGGAAGCTGCTCCTGCCAAGAAGGAAGGCGGCAAGAAGTAGCCGCGGTAACTGCCGTTTGCCTGCCGGCCGCCGCGGGAGCGATGCTCCCGCGGGCGGCCGGCGGTATTTGCGGCACGGATCATCTTTATGGCAGGCGAGCCCCTCAGGCTGATCGTCGGTCTCGGCAACCCGGGCACCGAGTACGCGCGCACGCGCCACAACGCAGGGTTCCAGCTGCTGGATGAGCTGGCGCGCCGTCACGGGGCGATCTTTCGCAGCGAGCCAAGGCATCGCGCGGAGCTGGCGCGTGCCCGTATCGCCGGTGCCGACCTGTGGCTTCTCAAGCCCATGAGTTACATGAACCACAGCGGGGAGGCAGTACGCAGCGTCGCGACCTTCTATAAGGTGCCGGTGCAGTCGATCCTCGTCGCCTACGACGAGCTGGATTTTGCGCCGGGCGTCGTGCGCCTGAAGCAAGGCGGCGGTGCTGCCGGTCACAACGGCATGCGCGACGTCATTGCCCAGATGGGTGATGGCTTTTGGCGCCTGCGCATCGGCATCGGGCACCCGGGCGATCGCTCGCTCGTGCTCGACTATGTTCTCGGTCGTCCGAGTGCCGCGGATGGCGAGTTGATTAACGCCGCGCTTGCCGCGGCTGCGGATGCGGTTCCGATCCTGCTGAGCGAGGGCGCGCAGATCGCGATGAACCGACTGCACACACAGGATCCGCCGGGCGCCTGCGCGCCGTGATTCTCACCCGAGGAAGCTGAACGCACCATGCCAATCCGCTGCGGCATCGTTGGTTTGCCCAACGTCGGCAAGTCGACGTTGTTCAACGCTCTCACGCGCGCGCAGATCGCGGCCGAAAACTACCCCTTCTGCACGATCGATCCGAACATCGGCGTGGTGCCGGTACCGGACCCGCGGCTGGATCAACTGGCCGCGATCGCGCACCCCGAGAAGATCGTACCGACCACGGTGGAATTCGTCGACATCGCAGGCCTGGTTGCCGGTGCCTCGCAGGGCGAGGGCCTCGGGAATCAGTTCCTGGCACATATTCGTGAGGTGGACGCGATCGCGCACGTGGTGCGCTGCTTCGAGAGTACCGACGTGATTCATGTTGCCGGCCGCGTGGACCCGCTCAGCGACGTCGAGGTCATCGACACCGAGCTCGCGCTTGCCGATCTCGCCACGCTCGAGAAGGGACTGGACCGTGCGATCAAGGCAGCCAAGGGGGGCGACAAGGATGCGCTGCGCCGTCGCGGGCTCTTCGAGCGCGTCAAGGTGCAGCTGGATGCGGTAAAGCCCGTTCGCGCCATGACATTGACTGCCGAGGAGCGCCGCGATCTGCGTGAGCTACAGCTCTTGACCGCGAAACCGGTGATGTACGTAGCCAACGTTGCCGAGCACGGGTTCAGGGACAATCCGCTGCTTGATGCCCTCGAGCGCCGCGCTGCGGCGGATGGGTCATTCGTGGTCGCCGTGTGCGCCGCGATCGAGGCCGAGATCGCGCAGCTCGAGGAGGGCGAGCGCAGCGAATTCCTGGCAGAGCTCGGCCTCCAGGAGCCGGGGTTGAACCGCGTGATCCGTGCCGCTTACCGGCTGCTTGGACTTGAGACTTTTTTTACCGTCGGCCCCAAGGAGGTACGCGCGTGGACGGTACGCGTGGGTGCGACGGCACCGCAAGCTGCGGGCGTAATCCATACGGATTTCGAGCGCGGCTTCATCCGCGCTGAGGTCATCGCCTACGCCGACTTTCTGGCCGGTAAGGGGGAATCGGGGGCCCGTGACATGGGCAAGCTGCGTCTCGAGGGCAAGGAGTACGTCGTCCAGGAGGGCGACGTCATGCACTTCCGCTTCAACGTCTAGGAAGTGGGACCGGGAATACTGGTTTGACAGGGCGGGGCGGCGGTGAGGAAAATGCGCGCCCCTTGTGGAAAGGTAGCTCAGCTGGTTAGAGCACGGCACTCATAATGCCGGGGTCGAGGGTTCGAGTCCCTCCCTTTCCATTACAAATCACCGACTTATATGCCTATCTCCGGGCTGCCAATGAAGGTATGCCTTTTCTGTGCTCCACAAACGCCCTCAGATGGTCCGTGGTGAGGTGGCCGTAGCGCTGCACCATCGCGAGG
>DATIXW010000171.1:0-12157 GCA_035518135.1 Steroidobacteraceae bacterium
GCGCGCGCCCCGAGCGGCGGGCAGCTGAGCCCGGCGGTGCGCCGGCTGCTCGCCGAGCACGGCCTGGAGGCCGCGCAGCTGCGCGGCAGCGGCCCGGCGGGGCGCATCATGGTGGAGGATGTGCTGCGCGCCGCCGCGGGCGCAGCCGCGCCGCCGCCCGCGCCGGCGGTGACGCCGCAGGCCCCCGGGGACGTGCGACGCGTGCCGCACACCGCGGTGCGGCGGCGCATTGCCGAGCACATGGTGCAGAGCCTGCTGCATACCGCGCCGCACGTGACCACGGTGTTCGAGGCCGACATGAGTGCGGTGCTCGCCGACCGCGCGCGCCGCCGCGAGGCCTTCGAGCGCGAGGGTGTGTCGCTCACCCTGACCGCCTACTTCGTGCAGGCCGCGGTCGCGGCGATCCGCGCCGTGCCGGAGGCCAACAGCCGCTGGACCGACAGCGCGCTCGAGCTCTACGAGCAGGTGCATGTGGGGGTCGCGACCGCGGTGGAAGGCACCGGCCTCGTGGTGCCGGTGCTGCGCGATGCGGGGGCACGGGATCTGCTCGAGACCGCCCGCGGCCTTGAGGATCTGGTGCGCCGCGCGCGCGAGGGCCGCCTGAGTCCTGCGGACGTGCGCGGGGGCACCTTCACCCTCTCCAACCACGGCGTGAGCGGCAGCCTCTTTGCTGCGCCGATCATCATCAACCAGCCGCAGTCGGCGATCCTCGGGGTGGGCAAGCTCGAGCGGCGCGCGGTGGTGGTGCAGCAGGAGGGCGCCGAGGTGATCGTCGTGCAGCCGCGCTGTTACGTGTCCCTGACGCTCGATCACCGCGTCATGGACGGCCACCAGGCCAATCGCTTCATGCAGCGTTTCGTGGACACGCTGACAGGCTGGGCTGCGTAGTGGGATGATGCGGCCGTGCCTGCACCGCCGCCGTCCGCCGTCCTGGAACCGATCGAGCGCGCCAGCGAGGATGAGCTGCGTGCGCTGCAGCTGCTGCGCCTGCAGCAGACCCTGCAGCACGCCTACGAGCACGTCGGCCCCTATCGTCTGAAGTTCCAGCGCGCCGGGGTGCACCCGCAGGACCTGCACTCGCTCGAGGACCTGCGCCACTTTCCCTTCACAAGCAAGGAGGACCTGCGCGAGCACTACCCGTTCGGCATGCTGGCGGTGCCGCGCACGCAGGTGCAGCGCATCCACGCCTCGAGCGGCACGACCGGCCGGCCGACGGTGGTGGCCTATACGCGCGCGGATCTGGACACCTGGGCGGCCCTCGTGGCGCGCTCCATCCGCGCCGCCGGCGGTCATGCGGGCGATCTGGTGCACATCGCCTACGGCTACGGACTGTTCACCGGGGGGCTCGGCTGTCACTACGGCGCGGAGCGCCTGGGCTGCACCGTGGTGCCGATGTCCGGAGGTCAGACGCAGCGCCAGGTGCAGCTGATCAGCGACTTCCGACCCGACATCATCATGGTGACCCCCTCCTACATGCTCGCGATCGCCGAGGAGTTCGTGCAGCAGGGGCTGGACCCGCGCCAGACCTCGCTGCGTGTCGGGATCTTCGGCGCGGAGCCCTGGACGCAGGCGCTGCGCAGCGAGATCGAGACGCGCTTTGATATCGACGCGGTGGACATCTACGGGCTCTCGGAGGTGATGGGGCCGGGGGTGGCCAGCGAGTGCCTGGAGACCAAGGACGGCCCGGTCATCTGGGAGGACCATTTCTGGCCGGAGATCATCGATCCGCACACCGGCGTGCCGCTGCCGGACGGGGAGCCGGGGGAACTCGTCTTCACGACGCTCACCAAGGAGGCGCTGCCGATGATCCGCTACCGCACGCGCGACCTCACGGCGCTCCTGCCGCCGACGGCACGCTCCATGCGGCGCATGGCCAAGATCACCGGGCGCTCCGATGACATGCTCATCATCCGTGGCGTCAACGTGTTCCCGAGCCAGATCGAGGAGCTGGTGCTGAAGCTCCCGGGCCTCGCCCCGCACTACCAGCTCGAAGTGAGCCGCGCCGGCCACCTGGATCAGCTGCTGGTGCGCGTGGAGTGCCACGCCTCGCACGCCGGTGACCCGCAGCAGCTCGCGCAGCTGCAGGGCTCGCTCGAGGCCATCATCAAGGGGCGGGTGGGGATCTCCGCGGCGGTTGCGGTCGAGCCTCCCGGGGCGCTCGAGCGCTCGGCCGGGAAGGCGAAGCGCGTGATCGATTCGCGCCCGCGCTGAGGCGCGCCGGGCGACCTCGCACCCCCAGGCCGCCAAAGCGCGCCACGGCCGTGGCCGGCGGCAGCGGCGCGTGCAGCCGCCGGGCGTTCCCCGAGAGGTAGCCCTCGGCCGCGGCAAACACGGCCGCATAGATGCGCCGCGTGAGTTCGTAGGCACGCGTGCCGACCCAGCCGGGCGGCAAAAGCTTCGCCGGCAGCAACGGATCCTGCAGGTGGATCTTGCGGTACTCGTGGATGAGGAGCGTGCGCACCAGGAAGGCGGCCTCGCCCGAGAGCTGCGGCCCGCGCGCGACGGTCTCGAGCGCCGCAAAGCGCTGCACGAAGCGCCGGTAGCGGCGCGCGAGCCCCTCGAGGTCCCAGCCGCGCGCCGCAAGACCACGCTCGCCGGCGGCGTCGGCGGCGCGACTGCTGAGCAGCAGGGCGTCCGCCGCATCCGGAAGCGTGCGCAGCCACTCGCGCGACTGCGCGGTCGTCGCGCCCGGATGGGCGAAGACGTTCGGTGAGAGCTGCCCGAATCCGAGCCAGCGCAGGGTTTCCCGCACCTGCTGGGGGCGGCGCCGGCCGGCCGGCAGCAACAGGAGCGTCCAGCGCCCGTCCCAGGCGGGGTGGGGCGCGCCGTAGATGCGCTGCGTGGCCTCGGCGAAGCGGCTGCCGCCCTGGCGGCTGAGCCGGTACTCGCTGCGGCGGCCGTGCCGCGCGCCGCGCAGCCACCCCTCGCGCGCGAGGCGTGCCACCGAGGTGCGCACCAGGCGCTCGGTGAGCCCGAAGGGGGCGGCGAGGCGGATCAGGCTCCCGAGCGTGACGGCGCCGCCGCGCGGTGCGATGGCGTCCCCGAAGATCGTCACCAGGAGCGAGCCGCCACGCAGGGGGCGCTGGGCGCGGAAGTGCCGCAGGAGCGAGCGCAGGGGAGCGGGCGTCGCGGGCGGGCGGGGCATCCAAAAAGTGTGACACAGAAAACGGGATTCGTTGTGCTAATCTTGTGTCACGTTCGGGCAGCAGCGGGAGCGTTTTTCCATGTACACCCAGGGGCTGGACAGCCAGGGGAGCGAGCCGGTGCGCGAGGAGCGCGACAGCGCCGGGCGCGCCGCGCGCTTCCAGGCGCGTATCGATGCGGAGGAGAAGATCGAGCCGAAGGACTGGATGCCGGAGGCCTACCGGCAGACCCTGGTGCGGCAGATCTCCCAGCACGCGCATTCCGAGATCGTCGGCATGTTGCCGGAGGGCAACTGGATCACGCGCGCGCCGTCGCTGCGCCGCAAGGCGGTGCTCATCGCCAAGGTGCAGGACGAGGGCGGGCACGGCATGTACCTGTACAGCGCGGCCGAGACCCTCGGGGTCTCGCGCGAGCAGCTGGTCGCACAGCTGCTCGCGGGCGCGGCCAAGTACTCGAGCATCTTCAACTATCCGACCCTCACCTGGGCAGACATCGGCGCCATCGGCTGGCTGGTGGATGGCGCGGCGATCATGAACCAGATCCCGATCTGCCGCTGCTCCTACGGACCATATGCGCGCGCCATGGTGCGCATCTGCAAGGAGGAGAGCTTTCACCAGCGCCAGGGGTTCGAGATCATGCTGACCCTGGCACGCGGGAGCGACGCACAGCGTGCGATGGCCCAGGACGCGCTCAATCGCTGGTGGTGGCCGTCGCTGATGATGTTCGGACCGAGTGATGCCGAGTCCAAGCACAGCGCCCAGTCGATGCGCTGGAAGATCAAGCGCTTCAGCAACGATGAGCTGCGCCAGAAGTTCATCGACACCACCGTGCCGCAGGCGCACTTCCTCGGTCTCGCCGTTCCCGACGGCGCGCTGCGCTGGAATCCCGCGAGCGAGCACTACGAGAGCGGCCCGATCGACTGGAGCGAATTTCACGCGGTGCTGAGCGGTCACGGACCGTGCAACCGCGAGCGTCTCGAGGCGCGCCGCGCCGCGCATGACCGTGGCGCCTGGGTGCGCGAGGCCGCCGCCGCGCACGCCCGCAAGCACGCCGCGCGCGCGGCGGCGGCCTGAAGCGCGTCACCGCCCATTAAACACGTTGCAGGGTAGCCCATGAACAACGACTGGCCCTTGTTTGAGGTTTTCATCCGCTCGCGCGCGGGACTTGAGCACAAGCATGTCGGCAGCGTGCATGCCGCGGATGCGCGCATGGCGATCGAGCATGCGCGCGATGTGTATACGCGCCGCCAGGAGGGCGTCAGCATCTGGGTGGTGCCCTCGGCGCAGATCACCGCCTCCGACCCCGGGGAGGCGGAGGCGCTGTTCGAGCCGGCGCGCGACAAGGTGTACCGGCACCCGACCTTCTATGAGATTCCCGAAGAGGTGAAGAACCTGTGAGCCCGCGCGCCACCCCCGTCACGGAAGCCGACGCCGCACTGCACGCCGCGCACCTGCGCTACGTGCTGCGCCTCGCCGACACGAGCCTGGTGCTCGGCCAGCGCCTGGGTGAGTGGGTCGGGCATGCGCCGGAGCTGGAGGAGGATCTAGGGCTTGCGAACCTGGCGCTCGACCTGATCGGCCAGGCGCGCCTGCTGCTGACCTACGCGGGCGAGCTCGAAGGCCGCGGCCGCGACGAGGACGCGCTCGCCTTTCTGCGCGATGCGCCGGAGTTCATGAACCTCACGCTCGCCGAGCAGCCGAACGGGGATTTCGGGCAGACGATCGTGCGGCAGTGGCTGATCGACACCTGGCAGCTGCAGGTCTACGAGGGGCTCACGGCCTCCAGTGACGCGCGCCTGGCGGCCATTGCCGGCAAGGCGCTCAAGGAGACGCGCTACCACCACCGCTTCAGCTGCGGCTGGCTGGCCCGCCTCGGGGACGGCACGCCCGAGAGCCGCCGCCGGGTGCAGCGGGCACTCGGGGAACTGTGGCGCTTCACGCCCGAGCTCTTCGCTGCCGATGAGGTGGATGAGCACATGAGCCGCGCCGGGATTGCACCGGTGCTCGGCGATCTTGCCCGGGGCTGGTCGATACAGGTGGAGGCGGATCTCGGGGCCGCAACCCTCGAGCGCCCGGCGACGCACCCCTACCCCTGGCACGGCAAGCGCGGGGTGCACAGCGAGCACCTCGGGCACCTGCTGGCGGAGATGCAGCACCTGCCACGCACCTACCCCGGGGCACGCTGGTGATGAGCGTGCGCAGCCCGGCGGGGGATACGGGCGCTGCGGCACGCGAGGCGCGCGCGTGGGCGATCCTTGAGGACGTGCCGGACCCGGAAATCCCGGTACTCAGCATCACCGACCTCGGGATCGTGCGCTATGTGCGCTGCGATGCCGACGGACAGTTGCACGTCGGACTCACGCCGACTTACTCGGGATGCCCGGCGACGGAAGTCATCCGGCAGAGCGTGCGCGCGGCGCTGCAGGCGCACGGCTGCGCCGATGTGCAGCTCGAGGAAGTGCTCTCCCCCCCCTGGAGCAGCGACTGGGTGAGCGCAGCGGGGCGCGCCAAGCTCACCGCCTTCGGCATCGCACCGCCGGCCACGGCCGTGTCGAGCCCGCGGCAGCTGCGGGGTACGCCGCGTATCGCCTGCCCGCGCTGTGCAAGCCCGGACACCGAGCGCATCAGTGAGTTCGGCTCCACGCCCTGCAAGGCGCATTACCGTTGCGCGAGCTGCGGGGAGCCTTTCGACTACTTCAAGTGCATCTGAGATGCTGAAATTTCATCCGCTGAAGGTGCTGCAGGTGGTCCCGGATGCCGAGGACGCGATCGAAATCGCGCTCGAGGTGCCCGAGGCGCTGCGCGCGGAGTACCGTGGCAGCAGCGGCCAGCACGTCGTGGTGCGCGCGTTCCTCGACGGCGAGGAGGTGCGCCGCACCTACTCACTCGTCAACCTCCCCGGGGAATGGCCGCTGCGGATCGTGCCGCGCGTGCATGCGCACGGGCGGCTGTCGCGGCACCTGGCCGAGCAGGTGCGCGCCGGGGACGTGCTCGACGTGCTGCCCCCGAACGGCAGCTTCACTCCACGAGTGGCGGTCCAGCCGGGCGCCACCTACGTGGCACTGGCCGCCGGCTGCGGGATCACGCCGGTGCTGCCGGTGCTGCGCAGCCTCCTCGCCGGCGGAGCCACCCGCGTGCTGGTCTTCTACGGCAACACCGGCACGGCGCGCGTCATGTGCCTGGAGGAGCTGCTCGCGCTCAAGGACCGCCACCTCGGCGCCCTGTCGCTGCACTTCCTTATGAGCCGCGAGCCGCAGGAGGTCGAGCTGTACAACGGCCGGCTCGACGCCGCACACCTGCGCCGTTTCGCGGCCACCCTGTTCGCGCCCCAGGCGGTGCAGGAATACTTCATCTGTGGTCCCGGGGACATGATCGAGAGCCTGAGCGCGACGCTGCGCGAGCTCGGAGTCGAGTCCGGGCGCATTCATGCCGAGCATTTCGTGCTGGCGGGTGCTTCCGCCGAGGCGGCCGCGGTGCGCGCCGTGCCCAGCGCCCCGGCCACCGGGGAGGCGGAGGTCAGCATCCTCATGGATGGGCGGCGGCGCAGCTTCACGATGAAGCTCGAGGGTGAGACGGTGCTCGATGGGGCGGCCCGCGCCGGGATCGAGCTGCCCTTTTCCTGCCGCGCCGGCGTGTGTTCCACCTGCCGCACGAAGGTGGTGCGCGGGGAGGTCGCCATGGCGCAGAACTATGCGCTCGAGGACTGGGAGGTGGAGCAGGGCTACGTGCTCGCCTGCCAGTCGCACGTGAAGCGCGCACCGCTGGAACTGGATTACGACGAGCGATGAGCGCGGGCGCAGGCCCCGCGAGGAATCAGACGTGAGTTACCAGAACATACTGTTTGACGTGCGCGAGGGGATCGCGCGACTGACGCTGAACCGGCCCGAGCGGCTGAACAGCTTCAACACCGAGATGCACGCCGAGGTACGCGCCGCGCTCGCATCCCTCGTGCGCTCGCAGGCGCGGGTGCTGGTGATCACCGGCGCCGGACGCGGCTTCTGTGCTGGCCAGGACCTGAACGACCGCGCCGTCGCCCCGGGCGCGGCGGCGCCGGATCTCGCGCAGTCCATCGAGGAGAACTACAAGCCGCTGGTGCTGACGCTGCGCTCGCTGCCGCTGCCGGTGATCGCGGCCGTCAACGGCGTGGCGGCCGGCGCGGGTGCCAATCTGGCGCTCGCGTGCGACCTGGTCATCGCGGCGCGCTCGGCGGTGTTCGTACAGGCCTTTGCCCGGCTCGGCCTGGTACCGGACTCGGGTGGCACCTGGTTCCTGCCGCGCCTGGTGGGGACCGCCCGCGCGCTGGGACTTGCGTTCCTGGGCGACAAGCTCGCCGCGCAGCAGGCGGCGGACTGGGGACTGATCTGGCGCTGTGTCGAGGACGCGGAATTTCCCGCTTTCGTGGAGGACCTGGCGCGTCACTTCGCCGGCGCACCCACCCGCGGGCTCGCGCGCACCAAGCAGGCGATCTACGAGGGCCTCGGCCGCACGCTCGCCGAGCAGCTCGACATCGAGCGCGACTACCAGGGCGAGCTCGGCCGCTCGGCCGACTATGCCGAGGGCGTCGCGGCCTTTGCCGCCAAGCGGGCGCCGCGTTTCAGCGGGCACTGAAGACCATGCCGTCAGCGCCGGGGGAGGAGCCCAAGAACGCCATCGCTGCCCGGGAAGCGCAGCTGCTCGCCGAGCGCGCCGCGGCGGCCATGTTCGATCGCGACCGGGCCTCGCAGTCACTCGGCATGCGCGTCAGCGTCGTGCGCCCCGGCTTCGCCCAGGTCACGATGCCGGTGCGCGCCGACATGGTGAATGGCCACGGCATCTGCCACGGGGGACTCATGTTTGCCCTGGGCGACAGCGCCTTCGCCTTTGCCTGCAACTCCTACAACGAGACCACCGTGGCCGCCGCCGCCTCGATCGATTTTCTGGCCGCAGCCCGTGCGGGCGATGAGCTTACGGCCGAGGCGCGCGAGCTGTGGCGCACCAGGCGCAACGGCCTGTACGAGATCGTCATCTTCAACCAGCACGGGCAGCGCCTGGCGCTGTTTCGCGGTCGCTCGTACCGCATCGACGGCCAGGTGGTACCGACGGAGTGAGCCACATGCAGCTGGAGAGCTACATCGCCGGGCGCTGGCAGGCCGGCAGCGGGCCGGGGACGGCGCTGCGGGACGCGACCACCGGCGCGGTCATCGCGCACGCTGGCGCCGAGGGGCTGGATGCGGCGCTCATGCTGCGGCACGCCCGCGCGGTCGGCGGAGCGGCGCTGCGGCGCCTCACCTTCCACGAGCGCGCCGCGCGCCTGAAGGCACTCGCGAAGCGCCTCAGCGAGCACAAGGAGGAGTTCTACCGGCTCTCCTATGCGACCGGCGCCACCCGGAACGATTCCTGGATCGACATCGACGGTGGCATCAGCACGCTGTTCGTCTACGCCAGCAAGGGCACCCGTGAGCTCCCCAACAGCCACCTCTACGTCGACGGCGCCGTGGAGGCGCTCTCCAAGGGCGGAACCTTCCTCGGGCAGCACATCTGCGTGCCGCTGGAAGGGGCGGCGGTGCACATCAACGCCTTCAACTTCCCCGTGTGGGGAATGCTGGAGAAAATCGCCCCGACGCTGCTCGCCGGCGTACCGGCGATCGTCAAGCCCGCCACGCAGACCTGTTACCTCACGGAAGTGGTGTTCCGGCGCATCGTGGAGTCCGGCATTTTCCCGGAAGGCTCCTTGCAGCTGATCCTGGGGAGCGTCGGGGACCTGTTCGCGCATCTCACCTGCCAGGATGCCGTGGCGTTCACCGGCTCGGCGGCGACGGCGCTGCGGCTGCGCCAGCACCCGGTGGTGCTCGCTAACGCGGTGCGCTTTACGGCCGAAACTGACTCGCTCAATTGCTGCGTACTCGCTCCGGACGCCGCGCCGACGACGCCGGAGTTCGAGCTGTTCGTGCGCGAAGTAGTGCGCGAGATGACGGTGAAGGCCGGCCAGAAGTGCACCGCCATCCGCAAGGCGCTCGTGCCGGCGGCGCGTGTCGGGGAGGTGACGCAGGCGCTGCGCGCCGCGCTCGGCAAGGTAGTGGTCGGAGACCCGCGCCTGGAGAACGTGCGCATGGGGCCGGTGGCCTCGCTCGCGCAGCGGCGCGAGGTCCTCGAGCAGCTCGGGAAGCTGCGCCGCGAGGCGGAAGTGGTCTTCGGCGCGGCGCCCCACACGCAGCCCGAGGGCGCCGATGGAGAGCGCGGCGCATTCGTGGCACCGACGCTGCTGTACTGCAAGGACAGCGCCGGTGCGCGCGCGGTACACACGGTGGAAGCCTTCGGACCCATCTGCACGCTCCTGGCCTATGGCTCGACCGAGGAGGCCATCAGCCTCGCGCGCCGCGGCGGCGGGAGTCTCGTCAGCTCGATATTCAGCGCCGACGACGCCGTGGCCGCGCAGCTGGTGCTGGGGCTCGCTCCTTATCACGGGCGCATCGTGGTCGTGAACCGCCACTGCGCGAAGGAGTCCACCGGACACGGCTCCCCGCTCCCGCACCTGGTGCACGGCGGCCCGGGGCGCGCGGGCGGGGGCGAGGAAATGGGCGGCATCCGCGGTGTGATGCACTACCTGCAGCGCACGGCGGTGCAGGGCACGCCCGATGTGCTCACCGCCGTGACGGGACGCTGGGTGCGCGGGGCACGCGAGCTTGACCCGGGCACGCACCCGTTCCGCAAGCCCTTCGCAGCCCTTGCCATCGGGGACACGTTCCATTCGGCCGAGCGCGAAGTCACGGTCGAGGACATCGAACGCTTCGCGGCACTCTCGGGTGATCACTTCTACGCGCACATGGATGAGGCCGCGGCGGCGCGCAACCCGCTCTTCGGCGGCCGCGTGGCGCACGGCTATTTCCTGGTATCGGCCGCGGCGGGGCTGTTCGTCGATCCGCCCTACGGCCCGGTGCTGGCCAACTACGGCATCGACGGGCTGCGCTTCACCAAGCCGGTGAAGCCGGGCGACCGCATCAAGGTGCGCCTCACCTGCAAGGAGAAGTCGCTGCGCGAGGGCGCCGGCTACGGCGAGGTGCGCTGGGATACCGCCATCACCAACCAGGACGGCGAGGCGGTCGCCAGCTACGACGTGCTCACCATGGTGAGCGAGAAGGCCGTACCTGACGCCTGAAAGCGCGGGCCGCCGCAGAGCCGCCCTCAGTGGTGGCCGAAGTCCTCGAGCACCAGCTGCAGCGGCTCGCTGTCGATGTGCACCGGTCCGGTGAACGGATGGTTGATCGAGACGATCACCAGCATTCCCATGAACACGATCAGCGCCAGCACGCCGGTCATTAACACCTGCGCCCGGAGGTTGCGCGTGCCGAAGAAGAACGTGAAGGCCACCGTGAGCACCCCGCCCAGGATCAGCACCGACCATAGCATCGTCGGGACGATGCCATCCGACAGATGCAGTCGCGTGCGGCGCGCCTCGGTCACGAGGTCCAGCTGATGGAACATCTCGACCAGCACCGGTGTCGGCCGCTCGCCCTGCTGCGCCAGCGACAGTATCTCGGCATACAGCTCGTTGAGTGCGCGCGTGGCCTCGGGGCTGGCCTTCACGCGCGACATTTGCGGCCAGTCCCGCTCGATTGCGGTCCGCAGGTAGCGATCGAGTGCGTCCCGAACCGCCACCGAGTGCGGGTCGGCAGGGACGGCGAGGCGGTACAGCGTCGCGGCCGCGCCGGCTTCCTGGATGACGGCCCCCTCCGCGTCCGCGTAGCGCTCCCACACGATGATGACGGCAAAGGCGAGCAGCACCGCGTAGATCACACCGACGGTTGCAAACTTGAAGCCGGCGATCTCATTGTTGCTGGTGAGCCGCTCGAGGCTGAAGCGGCGGCGGATCAGGATCGGGCCGGACATTGCGAGCGCGGTTGGCAGCACGACGACCAGGAAGGCGGCGACCCACAGGGGCAGGGATGCAAGGAAGCGTGACACGGGCGGTTCCTTCGGGGCCCTGACAGTGTTGGTGCTCGCCACTGTAGGGGCTGCCCGCAGCGCGCGCAAACCGAAGCGTGTGGACGCATCTTCTGGCCTTTGCCCCCCGGGGCGTGTCGTCGGTCCGGCGCTGCGCCTGGCAGGCGCCGCTTTATAATCGAAATCCCGCGGCACCAGAGACGGGGAGCAGGCTGATGGCCGACACTGCGAGCGCGCCGACGAAGTTTTCGCGGACCGACTTAAGCGGACACGACCGCCCGAAATGTCGGGTCATCCTGCCACCGGTGGCAGGAGGCTGGTCTGAGCCGGCCTTGTTTGAGTGGGAACTGAGTGCGGAGTCGTGGACGGATGAGCATCCGCACAGTGAATACAACTTCGTGATCGAAGGGCAGCTGTTCGTAGAAGCCGGCGGGGTAACGGTGGAAGCGCAGTCGGGCGATCTGGTGCGGGTTCCCGCCGGGGCGGTGGGCCGGTATTGGGCGCCGAAGTATGCGCGTCTGCTTGCCATCTACGGGCCCAGCAAGGGCGGCGCCAGCAGAACCCATGGTTACAAGAAATTCAGCCGCCGCTAGAGTTCGTGGCATATCTTCAAGGAACAACGCCGCGCGGCAATTCCGGCCTCCGCGTTGGCGCAGTTGCAGCGGGCCTGATCGAAGATCCGGCTGCGGGGCTTCGTACAGATCGCTCCTTAGAGGCTGTCTGGGCGTAATGTGGTATTGATCTGGCAAAGCGAGCGCAGCTCGGGGAGATGAGGAAGCCGATGCTCCAGAATGAAGTGCGTGCCCCCTTGCCTATCGCGCGGGGCTGGTACCTGGCTCTTTACGCCGAGGAGTTGCCGCCCGGCGCAGTGCAGTCGCTTGAGTACGTCGGTCGCAAGCTGGTGATATTTCGCACCGAGGACGGCCGTGTCGCCCTCGCGGATGCCCATTGTCCCCACCTGGGGGCGCACCTTGGTGTTGGCGGCAAAGTGGTCGGCTCGGCGTTGCGCTGTCCCTTCCACGGCTGGGAGTGGGACTACGGTGGCCGTTGCCGCAGCATCCCCTATTCAAAGCTCATCCCGCCCAATGCGCGCC
>DATIXW010000172.1:0-6385 GCA_035518135.1 Steroidobacteraceae bacterium
GTAGTGGTCGATGCCGTAGAGCGCCTCGACCTGCAGCCGGATCGGGCGGCCCACCTGGGTCTCGAGTTCCCCGAGCGTGGCGGACTCCTCATCCAGCAGCCGATCCACGACGTCCTGGTGAGCCAGTATCAGCAGCTCACGGCTGGCAAACTGCCGGCTCTGTCGCACTATTTCCCGAAAAATCTCGTTGCAGATCGTTTCCGGCGTGCGCAGAAAACCGCGCCCCTCGCAACTGGGACACGGGCCGCACAGCAGGTGCTCCAGGCTCTCGCGCGTGCGCTTGCGGGTCATCTCCACGAGCCCCAGGGGCGAGAGGCTCACGATGTGGGTCTGGGCGCGATCCCCCGACAGCGCCCGCTCGAGCGCGGCCAGCACGGCGCGGCGGTGCGGCTCATCGCGCATGTCGATGAAGTCGATGATGATGATGCCGCCGAGGTTACGCAGGCGCAGCTGCCGCGCGATGCTCACCGCCGCCTCGAGGTTAGTGCGGAAGATGGTTTCCTCGAGCGTGCGGTGCCCGACGTAGGCGCCGGTGTTGACGTCGATCGTCGTCATCGCTTCCGTCTGGTCGATGACCAGGTGGCCGCCGGACTTCAGCGGCACCTTGCGATCGAGCGCGCGCCCGATCTCCTCCTCGACGCCATTGAGGTCAAACAGCGGGCGCTGACCGGTGTACAGCTCGACCAGCTCTGCGTTCTCGGGCATGAAGGCGGCGGCGAACTCGCGCATGAGCTCGTACTCGCGCGGCGAGTCGACCAGCACGCGGCTCACGCCGCGCGAGAGCTCATCGCGCAGCACGCGCAGCGACAGCGGCAGGTCCTCGTGCACCACCGAGCCGGGGCTGGCGGCCTGGGAGCTGCTGCGCACGTGCTCCCACAGCTTCGCCAGGTACAGCATGTCGGCGCGCAGGTGATCCGCGCTCGCACCCTGCGCGGCGGTGCGGATGATGTAGCCGCCGCCGGCACCGTCGGCCAGCTCGCCCAGCAAGCCCTTCAGGCGGGCCCGCTCGCTCTCGTCCTCGATGCGCGCCGACACCCCGATCGCCTGGCCGCGCGGCATGTAGACCAGGTAGCGCGAGGGGAGCGCGATGAAGGTCGTGAGGCGCGCCCCCTTGGTGCCGATCGGATCCTTGATCACCTGCACCAGGATCTCATCGCCGGCATTCACCAGGCGGCGGATGTCCTCGAGCTCCGACAGGCTCGCCCCGACCAGCGTGTCGTCGCTGCGCGGGCCGGCGATGTCGGCCGCGTGCAGGAACGCGGTGCGCTCGAGTCCGATTTCGACGAACGCCGCCTGCATGCCCGGCAGCACGCGCGATACGCGTCCCTTGTAGAGGTTGCTGACGAGGCCGCGGCGGCTGGTACGCTCGACGTGCAGCTCCTGCACCACGCCGCTCTCGAGCAGCGCCGCGCGCGTCTCGCGCGGGGCGACGTTGACCAGGATCTCGAGCGTCACGGCGGCGCCCCCGGCGCGTGCTGCCAGTACGGCACACCGGCAGCGCGCAGCAGCTCCGCAGTCTCGTACAGCGGCAGCCCCATCACCCCCGAGTAGCTGCCGGCGAGGTACTCGATGAACACCGCGCCGCGCCCCTGCACCGCGTAGGCGCCCGCCTTGTCGTGCGGCTCCCCCGAGTCCCAGTAGCTCTGGCACTCCGCGCGGCTCAGGCGCCGCAAGCGCACTTCGCTGGCGCTCAGGCGGAAGGCGAGTCCCGTGGCACTGGCGAGCGCGACCGCGGTGAGCACGGCGTGCGAGCGGCCCGAGAGCTGCTCGAGCATGGCGAGGCCCTCGGCGGCCCCGGCCGGCTTGCCGAGGATGCGCTCATCGAGGACCACGATGGTATCGGCGGCGAGCACCGGCAGTCCCGGGGAGGTGCGCGCCACCGTGAGGGCCTTGCTGCGTGCCATGCGCACCACGTAGTCCGCCGCGGGCTCTGCGGGCCGCACTGCCTCGTCGATGTGCGGCGCGCTCACCCGGTGCGGCACGCCGATCTGCACCAGCAGCTGCCGGCGCCGCGGCGACATCGAGGCGAGGCACACAGCCGGCTCGGGGGTTTGCGGTGGCATCAGTCGCGATGATACGGGTGATGGGTGAGGATGCTGTGGGCGCGGTAGAGCTGCTCGGTGACGAGCACCCGTGCCAGGGCGTGCGGCAGCGTCAGCCGCGACAGCGACCAGCGGAAGTGGCTGCGGGCGAGCACCTCCGGCGCGAGGCCGTCGGCGCCGCCGATGAGGAACGCCAGATCCTCACCCGCCTGCTGGCGTTGCTTGAGCCAGGCGGCGAGCTCGCGCGTGGACAGCTCCTTACCACGCTCATCGAGCGCCACCACGTGTTCGGCGGGGCGCAGCATACCGAGCAGGCGCGCGCCCTCGCTGCTGACCGCGCGCGCGGCGGCAGCGCCGGCGCGCCGGGTGGGCTCGAGCTGCACCAGCGTCAGGTTGAGCGCCGAGAGGCGCCTCAGGTATTCGTCGCAGGCGCTGCGCGCCCAGGCAGGCAGACGCGTGCCCACGGCCATCACGCGCATGCGCATGGCGTCGGCGACTACCGCGCGATGCGCCGCCGGCGCGCGGGCGCGCGTGCCACGCTCGGGGCGGGCGCGGAAGCGGCCACCGGGCCGCCGTCCCAGAGGTGCTCGAGTCCGTAGAACTCGCGCACCCGCGGCAGCATCACGTGCACCAGGATGTCCTGCAGGTCCACCAGCACCCACTCCCCGTCGCGCGCCCCCTCGGTGCCGAGCGGGCGAAAGCCTGCGGCCTTGGCCTGCTGCGCGACGCGCTCGGCGATCGAGCGGACATGACGGTCGGAGTTGCCGCAGGCGATGATCATCGTGTCGGCGATATCGGTGAGGCCCCGCACGTCCAGCACCCTGACATTCACGGCCTTCATATCTTCGAGCGCACTCGTGACGGCTTGCTTCAGCGGCGAGGCGCGCTCCGCAGGGGGGCGCCGGCGTTTGCGGGTGGTCATGTGGTTTAGCGGGTACTCCTGGGACGGGCGATCAGCGGGTCGTGGGGTCCTGCGCCGGAGCATAGCATCTCGTCCTGAAGATGATCTGCCTCACCTCCTCAGTAACCAGATAGCGCGGATCGCGCCCGGCGACCAGCAGCGCGCGCAGCTCGGTCGAGGAGATCTCCAGCTGCGTGCCGGCGTGCACGTAGATGCAACCGGCAAGCCTGCGGTGCAGCTCGAGGATGCTGCCGGTGCCGTGGTCCACCATGACTTCCCCGAGCGGGCCTGCGGTCGGGGCGCGCCAGCCCGGCCGGTGCGCCACGACGATGTGGGCGAGCCCGAGCAGGTCACGCCAGCGGTGCCACTGCGGCAACCCGAGAAAGGCGTCCATGCCGAGCAGCAGGCACAGCGAGCGCTGCGGGTTTTCCGCACGCAGCTCGGTGAGGGTGTCGACCGAGTACGAAGGCCCGGTACGGCGCACCTCGCGGTCGTCCACCACAAAATGTGGCTGGTCCGCTACCGCGGCGCGCACCATCTGCAGGCGCATCTCGGCGCTCGCGTACAGCTGCTCGCGGTGCGGCGGCGTGCCCGCCGGCAGCAGCCGCACCTCCGCGAGGCGCAGCTCCTGCCACAGTTCGAAGGCCGTACGCAGATGTCCGCAGTGGATCGGGTCGAAGGTGCCGCCGAAGATGCCGATGGGTTGCATCGCGCTTCAGCCCAGCACCGCGAGCGGCACGCGCCCGGGCGCGCACAGTTCCGCCGCCAGCAGCGCCATCTCGTCCCAGGCATCCCCGCCCAGGCGCCCCTTGATCATGCGATCGGCGCGCGCCGCGCGCCGGATGAGCCCACGGAACGGCAGCCGCGCGGCGCGCCGCTGTGCCTGCGCAAGCGCTGCCGCCTGGCGCTGCCAGGCGGGCGCGCGGCGAGCGGTGCCCGTGTGGGCATTCCAGATCTCGCGCAGCGCCTTGGTGAGCGCCCACAGCACGAGGGTCGCCTCGGTCCCCTCGGCGCGCAGGCCCGCGAGCATGCGCAGCGTGCGTGCGGCGTCCCCGTTGAGCAGCGCCTCCCCGAGCTGGAAGACATCGAAGCGCGCGCTGTCAGCGACGGCCGCGAGCACCGCATCCGCGCTGACGCTGCCCTGCAGACCAAGAAGCGCGAGCTTGCCGAGCTCCTGCTGTGCGGCGAGCAGATTCCCTTCGGTGCGCGCCACCAGAAGCTCCAGTGCGTCCGGGTGCAGCTCAAGCCCGAGTGCGCGCGCGCGCCCTTTCAGCCAGCCGCTCATGCGCGCACCCTCCAGCGGCCACACCTGCACCCAGCCGCCGCGCGCCTCGAGCGAGCGCACCCACTCGGCATTCTGCGCGTCGCGGTCCAGGCGCGGGGCGAGGATCAGGAACAGCATGTCCGGATCGGGCGTGCCGAGGAGCGCGCTGAGCGCGGCATTGCCGGCGACGCCGATCTTGGCGCTCGCCAGGCGGATCTCGATGAGGCGGCGCGCGGCGAACAGCGACAGGTTGGCCGTGCCGCCGCGCACCTCGTCCCAGTCCGAGGCGCGCTCGATGAAGTGCACCGCGCGCTCGCTGAAGCCGGCCGCACGCGCCGCCGTGCGCACCGCGTCGGCGGCCTCCTGCGCGAGCAGGGGCTCGTCGCCGGATACGAGGTAGGCGCCCAGCAGGCGCTGCGCCAGCTGCGGGGCGAGGGAATCAGAGGTGAGCTTCAAAGTGTGACCGCCGCACCGGATCAGGTAGAAATGCCGGGCTCATTATCAACCATATTGGCCCGGAAGTTACCCTTGGCGGGCCGGGTCGCTACCCTTTGATGCCGCGCTCTACGCTGCGCACGGTCTGGGCAATCGCGGGCACGAGCACGAGCACTGCGACCTGTGCGTGCACCTCAGCGGCAGCGCCGGCACGAGTGCATCGCCGCAGGTGATCGGCCACCCGGTGCTCGTCGCGGGCGTGGCCGCCGTAGCGCTTCCTCCCGTCCTGCCCGCGCGCTTCCCGCCCGGGCTCCATCTGCCCCGCGGTCCTCCTGTAACACCCGTGAGCTGAAGTAAGCGCTGCGCGCGGCTCACACGCGCCGCGCGCAGTCGGGTGTCAGATCCCAAGCCGGTGCTCCGTCGCGCTGATGCGTCGCGGCATCCGCCGCCGGGGCACAGGTCGCGCAGTAACCGGGCGCGGAGTTGCCGACGATCGTCGTAACCGCGCAGCACCTCAACGAGGAGCGCTCATGCATCGAGACGCAGACGGGGGCTTCTGCCTACACCGTCACTGCGCAGAACATCCAGTCCGCCCCCGGCGGCGACAACCTGCAGCTCAACCAGGTGATGCTGCAGCTGCCGGATGCCGCGCAGAATTGCTTCGGACAGCTGCACATCCGCGGCGACCACACCGGTCTGCAGTTCCGCCTGAACGGCATCATCCTGTCCGATGGCATCAGCCTCTTCGGCCAGACGCTGCCGCCGCGCATGATCGAATTTCTCAAGCTGGTCACGGGCAGCCTGCCGGCCGAGTACGGACTGCGCAGCGCGGGCATCATCGACATGACGACCCAAGGCGGTGCGCTGCAGCCGGGGGGCGAGGTCTCCTTGTACGGCGGCAGCCACCAGACCCTGCAGCCGAGCTTCAACTACGGCGGCAACTCCGGGTCGAACGCCTACTTCGTGACGGGCGATTACCTCCAGAACAATCTCGGCATCGAGTCCCCGGACGGCAGCTCGACACCGCTGCACGATCACACCCAGCAGTACCACGGCTTCGGCTACTTCGAGCACCTACTCGATGACAGTAACCGGCTGACGCTGATCGCGGGAGTCTCGAATGACAAGTTCGAGATTCCCAACGTGAAGGGCCTGAGCTCCACGGACGTCAATCCCTTCATCGTGGCGAACGGCGTCGACAACTTCCTGAGCAACGACCTCGACGAGAATCAGCGCGAGATCACCGACTTTGCCAAGCTCAGCTGGCAGCACTCCGCCGGCGCCCTCACCACCCAGACTTCCTTGGTCGCGCGCTACTCGAGCCTGACCCACTCACCGGATCCTGATTACGGCGATCTGTTCTTCAACGGCATCTCGCCGCAGGCGGCATGGCTTACCTCTGGCGTGGCACCCGCGTTAGCGGGGACATCCTCGTGGGCTCAGCGCTCAGCAGCGATCTGGTGCTGCCCGACGGGCAGAGCATCCTCAATGGGGCACACCTGCCCTGCTACCGGCAGGTCAATATGGGTGTCAGCCACGGCTTCGATGCCGAAGGGATCGACGGCCTCACCCTGCGGTTCGACGTGATCAACGTTTTCGACACGATCTATCAGATACGCAACGGCACCGGTGTCGCATCGCAATACGACCCGCGGCGCGGGGTCTTCGCCGGCGTCACGAAGACGTTCTGATAAGGCGCCCGCGGTGGGGCGCATCGACAGACGCGTCGTGCCGGAGAGGCTC
>DATIXW010000173.1:0-2297 GCA_035518135.1 Steroidobacteraceae bacterium
GTCCTTCACTCCGTCGCGCTCCTCGTGCAGCTCCGCGAGGCTCGTTCGCATGCGCTTCTCGCTCGGCGCATCGATCGAGAGCCCCGGCACGATCTGGTAGTCGCCGTCACGGCAGGTGACCGGGAACGAATAGACGACGCCCTCGGGAATGCCATAGCTGCCGTCGGAAGGCACCGCCATGCTCACCCAGTCATCCGCGGGTGTGCCGAGCACCCAGCTCCTCACGTGATCGATGGCTGCCGATGCCGCCGATGCCGCCGAGGAGGCCCCGCGTTGCTTGATCACCGCCGCGCCGCGCTGCTGCACGGTCGGGATGAAGCTCTCTTCGAGCCAGCGCGCATCCACGCGGCTGCGCGCGGGCTTGCCTTCCACCAGGCAATGACTCACATCCGGGTACTGCGTGGCGGAGTGATTGCCCCAGATGGTCATGCGGCGGATCGCACTCACGTGCACACCCGTCTTCGCGGCGAGCTGCGCGAGCGCACGGTTGTGATCGAGGCGCGTCATCGCAGTGAAATTGCGTGGCGCGAGCCCGCGGGCATTGGCGCGCGCAATCAGCGCGTTGGTATTGGCGGGATTGCCCACCACCAGCACCTTGATGCCGCGGTCGGCCACCTGCCCGAGGGCGCGGCCCTGCGCGGAGAAGATCTGCGCGTTCGCGAGCAGCAGGTCCTTGCGCTCCATGCCGGGGCCGCGCGGCCGCGCGCCCACCAGCAGCGCGATGTGGCAGTCGCGGAAGGCGACCGTCGCATCATCACTCGCCGTCACGCGGTTCAGCGTCGGGAAGGCGCAGTCCTCGAGCTCCATCACCGTGCCCTGCAAGGCGCCCAGCGCCGGTGTGATCTCGAGCAGCTGCAGGTTGACGGGCTGCTCGGGGCCGAGCATGGCCCCGGAGGCGACCCGGAAGGCGAGCGCATAGCCGATCTGACCCGCGGCGCCCGTGATCGCGACGTTGACGGCTGGCTTCATGAGGTGCTCCGCAGCAGCAGACCTCTCATCTTAAGCGAAGGCCGCCGGCCAAGGCCGTCGGGCCCATCAAAGGCCCGAGAAGCGCGGCCGGAGGCCTGCAGGCGCGAAACGAGGGCGGGACCGGGGGGGAGCTGCCGGGTGACCCGAAGGGACGGGAGGCGCCTGGGAGGGCGGCCGGAGGAGGGCCGGCGACCGGTGAAAATTATTTCCAGCAGGTGTTGACACGGTACTAGTGTTGTAGTTATATATAACACCATAGATCGGCACAGGGCCGGTCCACTTACCGGAAAGGCTCACCATGAACACCTTCAACGTCTCCTCCAAGCTCCTGGTCTGCGGCACCGTCGCGGCGGTCACGAATGCGATCCTGGTCTGGGGCGCCCTGCAGGCGACCTCCGTTCTGCCTCCCGAGCGTACCGCGGTCATTGCCCAGTCGGCGGCCCCTGCGCCGGTCTTCTCGGCGATGGTCGCCCGGGCGGCAAGCGCTGCTCTGGTAGAGTAGTTCTGTAACCGTCCGAAACGGGAGTGACCGGAGCCTCGATGGATCCCCAGTGGGATGACAGCTCGCCCATCTACCGCCAGTTGCGGGATCGCGTGGTCGCGATGATTCTCGACGGCGTACTGAAGGATGGTGACGCGCTGCCCTCCGTGCGCAGTGTTGCGGCCGAGTTTCGGCTCAACCCGCTGACCGTGCTCAAAGGCTACCAGCAGCTGGTGGACGAACAGCTGGTGGAGAAGCGCCGCGGCCGCGGGATGTTCGTGAGCACCGGCGCCCGCGAGGCGCTGCTCAAGGACGAGCGCGAGCGCTTCCTGCGCACGGAGTGGCCCAAGGTCCACGCGACGATCCACAGGCTCGGGCTGACGCCGGATCAGCTGCTGCGCGGTGCGCCGCCGCCGCCCGCCGCCACTCTTCCCCTTGCGGGCGAGGATGAACATGACGACGATCATTGAGGCCCACGGGCTCGCCAAGACCTACGGTCGCACCCGCGCGCTCGATGGTGTGAGCTTCACCGTGGAGAGCGGCCGCATCGTCGGGCTGATCGGCCCGAACGGCGCCGGCAAGACCACCGCGCTCAAGGCCGTACTCGGGCTCACGCGCTTCGATGGCGATCTCAAGGTGCTCGGGCGCGATCCGCGCCTCGAGCGCGACCAGCTGATGCGCGATGTGTGCTTCATCGCCGATGTGGCGGTGCTGCCGCGCTGGCTGCGCGTCTCGCAAGCGCTCGATTTTCTCGCCGGGGTTCATCCGCGCTTCGATCGCGGCAAGGCGGAAACCTTTCTGGCGAAAACCGATATCCAGCGCACCAGTCGGGTGCGCGCGCTTTCCA
>DATIXW010000174.1:0-2366 GCA_035518135.1 Steroidobacteraceae bacterium
CCGGGCTGCCCATCGCATCGGAGAAGTACAGGTGGTAAACCGGCTCGCCCCCGTCATACAGGAGCGTGCGCTTCACGAGGTTCATACCGAGGATCTTGACGAAGAAGTTGACATCCCCCTGCGCCGTCGCGGTGCAGAGGGTGATGTGGTGCAGGCCCTGAATTCGGTTCGACATGGCGGCTCTCCGGGGGCTTGAGAGGCTGGACTACAGACCCATTCCCAACAATAGGAGTGCAGGATTGGGCTGTCAACGCACCGCGGCGGTGGGGCGCCGACTGTCGGTCGCGGCTACAATTTCACGCCAATGAAGATCGAAGCCGCTGTCTCCCGGGTGGGGCAACCGCACCCGGTGATCGAGACACTCGATATCGAGGAGCCGCGCGCAGGCGAGATCCTGGTGCGCATCGTCGCCACCGGAATCTGTCACACGGACCTCAAGGTGCATGCCGGGCAGGGCGCCCGCACGCCACTGCCGGCGGTCCTCGGACACGAGGGGGCCGGTGTCGTGGAGTGCATCGGCGAGGGGGTGAGGACGGTCGCGGTCGGGGACCGGGTGGTGCTCTCAGGCTCCTCCTGCGGGGTGTGCCCGAGCTGCCTGCGCAGTTTTCCGAGCTACTGCCTGGAGATGCTTCGCCGCAATTTCAGCGGCTCGCGTCTGGATGGCAGCAGCCCCCTGAGCCTCGGTGGCGAGCGCATCCATGCGCATTTCTTCGGCCAATCGTCGTTTGCGCGCTACGCGATTGCCGGCGAGCGCAGTGCCGTCAAGGTCGCCGCTGACGTGCCGCTCGAGCTCCTGGGTCCCCTCGGGTGCGGCATCCTGACCGGCGCCGGAGCGGTGCTCAATGCCTTCTCGGTGGGGGCTGGCGACAGCCTCGCCGTATTCGGCAGCGGCGGGGTCGGTCTCGCCGCGATCATGGCGGCGCGGCTCGTCGGGGTCTCGCGCATCATCGCCATCGATCGAGTGCCGCGACGGCTCGAGCTGGCACGCGAGCTGGGTGCCACGCATACCCTCGATGCCACGCACGGGGACACGGTGGCGGCCATCCGCGAGATCACGGGCCACGGTGCGGATTTCAGCTTCAATACGACGCTTGCGCCGGAGGTGTTCACGCAGGCGCTGGAGTGCCTCGCGATGCGCGGGACGGCGGGGTTTGTCGCCGCGCCGCTCGGGGAGTGGCGGCCGGCGATGTTCCCGATGCTGGCCGGGGGCCGCCGGCTGCAGGGCATCGTCGGTGGCGATGCCGCCCCTCAGCTCGCCATCCCCATGCTGATCGACTACTACCGGCAGGGGCGGTTTGCCTTCGACCGGCTGGTCCGCTTCTACCGGTTCGAGGAGATTGCGACTGCATTTCGCGACATGGAGCACGGAGAGTGCGTCAAGCCCGTGCTGCGCATGTGAATGGATGGTATTAATCATGGCTGCATGCGACCGTCGCACCTCAACGCACTGGGCAAGGAGCTGATGGCGAGCCTCTGGAAGCGCCGGCCACGTGGGGAGGAGGTCTCGGTCCAGCGCGCCACGGCGACACTCGGGGATACCGCCGCTCTGGACCAGTTGCTGCGGCCGCTGCCCGAGGCCGAGGAGCTGCGGCCGCGGCTGGCTGGACAGTTCTTTGCTCGCGCGTGGGATGCCACGGCCAAGCGCGACTACTGGGTGTCGAGCGACGGCGCGGAGGTGGTGTGCTTCACGATCGAGGGGTTGACGCTCAAGCAGGCTGCCGCGGTGCGCGTTCGCTGGGACGGACAGCGTGCGCGTCCGGAGCTGACGACGGAGCTGCTCGCGGACTTGATTGCCCGGGAGATTGGCCGTAGCGTGACGCTCAAGGGCTGAGCCGCTCTCGAGCACGCACGGATGCCGAGCTATTCCTACCGCATCGTCAACGTCTTCACGCAGTCGGGCAATGCGCTGAGCGGCAACCCGCTGTGCGTGTTCGAGAATGGCGCGGGTCTGGATGCCTCGCACATGCAGGCGCTGGCGCGCCAGTTCAACCTGTCCGAGACCACCTTCATCCTGCCCTCCGAGCGTGCGACGGCGCGGGTGCGGATCTTCACGCCGAACTACGAGATGCCCTTCGCCGGGCATCCGACCCTCGGCACCGCACACGTGTGTCGTGCCTTGGGACGGGCCGGTGATGAGCTGACGCTCGAGATGCAGGCGGGCGTCATCCCCGTGCGCGCCTCGGGGCGGCGCTTCACGCTGCAGGCCAACGCACCCAAGTGGCGCGAGGTCATCGAGCCTCGGGCGACGCTGGCGGGGATGCTCGGCCTCAACGCGCAGGACATCGCGGAGCGGCCGCTGTGGGTCAACACCGGCCGCGAGCAGCTGATCGTGCCCTTGGCGAATGAGGCGGCGGTGCTGCGCGCGA
>DATIXW010000175.1:0-10903 GCA_035518135.1 Steroidobacteraceae bacterium
GTCGGTGGCGCACGTGCCGCGCTGGATGGTGGCCTTTGCGCTGCTGCTGGCGGTGGGTGCCCTCCTGCTGCTGCGCCTGCCGGGCAGCTTCGTGCCGGACGAGGACCAGGGGTACGTGCTGGTCGATGTGCAGCTGCCCGCCGGTGCCACGCTGCCGCGCACCCGCGAGGTCATGGAGCGCATCGACACGCTGCTCGCGGGCAATCCGGCGGCCGCGAGCGTGTTCGTCATCGTGGGTTCGAGCTTCACCGGCAACGGCGAGAATGCCGGGCGTGCCTTCGTGCGCCTGAAGCCCTGGGACCGGCGCAAGACCAAGGCGGCCGACTACATCCGCTGGGCCAACCAGACGCTCGCGCGCGAGATCCACGATGCACGCGCCTACGTCATCAACCTGCCGACCATCCGCGGCCTGGGCGTGTTCGGGGGCTTCGACTTCTACCTCGAGGACCGCGCCGGGCTCGGGCGCGAGGCGCTCGCCGCCGCCCAGGCGACCGTGCTCGAGAGGGCCGCCCACGATGCGACCCTCACCGGGGTGCGCGCCAACCTGCTGCCCCCGGCGCCGCAGCTGAACCTCACCGTCGACCGCGTGCAGGCGCAATCGATGGGCCTGTCGGCGAGCGATGTGTACACCGCGCTGCAGCTGATGCTCGCCCCGGTGTATGCGAATGACTTCGTCTACCAGGGACGCGTGCTGCGCGTGCTGTTGCAGGCCGAGGCGCCCTATCGCATGACGCCCGATGCCCTCGGGCACTTCTACGCGCTCGGCGCCAACGGCGCGATGATCCCGCTCGCCAACTTCGTGCGCGCGGAGTGGTCGCTCGGGGCGCCCTCGCTCACCCGCTACAACGGCTACCCGGCGGTGGAGATCACCGGCGCCAATGCCCCGGGCAAGAGCTCCGGGCAGGCGATGCAGGCGATGAGCCACATCGTCACCCACGACCTGCCGCGCGGCTTCGGCAACGACTGGGCCGGCCAGTCACTGCAGGAGATACTCTCCGGCGAGCAGGCGCCCATGCTGTTTGCGCTCTCGATCCTCATCGTGTACCTGTGCCTTGCTGCGCTCTACGAGAGCTGGAGTATCCCGGCGGCGGTGCTGATGGCGGTGCCGGCGGGGCTCCTGGGCGCCACCGCGGCGGCGCACCTGCGGGGGCTGCCGAACGATGTCTTCTTCAAGGTGGGGCTGATCACCATCATCGGGCTCACCGCCAAGAACGCGATCCTGATCGTCGAGTTCGCGGTCGAGGAGCAGCGCTCCGGCAAGAGCCTGCACCAGGCGGTGCTCGAGGCGGCGCGCCTGCGCTTCCGCCCCATCCTCATGACCTCCTTCGCCTTCATCCTCGGGGTCTTCCCCATGACGGTGTCCTCCGGCGCCGGCGCGAATGCCCGCCACGCCATCGGCACCGGGGTGGTCGGCGGCATGCTGAGCGCGGCCGTACTCGGCGTGCTGCTGATCCCGGTCTGTTACGTGGCGGTGCGGCGCCTGCTCGGGGACAAGCTCGATGAGCCGGGGCACCCGCCGCCGAAGGTTGCCCCCGGCGGCGGCGCGCCTGCGGGCCAGGGAAGCGCAGCACCCCCCTGATGCGTGAACCTCCCCGCCGCATCTCCTCGCGCATGACCTTCTTCAGCAAGAAAGTGCTGCCGCTGCTGTGGTTCGGGCTGTTCCTGCCGATCGTGGTCGGCGTCGTGCTGCTCGCACGCCAGAAACCGCACGCTCCCCCGGCGTTCCTGCTGCTGCTCGTGCCGGTGATCGTGGCCGCCCTGGTGTACGCGCTGCTGCGCCGCCTGGTGCTGGACCTCGCCGATGAGGTCTACGACGAGGGCGACGCGCTGCGGGTGCGCTTCGGCGCCGAGGAGGAGCGTATCCCGCTGCAAAACATCATGAACATCAGCTATGCGGGCCTCACCAACCCCGCGCGCGCCACGCTGACGCTGCGCCAGAGCGGCCGCTTCGGCAAGGAAGTTGCCTTCTCCCCGGTGCAGCGCTTCTTCGGACCGCTGCTGCGCACGAGCAATCCGATCGTGACCGATCTTATTGAGCGTGTGGATGCGGCGCGCCGGCGCTGAAGACATCCGCGCCGAAGATCTTCAGGCCTGGGTCGCCCGCGTAGCCAAGGCGCGGCAGGCCGAAGAGCGCCTCGATCGTGCCGAGCAGCGCGTAGTGGTTGTAGGGCTCCTCCGAAACCGTCCCCGGCTTCACAAACCTCGACAGCACCACCGCACCGATGCGCCCGCCCCCCGGGCCGCTCAGCCCCGGCGCGTAGCGCGCCCCGGGGAGCGGTTGCTCACCGCAGCAGGCTGCTGAGGCTGCGCCGTTGAGGCCGCCGGACTCATCGAAGGTGATGACGAGGAGGCCATCGGCGCGAAAGGCGGGAGAGTTCACGATGCGCGGCACCCAGCTCTTCAGGAAGCGCTGCGACTCGCGCGCACCCCCGTGGCGCCGATCAACGCACGGGTCGTCATGCCCGTCACTGCACAGATTCGGCGTGATGAACACGTAGTTCGGCGTGCTCGCGATCGCCGCGAGATCGTGGGGCAGCTGCTTCAGGTTCACGACGTGCGCCTCGCAGCGCCGCGCGTCATCGATGATCGAGTGGAAGTACACGAACGGGTCGTGCTTGTTGGCGTACTGGTCCCCGATCTGCGCCCCATCGGTCGGGTCCGGGGCGCCGATCGGCACGTGCGCACACGCGGCGCGCTCGCGCGCCGGATCGTTGCCCATGTCCTCCATGTAGGCCTTCCAGGTGAAGCCGGCGGCCTCCAGCTGATCGGGCAGCGTCTTCACGAGGCTCGGGTACACGCACCCGGCGCCGCGCAGCTGACCGTGACTGTCCAGGCCCGCAGCGTCCGCCCGGAACTCATCGAACATCGGGCAGTCCATCTGCGTTTCCTCGTTGGGCGCCTGGCCGCTGATGAGTGCGATGTAATTGTCGAGGCTGTAGTGCCCGATGCCGAAGTACTGCCTCAGCAGCGCCCCGCGGGGCGCAAGTTCGTGGGCGAGGTACGGCGCCGGGGACTGCGCAGCGAAGGTGGCTTCATAGGATTTATTCTCCAGCACCAGCACGAAGACGTGACGGACCGGGGGCAGCCCCTCGGCTGCGCCCGGCTGCACGCCAAGGCAAAGCGCGAACGCGGCAATACGGATGAGACACTTCAGCATGCGCTAGACCTCACTCCTGGCCGCGGGCAGCGGCCTGCTGGGAACCGGCGGCGCGCGCCGCAGCGCGCGCAGCAGGAGCGTCGCGCTGCCGAGCGTGAGCAGCGCGGCGGCGATAAAGGGCGCGCCGGGGAAATGCACCGGCGCGGTGGCGGCGGAAAAGTAGCGGAAGATCTGGGTCATCAGCGGCGGACCCAGGATGGCGCTGAGACTGTAGAGGCAGGCGATGGCGCCCTGCAACTCCCCCTGCGCATCCGGCGGCGCCTGCTTGGAGGCGATCGCGTTCATGGAGGGGTAGCTGAGCGCGAAGATGAACGTGCTGAGGGCCACCGCGTACATCATCCAGCCTTCGCTCGAGAGCGCATAGCCCAGGTAGGCGAGCAGCGCCGCCGCCATCCCCGCAAGCGCCGCGCGCCGCTCACCGCCGAGCCAGGGGATGAGCACGCGCGTCAGCAGCCCCTGCGCGATGGCCATGACGATGCCCACCCAGGTGAGCGAGTAACCCACCTGCTGATCAGTCCAGTGGAACTTGGAGATGGTGTAGAACGCCCACACGCTCGGCAGCACCTGGTGTCCGAGCTGCCAGAGGAAGATCGCGCCGAGGAGCCAGCGCACCAGCGGGTAGCGTGCCACGTGCCGCAGCCTCGTGAGCGGGTTGGCGCGCTGCCAGCGAAAAGGGCGGCGGTTCGCCGGCGCGAGCGACTCCGGCAGCACGAAGTAGCCGAAGGTCGTGTTGATGAGCGCGATGATGCCCGCCGCGAAGAAGGGCGCCCGTGGCCCGAGCCCGCCCAGTAAGCCGCCGATGGCGGGGCCGACGATGAAGCCGATGCCAAACGCGGCGCCCATCAGGCCAAAGCTCTGCGCCCGCTTGGCCGGCTCGGTGATGTCGGCTACGTAGGCGTAGCCGGGGGTGAACGAGGCCCCGGCCATCCCCGCGACCGCGCGCCCGAAGAACAGCCAGCCGATCGTCGGCGCGAACCCCTGGATGAAGTAGTCACAGCCGAGCGCCCCGAGCGCAAACAGCAGCACCGGGCGCCGCCCGAAGGCGTCGCTGAGGTTGCCGAGCACCGGCGCGCAGAAGAACAGCATCAGGGCGTACACGAAGCCGAGCCAGCCGCCATAGGCGGCCGCCCGGTCGATGCCCACCCCGGTGAGGTGCATGATCAGGTGCGGCAGCACCGGCAGGATGATGCCGAAGCCGGTCGCATCGACCAGCAGCGTGATGAATATGAACGCCAGGGCGCCCTTGCCGGCTTGGGGCAGACTCATGAGCTCGCTCTTCGGGGAAGGGCGCTATCTTAACCGTGCGCCGGGCACCGCGGTCGCGACACGCCGCCACAATCCATAGGCCGGCACCCCGGCTACGATGATGAGGAATGTGAGCCCGGTGTCATGCGGGTCGGCCACGAGCGCATTGCCGACCATGAACACCGAGGCGGCGAGGAAGATCAGCGGTACCAGCGGGTAGCCGAAGACGCGATAGGGACGCGCGAGCTGCGGCTGCGTGCGCCGCAGGATGAACACGGCCGCGACCGCGAGTGCATAGAAGGGCCAGATCCCCAGGATGAACTTGTCGGCGAGCTTCGCGAAGTCGTTCGCCAGCACGTAGGCGACGCCCAGGACCGTTGCCAGGGCGATCGCGGTGGAGGGGCTCTGGAAGCGTGGCGAGACCCGCGCGACCGCGCGGAAGAACAGGCCGCGGTCGGCCATGGCGAAGAACACCCGCGAGCCGGTCATCATCGAGCCGTTCAGCCCGCTGAAGGCCGCGAGCACCACGGCGGCCGCGATCAGCGCGCCACCGGCGCTTCCCAGCAGCGGAATGCGCTGCGCCACGCTCGCGGCGATCAGGTGCGCACCGGACATCTGCGCCGGGGCGAGCGCGTACAGGAAACCGACATTGACGATGAGGTACACGAGCATCACGCACAGCGCGCCGGCGATGAGGGCGCGCGGCAGGTTACGCTGCGGATCACGGATCTCCCCCGCCATCGTCGCCGGATCCGCCCAGCCATCGTAGGTCCACAGCACCGGGATCAGTGCGGTGGCCAGGAGCGAGGGCGACCAGGCCGCCGCGGAGCGCGCGGCGAAGTGCGCAACGCTCCCGCCGCGCGCGGTGAACGCGAGCAGACCCAGCACCAGGAGTGCTGCGAATTTCAGCGCCGTGGTGAGGCTCTGCAGCGCCGCGGCGCGCTGCACGCCCGCGTAGTTGAGCGCCCCGATGAAGACGATCGCGAGGGCGGCGGTGTAGTGCACCGCCTGCGGGCTCAGCGGCCAGAAATAGCCGAGGTACTCGGCGAAGATGGTGGCGATCGCCCCGAGGGCCGCGGCGCGCACCACCACCAGCTCCGTCCAGCCGAAGAGGAACGCGGGCAGCGGGCCGTAGGCCTCGAGCAGGTAGGCGAAGATGCCCCCCGAGCGCGGCAGTGCGCCGGCGAGCTCGGCGATCGTCAGCGCCCCGCACAGCGCGATGATGCCCCCGAGCACCCAGCACAGCAGCATCGCCCCCGGTGCCTGCAGCTGCGCGGCCACCGTGGCCGGCACGCGGAAGATGCCGCTGCCGATGGTGACGCCGACCGAGACCGCGACCGTCTGCAGCAGCCCGACCGAGCGTGGCATGCGCTCGCCCCAGGCATCAGCCACGGGCGAGTCTTTCGTCGAGCAGCTCCACCCAGTGGCGCACCGGCAGCGCGGTCGCACTGCGGATGTGATGCAGGCAGCCGATGTTGGCGGTGGCGATGACCTCGGGCGCGCCCGCTTCCAGCGCGCTCACCTTGGACCTCAGCAGCCGCTGCGACAGTTGCGGCTGCAGAATCGAGTAGGTGCCCGCGGAGCCGCAGCAGCGTTGCCCGTCGTTCACCGGGGTCAGCGCATAGCCCGCCGCGCGCAGCAGCGGCTCGATGAGGCCGCTCGCCTTCAGTGCATGCTGCAGGCTGCAGGGCGCCTGGAAAGCCACCCGGATGGGGGCGGCGGGCCTCGAGCGCTCCAGGGCGCGCTCGAGGCTCTTCCCCTCGGCGGCCAGCACCACGCTCAGGTCGCGCGCCAGTGCGCTCACGCGCGCCGCACGCACCGCGTAGCGCGGCTCGTCCTGCAGCAGCCGCCCGTACTCCCCGAGCATCGCCGTGCAGGCACTCGAGCTGTGCACGATCGCCCCGGCCCCCGCCTGCAGCGCGCCCCAGAGCGCATCGACGTTGCCGCGCAGCTGACGGCGCGTGTCGGCCTCGGCGCCAAGGTGATGGGTGACCGCGCCGCAGCAGCCCGCACCGCGGACGCGCAGTGCGGAGATCCCCACGCGCTCGAGCACGCGGGCGGCGGCCGGATTGATCCCGGGCGCGAGTGCCGGCTGCACGCAGCCCTCGAGCAGCACCACGCGCCGCGCGTGCCGGGGAGCCGGCCACAGGAGCTGCGCGGCCGCCGTCGCGGCCGGCAGGCGCGGCAGCTGCCGCTGCAGGGAGGCGCCCAGCAGTGGCCGCACGGCCGCCGCCGCCCGCAGCAGCGCCCGGGCGCGGCCCGCGTGCGGCACGATCTTGCGCAGCAGGTAGCGCTTGGCGGCGCTGAGCGGCGCGCGCCGCACGCGCGCCTCGGCGAGCGGGCGGGCGAGGTCGAGCAGCCGCCCGTAACGCACCCCGGAGGGACAGGCGCTCTCGCACGCGCGGCAGCTCAGACAGCGATCCAGGTGCAGCTGGGTGGGTGCCGACACCGGCTCGCCCTCGAGCAGCTGCTTCATGAGGTAGATGCGCCCGCGGGGGCTGTCGAGTTCGTCGCCGAGCAGCTGATAGGTCGGACAGGCCGGCAGGCAGAAGCCGCAGTGCACGCAGCTGCGCAGGATCGCGTCGGCCTCGGCGCCGGTGGCGCCGCTGCGGATGAACTCGGCGAGTGCGGTCTGCATGAAGTCCGATTCACGAATGAAGCGGACCGATTCTACGCGCAAACGGGCGCCGCCGAAGGGCGCCCCTGCGTGCGGCCTCAGCCGATGATCACCTTCAGACGCTGCGTGCGCGACTCATCGCTCGCATCGTCCACGCGCCGCAGCAGCTCGCGGGCGGCCTCGGCGCCCAGCGGGCGGCTGAGGAGAAAACCCTGCGCATCCTGGCACTCCTGCTCCTGCAGGAACGCCAGCTGCGGGAAGTTCTCCACGCCCTCGGCGGTCACGTTGATGCGCAGCGAGCGCGACATCGCGATGATCGCCGCCGCGATCGCCCGATCGTCGTTGCACTCGGTGACGCTGCTGACGAAGGAACGGTCGATCTTCAGGCGATCGACGGAGAAGTGGCGCAGGCGTCCGAAGCTCGAGTACCCGGTGCCGAAGTCATCGATGGCGAGGGAGATGCCGAGCTGCTTGAGCTCGTTGATGGCCTTCTGGGCCCACGCCTCGTCCGCCATGACCACCGACTCGGTGATCTCGAGCTCGAGGGCCGAGGGCTCAAGTCCGGTTTCCTCGAGAATCGCGGCCACCTCGGAAGGGTACTCCGCGAGGGCAAACTGCTTGCCGGAGACGTTGACCGCTATGCGCTGGAACGGCAGCGCCTCGTCGCGCCACATGCGCGCCTGCCGGCACGCCTGTTGCAGCACCCACTTGCCGATGGCATGGATGAGACCGGTCTCCTCCGCGATGGGAATGAACTCGATCGGGCTCACCTGGCCGAGCTCGGCGTTGTTCCAGCGCAGCAGCGCCTCCATCCCGGAGACCGTGCCGGTGCGCACGTCAAACTGCGGCTGGTACTGCAGCGTGAACTCGTCGCGCTCGAGCGCCCCGCGCAGCTGCTCCTCGATGGTGAAGCGATGCAGCGCGTTGGCGTTCATGGCGACGTCGAAGAACGCGTGCGTGCCCGGCGAGCGGCGCTTGGCGAAGTACATCGCCAGGTCCGCGTTGCGCAGCAGCATCTCCGCGTCCGCGCCGTCCTGCGGATACAGCGCGACGCCAACGCTCGGAGTGACGACCAGGGAATTCATCGCAAGCTGCACCGGCTCGCGCAGCGCCGTGATCAGCCGCTCCGCGACCGCCCCGGCATCCGCGGCACTGCGCAGGTTGGGCAGCAGCACGAGAAACTCATCCCCGCCGAGGCGCGCCAGGTCACCGGGGCGCGCACTGTCGGCGGTACCGGCGGGCGCATCGGCCCCCCCGTAGCGCAGGGAGCTGCGCAGGCGGTCCGCGACCACGCACAGCAGCTCATCGCCCACCGCGTGCCCGAGGGTGTCGTTCACGCGCTTGAAGTTGTCCAGGTCCAGGTACAGCACCGCGAGCACGCGCTGGTTGTCCTTGGCCGCCTGCAGCGCGCTCACCAGACGCTTGTGGGCCTGGTCGCGATTGGGGAGGCCGGTGAGCGTATCGAAATAGGCGAGCTTCACGATGCGCCGTTCCGCGCGCCACTTGCTGCTCAGGGCGATGGTGAGCTGGCGGATCTCGTGCGGGTGAAACGGCTTCTGCAGGTAGGAAAGCTTGTCCTCCGGCGGCGCAAGGCCGCCGATCTCGCAGGGGTCGACGTCCGAGTACGCCGTGCACACGACGATCTCGACCGCAGGATCGAGCTCGCGGATCTTGGTGGCGGCCCAGGCCCCGTCGGGGCCGGGCGGCATGCGCATGTCGAGGAACACCACGGCGAAGGGCTGATTGCGCGCAAGACTTTCCTTCACGGCGGTGACCGCCGCCTCGGCGCCGTCGCAGAACACCGGTTCGAAGCCGGCGGCGCGCGCCGGGGAGCGCTCCCGCGCCGTGTCGCCGGGATTTTTCTTCTGGAACAGGCGGCTGCGCAGCTCGCGAAAGCCGGCCATCTCCTGGGTCACTTCGTGCTCGAGGAGGATCTGGCGGTAGGCGTCGCGCACCTCGGGCTCATCGTCGACCACGAGCACGCGCACGGGTGGGTTTCGCTCACTCATACATGAACCTCAGACGCCTGCCAGCGAGGCAGATTCACGTGCCGCCAGCGGCACCATCAGGTGCATCGAAGCACCACGTCCGGGACCCTCGCTCGCCGCCCAGATGCGGCCGCCGAGCGCGTTGATGGCATTGGCGCACCAGTGCAGGCCGATGCCATGATTGGTCTCCGGAGACTTAGTGGAAAATCCCTTCTCGAACACGCGCTGCAGGTTCTGCGGCGCGATCCCCACCCCATCATCGCGACACTGCAGGTGCAGCTGCCGCACCTCATCCTGCTGGACGATTTCCGCGCTCAGGCGCAGCACGCCCTTTTCCTTGCCGGCGTCGCGCACCGCGTCCGCCGCATTGATGATCAGGTTCTGCAGCACCAGGCGCAGCACCGTGCGCGCGATGCGCACCGCCCCGAGCCGGCGCAGCGTCTCGTCGCTCTCGATCGCCAGGCGCTGGCGGCAGGCATCCGGCACGATCTCGAGCGACTGCGACACGAGCTCGGTGAGGCGCACCGGCTCGATGACGTGATCGTTGCGCGTGGCGCGCATCTGCTCGGCGAGCGTCGTCTGCACCAGAGTCGTCTGGCGGGCCATCACGGCCACATCCTCCTGGGCCGCGTGCACCGTGGCGGCGAGGTCCCGGCAGGCCAGGCGCACGAATTCCTCGAGGTCCACGCGCCGCTGCGCGTCGCACTCGGGCTGCTGCAGTTCCGTGACGGCCTGCTCGACCTCCGCGGTCGGCGCCTCGCGCAGCCGCTCGCCGAGGTTCGCCAGGCGCACCCCGATCGGCGTCATGGCGTTGCCGAGGTTGTGCAGCACGCCGCGCGCGAGCTCGGCGAAGCCCGCCTGGAAGGACTGGTCGACGAGCTGCATGCGCGACTCGCTGACGCGTTCGACCATGCGGTCGAACTCGCGCGCCAGCACGCCCATCTCATCGTCGCGCTGCAGGTTGAGCGCGGCGCCCTCACCGCCCTCCCCGAGTGCCACCGCGTGCCGCGTGATGAGCGCGAGCGGATCGAGGATGACTTTGTTGAGGACGACCGCGAGCAGGATCAGCACCAGCACGGCGGCGGCGAACAGGCTCACGGCCGCGACCCGCACCGCGGCCTTGCCGCGCAGGCTGACCTCGCGCGGCACGTCCACGCGCAACGCGACGAGCGGCCGGCCATAAAGATCGCTGAAGGGCCGATAGACCCGCGTCAGCCTATCGGTCTCCTCGAGGCGCTCGCCCTCGAGCGCCGGCATGACCGGCAGCATGGTCAGGTCCGCCTGCGCCTGCGCGGCGATCTCGCTGAGGGTGGCCCCGTTCAGCAGGCGCCCCATCAGCACCATGCCGCGTGCCGGGCCCTTGCCGTTGCCGTCGAGGATGGGCGAGGCTGCGAGCAGCATGACGCCGCGGTTGGTCCTCAGGAGCCCCTTCACCGAGTGCTCGCCGAGCCGGCTCGCGCGCCAGGGGAAATTCTCCGGGAGCGATTTGAGGGCGGCCAGGTCCAGCCGCAGCGGCTGCTCGCTCTGCAGCTGGAGGTCGCGTGCCAGGACCACTTTGTTGTCCGCATCCACGATCAGCAGCGCGTTGACCTCCAGCTGCCGCAGCGCCACGTCGGTGATATTGGCGCGGACGAATTCGGGATTGCGGTCCTCGATGAAGTGATAGGTGTCGGACCAGTTGCCCCAGTCCATGCTCGCCACCGCCACCTGCTCGAGCGTCTGCCCGAGCGCATGGTCGATGCGGCGCATGGCCGTACGCGCGTCGGCACGCTCGAGCTCGGCAAAGCTCGGCATGAGGACGAGCTTGCCGATCATGATCGCGGCGAGGCCGAAGATCACGAAAATGCCGGCAATGAGGAGACTGACCTGCGCCCGGATATTCACCCTGTTACGCTA
>DATIXW010000176.1:0-2737 GCA_035518135.1 Steroidobacteraceae bacterium
CGCGCCCGGTGGGCGGCTCCCCCGCGAACTCGCTGCGCATCACCATCGGACTCGAGAGCGACAACGACGCCCTGCTGCGCGCGCTGCGCGCCTTCGTCGGCGGCGGCTGACGGCCATGGGCAGCGTCACCGATCCGGGCGCGGCGGCGCGCCGCTTCCTCGGGGAAGCCCACGCGCCCTTTATCGACGGGCGCGAGCAGCAGCCAGTCGCGGCGCGCGCCTGCGCAGTGTTCAATCCTGCCGACGGCACGCAGATCAGCGAGTTCCTGCCCGCCGGCATTGCCGAGGCGGACGCGGCGGTCAACGCCGCACGGCGTGCCTTCCGCGAGCGGCGCTGGACGGGGCTCACCCCGAGCGCGCGCAGCCAGGTCCTGTGGCGCATCGGCGAGCTCATCGAGCGGGATGCCCAGGAGTTCGCCGAGCTTGAGACGCTCGACTGCGGCAAGCTGCTCGCCGCCGCACGCCACGGCGACGTGGTCATCGCCGCGGAGTCCTTCCGCTACCACGCCGGCTGGTGTACCAAGCTCGAGGGCACAACACCTGCGCCGACCCTGGCTGCCGCCGGCGAGTACGCCTGCTACACGAGCCACCAGCCGCTCGGGGTGGCGGTGCTTATCGTTCCGTGGAACGGGCCGCTCGCAATGGCCTGCTGGAAACTCGCCCCCGCGCTGGCCGCCGGCTGCAGCGTGGTCATCAAGCCTCCCGAGCAGGCCTCGCTCTCGGTGCTGCGCCTGATGCGCACCCTGACCGAGGCGGGCGTGCCGCCCGGGGTCGTCAACGTGGTGACCGGACCGGGCGCCACCATCGGGGAGGCGCTGGTGCGCCACCCCGAGGTCAATAAGGTTTCCTTCACCGGCTCGGGCCTCACCGGGCGGCGCATCCTCGCAGCCGCGATGCCGGATCTGAAGCGCGTGACGCTCGAACTCGGCGGCAAGTCGGCGGCGCTGGTGTTCGCCGACGCAGATCTCGAGCGCGCCGCAGCCGGAGTCAGCGCAGGCATCTTCAGCAACGCCGGACAGGTGTGCGTCGCAAGCTCACGCCTGTACGTCGAGGCCGCAGTCTACGGCGACTTCATGCGCCTGATGGCCGAGCACGCCCGGAAGATCCGCGTCGGCCCCGGCATGGATGCGGACAGCCAGATGGGGCCGGTTATCACGGCCGAGCACTTGCGCAGCATCGAGCAGAAGGTCGCGCGCGGCCGCGCGGACGGTGCCGAGCTCATCAGCGGCGGGCACGTGCTCGCCCGCGGCGGGTATTACTTTGAGCCCACGATCCTCGCGCGCCCGCCGCTCGCCTCGGTGGTGCTGCGCGAGGAAATCTTCGGCCCGGTGCTGTGCGCACAGTCCTTCACCGATGAGGCGCAGGCCATCGAGCTTGCCAATGACACGCAGTACCCCCTGGCCGGGAGCGTGTGGACGCGCGATCTCGCGCGGGCGCACCGCGTGGCGGCGGCGGTCGAGGCGGGACTGTTCTGGGTAAATGATCACGGGCGCCCGGACGTGGCGATCCCGTTCGGCGGTTTCAGGCAAAGCGGCCTCGGGCGCGAGCACGGGCGCGCCAGCGTCGAGTCCTACACCGAGCTCAAGTCGGTGATGATTCGGCTGTGATCGCGGAATTGTCCAGCGCGTTCAGGGCCTGCTGCGAGGTGGCGCCTTCGCCGATGAGCCAGTCGCGAAAGCCGGCCACGACCGGATCGCGCACCGCGCCACGCGAGCAGACCACGAAGTAGCTGTAGCGGGAAGGAATGCTCAGGCTGAACGGACGGACCAGCTCGCCGCGACGCAGCGCATCGGCTACCAGTGCGCTGCGCCCGAGCGCAACGCCGGAGCCACTGATGGCCGCCTGGGTGACCAGATGCGAATGATTGAAGCCAGGTCCACGCTCCGCGTCGATGCCGGTGATGCCGGCGGCCTCGAGCCAGCCGCGCCAGTCGGTCACCATGACATCGTGCAGCAGGGTGTGATGGCGCAGGTCCTCCGGCGTGCACAGCGGTGCCGTCACGGTGATGATGTGCGGGCTGCACACCGGGAAGATCGACTCGGTGAGAAAGCGTACCGCCTCGACGTCGGCCCAGTCGCCGTCGCCGTAGCGGATGTCGAGATCCACCACCCCCTTGGCGAGGGCGTCGTCCTCGAGGTCGCTCGAGAGGATGCGCACGTCGACCTTGGGGAAGCGTTGCGAGTAGCTGTGCAGGCGCGGCACCAGCCAGTGGTAGCCGAAGGAATCGAGCGTCTTGATGGACAGAACGCGCTTGCGCTCGGTGTCGATTGCGGCGGTGGATTCGCGGATGATGTCGAAGGCGGCGCGCACGCGCGGCAGGTAGTGCCGACCGGCCTCGGTGAGCACAAGGCCGTGGCCGCGTCCGAGGCGGTGGAACAGGGTGGCGCCGAGCCACTCCTCCAGAGCCTTGATCTGGTGGCTGACGGCCGCCTGCGTGACGTGCAGCGAATCGGCAGCGCGCGTGAAGCTCAGGTGGCGCGCCGCCGTCTCAAAGACCACCAGGGCGTTCAGCGGAGGTAAGCGTCGTGCCATCAGAAACATCCTCGCTGCCGGTGTGCCGGCGCGTGCCCGGCGCCGGCGCGCCGCGCCCTGGCCTGCAACCGGAGTGAAGTTCTCGTGAAAATCATCGCCGCCCGCGTCATCGTCACCTGCCCCGGCCGCAACTTCGTGACCCTGAAGATCGAGACGGACTCAGGTCTTTATGGTCTCGGGGACGGCACGCTCAACGGCCGGGAACT
>DATIXW010000177.1:0-7939 GCA_035518135.1 Steroidobacteraceae bacterium
CGCTCGGACGGCTCGGGCACGAACTTCCTCTTCTCCGACTATCTCTCCAAGGAGAGCAGCAAGTTCCAGAGCACGGTCGGCGCGGCGACCTCGGTGCAGTGGCCGGTCGGCATCGGTGCCAAGGGCAACGAGGGCGTGGCCAACATGACGCGCCAGACCGACGGCGCCATCGGCTACGTCGAGTACGCGTATGCGAAGCAGACCAACATGGCGCACGCCAACCTGGTCAACAAGTCCGGCAAGCCGGTGGCCCCGAGCGCGGACACCTTCCAGGCAGCCGCCGCCAGCGCCGACTGGGCGCACGCGGAAGGCTACTACCTGATCCTCACCGACCAGGCGGGCGAGAAGAGCTGGCCGATCACCGGCGCCAGCTTCATCCTCCTCTACAGCACCCCGCCGGATCCGGCGGCGACCTCGACCGCGCTCAAGTTCTTCGACTGGGCGTACAAGAACGGTGGCAAGATGGCGGCCGAGCTCGACTACGTGCCCCTGCCCGACAGCCTGATCCAGCAGGTGCGCGCGACCTGGAAGTCGCAGATCAAGGGCGCGACGATGTAACTGCCGCGCTCGCGTTGGCACTGAGTCAGCGTGGGCAGCGGACGCTTGCATGCAGCTACACCGGCGGCTGCTCCCCGATGACGGGGCAGCCGCCGGTTCTTGAAGGAGATGCCGGGAGCGTGACAGGGTGGCGTCCGCGATGAACTCCGTGGCCGCGATCAATCCGCGCTACGCCACCGGACAGCGCCTGCGCGAGCGGCTGTTCCGGCTGGCCACGCTCGCCGCGGCGCTGACCGTGCTGCTGTTGCTCGGCGGGGTCGCGCTCTCGCTGCTGATCGGCGCGTGGCCGGCGCTGGCGCACTTCAAGCTCGCCTTCCTCACGCGCGAGATCTGGAACCCGGTCACGGATCAGTACGGCGCGCTCGCGCCGATCTACGGCACGCTGGTGACCTCCGCGCTGGCGCTGCTGCTGGCCGTCCCGGTGAGCTTCGGCATCGCCATCTTCCTCACCGAGCTGGCGCCCGCGTGGCTCAGGCGCCCGGTCGGAGTGGCGATCGAGCTGCTGGCGGCGGTGCCCTCGATCATCTACGGCATCTGGGGGCTGTTCGTGCTCTCACCGATCCTGCAGGCCCACGTGCAGCCGCTGCTGATCGCCTCGCTCGGCCCGCTGCCGCTTATCGGCCGGCTGTTCCAGGGACCGCCCTACGGGATCGGCATCCTCACGGCAAGCTTCGTGCTGGCGATCATGGTGATTCCCTTCATTGCGGCGGTGATGCGCGACGTGTTCGAGACGGTTCCGGACGTGCTCAAGGAGTCCGGTTACGGGCTCGGGGCGACGACCTGGGAGGTCATCTGGCAGGTGGTCGTGCCCTATGCGCGCACCGGCATGATCGGCGGCATCATGCTCGGGCTGGGCCGCGCGCTCGGGGAGACCATGGCGGTCACCTTCGTGATCGGCAACGCGCACCGCATCGGCACCTCGCTGCTCGCGCCGGGCACCACGATCTCCGCCTCGATCGCCAACGAGTTCGCCGAGGCGGTCGGGGACCTGTACACCTCATCGCTCGTCGCCCTCGGGGCGATCCTGTTCCTCATCACCTTCTCGGTGATCGCGGCGGCGCGCTTCATGCTGCTGCGCCTGCAGCAGCGGGCGCTCTCCTCGGTATGAACCGCCGCCTGCTGCGCCGCCTGCTGAACCTGCTGGCCCTGACGCTCTCGGGCCTGGCGACCGTCATCGGCCTGTTCTTGCTCGGCGCTATCCTCTGGACCCTCATCGCCAACGGGGTCGCCGGACTTGCCGGGCCGGTGTTCACCGCGATGACCCCGCCGCCGGGCGGCAGCGGCGGGCTGCTGAATGCGATCTACGGCAGCATCCTCATGACCGTGATCGGCATCCTGATCGGGGGTCCGATCGGCATGCTGGCCGGCACCTACCTGGCCGAGTACGGACGCGGCACGCGCCTGAGCGCGGTGATCCGCTTCGTGAACGACGTGCTGCTCTCGGCGCCCTCGATCATCATCGGCCTGTTCGTGTACGAGCTGCTGGTGGTGAGCATGAAGCACTTCTCGGCCCTCGCCGGGGCCGTGGCGCTCGCCATCATCGCGATGCCGGTGACGGTGCGCACCACCGAGGACATGCTCAATCTGGTGCCGCAGGGCATGAAGGACGCCTCCACCGCCATGGGGGCGTATCACTGGCGCACCATCACCAGCGTAATCTACCCGGCGGCGCGCAGTGGCATCGTCACCGGGCTGCTGTTGGCGGTCGCCCGCATCAGCGGCGAGACCGCGCCGCTCTTGTTCACGGCCCTCAACAACCAGTTCTGGAGCACCAGGCTGCTCGCGCCCATGGCGAACCTGCCGGTGGTGATCTTCCAGTTCGCGCTCAGCCCCTCCCCGAACTGGCAGAAGCTGGCGTGGGCCGGGGCGCTCATCATCACGGCGAGCATCCTGGTGCTGAGCGTCACGGCTCGCGTGGTGGTGGCGCGCCTGAACCCGGCGGGCAGGCACTGATGCACCTGCCGGAGATGAAGTTCGCCGTGCCCCCGGTGAGCGCCACGGCCGGCATCGTCAAGTTCGACGTGCGCCACCTCAACTTCTACTACGGCGCCTCCCAGGCACTGAAGGACATCAGCCTCACCCTGCGCGATCGTGAGATCACTGCCTTCATCGGCCCTTCCGGCTGTGGCAAGTCGACGCTGCTGCGGGTGTTCAACCGCATGTACGCGCTCTATCCCGGGCACCGCGCCACCGGCGAGGTACTGCTTGATGGCGAGGACGTGCTCGCGCCCACGGTGGACGCGGCCGACCTGCGCTACCGCGTCGGCATGGTGTTTCAGAAGGCCACCCCCTTCCCGATGTCGATTTTCGACAACGTCAGCTTCGGGCTGCGCCTTGCCAAGCGCATGGCGCGCAGCGAGCTCGCCGAGCGCGTCGAGGAGGCGCTGCGCGATGCGGCCATGTGGGAGGAGGTCAAGGATAAGCTGCACGAAGATGGTCGCAGTCTCTCCGGTGGTCAGCAGCAGCGCCTGTGCATCGCGCGCACGCTGGCGGTACGCCCGGAGGTGCTGCTGTTCGATGAGCCTACGGCCGCGCTGGATCCGATCTCGACGCTGCGGGTCGAGGAGACCCTGCAGGCGCTGCGTGAGCGTTACTGTATCGCCATCGTCACCCATAACCTGCAGCAGGCGGCGCGCGTCTCCAACGTCACCGCCTTCATGTACCTGGGCGACCTGATCGAGATCGGCCCGACCGAGCAGATCTTCACCGCGCCCAGGAACCGGCGCACCGATGACTACGTCACCGGTCGCTTCGGCTAAAGTGATGACGCGCCTTATGAACGACACCCCTGAACCGCACAGCCTGCCGCCGCAGCCGGCGGCTGCCGAGGAACCGGCCACGCGCGGCAACGGCGCCGCTGCCGCCGCGCGGCCCGCGGCGCCGGCGGGGCGGCTCGGCCTCAAGCCCAGCGGCCGGGTCGCCGCGCCGGCGGGCGACAGCGCGCCGCGCGATGCCGCGGTGCCGAACCCGGTGTTCATCTGCCGGGACGTGAGCGTCTACTACGGTGCCAAGCAGGCGCTGAAGAGCGTCTCCATCGAGGTCGCGCCGCGGCAGGTGCTGGCGATGATCGGCCCCTCCGGATGCGGCAAGTCGACCTTCCTGCGCTGCCTGAACCGCATGAACGACACCATTCCCGGGGCGCGGGTCACCGGCTCGATCGTGCTCGATGGCAAGGACATCCAGGATCCCGCGGTGGATGCGGTGCAGCTGCGGGCGCGCATCGGCATGGTGTTCCAGAAGCCCAATCCGTTCCCCAAGTCGATCTACGACAACGTCGCCTACGGGCCGCGCATTCACGGGCTCGCCGCTCGCCGCGCGCAGCTGGATGAGATCGTGTGCTCGAGCCTGACGCGCGCGGGATTGTGGGAGGAGGTCAAGGATCGCCTGAGCAGCCCCGGCACCGGCCTCTCGGGGGGCCAGCAGCAGCGGCTGTGCATCGCGCGCACCATCGCCGTGCAGCCGGAGGTGATCCTCATGGACGAGCCGTGCTCGGCGCTCGACCCGATCGCGACCGCGCGCATCGAGGACCTGATCGATGAGCTGCGCGAGCAGTACGCGATCGTGATCGTCACGCACTCCATGCAGCAGGCGGCGCGCGTCTCGCAGCGCACCGCCTACTTTCACCTGGGGGAGCTGATCGAGGTGGGCGACACGGACCGGATTTTCACCAACCCGCGCCACCGCCTCACCGAGGACTACATCACCGGACGCTTCGGCTAGCCGAGCCGGGCACGCCCATCCGTAGACGTGCCGCAGACTCCGGGGTGATCAGAACGCCCAACGCATGTAGATGCCGATCTCGTTGAACTTGCCATCGCCCGTGCCGGTCGCACCACCGATGGTGTAGCTGCCGTTGGCATCCGCGCTGCTGATGGGCGTGCTGCCGTTCTTGACCTTTTCGTACTTGTACACCAGGCCTACGTCCACCGAGGGAATCGGCTTGTAGTCGATGCCGGCATTCGCGTACTCGTCCTTGAGGTCCGGCGCCACGTCCTTGCTGAGCTTCACGTCATCGAAGCGGGCGAACACCGACCACTCCGGGGTGAAGGCAAAGGAGGCCCAGATCGCGCCGCCCTCCGCCTTGTCGCTCACCGGGGCGGCACCGCTCGCGGTCACGACCGAGGAGGTACCGTAGGCGGAAGCGGCGAGGTTGTTGACCGTCTTGTAATTTTTCGCGGTGAAGTACTCGCCCCCCAGCTTGAACCCGGAGAACTTGACGCCGAAGGCGGCATCGAAGCGGTTCGCGGTGTTGGTGGGGAAGTTCTCGTTCGCGGCGTTGACCTGCCCGAGGTGCCCGCTGTAGAAGCCGGCGCCGACGGTGAGCCACTCGATCGGGTTCACGTAGACGCGGCCCTCGACGTCGACGTCCTTGGTGCGTGAGGGGTTCTTGTACCCGCCGCCGTTGAGCACCGAGAGCGAATAGCCCGCCACGTCATGCTCACCGAAGCTGCCGTATGCGTTGGCGCCCCAGTCGGCCGTGTTGCCCAGTCCCAGGCGGTCAAGGGGCAGCTTCTCGACCCAGCGATTGCCGTAGATGCTCTCGACCCACGGTATCCAGGGCGTGTCGGCGGCGCCGACCCGCAGGCCGAACTCCTTTTGTGGCTTGTATTGCAGGTACAGCTTCTTGATCATCACTTCGGTCACACCGCCGCTCGTGTTCTGGTTAGTGAGCGCGTTCGTGGTGCCACCGGCCGTGGTCGGCACGCTGGTGGTCGCGGCGGTGGAGTACTGCGCATCCGTCGTCAGGTTCGCCGACCAGACGCTGTTGAACTGGTGGTTGACGATCAGGTAGAAGCGCTTGATGTCGAACCCGGTTCCGGTCGGCGCGGTATCGACCTCGTTCCCGTTCTTGTCGTCGTTCTTCAGGCTGATGTGGCTGACATCGAAGAAGGCCAGGCCTCCGACGGTCGTGTTTTCTGTGACCTGCACGTCCGCGAGCGCAGTTGCGCTGACGCAACTCAGAGCTAGCGCCGTGGGTAGGATGTAGTTCCTCATTATCGAAGCTCCTGTCTGGTCCGCTGGGTGTTTTATGACTTTTATGTGACAAACGCTGCACACTCAAAGGCCTGCGGATGGTACGAACCACGTATGACGTTTGAATGACACCGACTCTGACCCAAGCCTAGGGATGCGGTGGTTACGCTGTCAGTCGAGCGCGAGTCGCAGTTCGGTCACATCTGGAGAGGCCCCGGAACCCTGTCGTTATGCCCCGCCCGGGGTTGGCGCTTCGCTACAATCGCGCGCCGTGAGTCCTCGCAAGCGCACCACGGCAGGCAAGGCCGCCGCAAACGCCCCCCCGGTCGTTCGCTTCCGGATCGATCTCGGCGCCACGCTCGCAATCGGTCCGGGCAAGATCTCGCTGCTGGAAAAGATCGGGGAGACCGGCTCGCTGTCGGAGGCGGCACGGGTGCTCGGCATGAGCTACCGACGGGCCTGGCAGCTGCTCGCGAGCCTGAACGAGTCCTCACGGGAGCCGGTAACCGATGCGCGCAAGGGCGGCAACCACGGCGGCGGCGCGCAGCTTACCGCCTTCGGCCGCCGGCTGATCCGGCTTTACCGCGCCTTCGATGCGGAGACGCAACGCCGGGCACGGGTTGCGTTCGCCCCCATCCGCAGCCGCGCCCGTGCGGGTGCGCGCCCCGCACCGGCACGCCGCCTGCCGCTCAGCTCGCGCTAGAGGGGGCGCCGCGCCTCATTCGGCACCGCGCAGCAGCTCGTTGATCGAGGTCTTGGCGCGGGTCTGCGCGTCCACGCGCTTCACGATCACGGCGCAGCTGAGCGCGCAACGTCCATCGGCCGAGGGCAGGGTACCGGGCACGACCACCGCACCGGCGGGCACGCGTCCGCGCAGGATTTCCCCCGTGCTGCGGTCGTAGATGCGCGTGCTCTGGCCGATGAACACGCCCATGGAGATGACCGCGCCCGCTTCTACGATGACGCCCTCGACGATCTCCGAGCGCGCGCCGATAAAGCAGTCATCCTCGATGATCGTGGGCGCGGCCTGCAGCGGCTCGAGTACCCCGCCGATGCCGACGCCGCCGGAGAGGTGCACGTTGCGGCCGATCTGCGCGCACGAGCCCACCGTGGCCCAGGTGTCCACCATGGTGCCGGCGCCGATGTAGGCGCCGATGTTCACGTAGCTCGGCATGAGCACCACGTTTGGGGCGACATAGGCGCCGTGGCGCACGATGGCGTGCGGCACGATGCGCGCGCCCCCGGCGCGCAGCTGCGCCTCGCTCGCGTGCGCGTACTTCAGCGGCACTTTGTCGTAGAAGTTGGTGTAACCGCCGCGGATCAGCTCGTTGTCGCGGGTGCGGAAGGACAGCAGCACCGCCTTCTTCAGCCACTCATGCACGCGCCAGCCGCCCGCGGACGGCTCGGCGACCCGCACGGTGCCCGCATCCAGCAGCGCCAGTGACTCGGCGATGGCCTCATCCAGATCATCGGACATGTTGCCGGGAGTGAGCTGCGCGCGGCGCTCCCAGGCGGCCTCGATGGTGGTTTGCAGGAAGTCGAGCTCGCTCATGGTTCGGTTCCCCGCGCGCAGCGCTCAGCGCCGCATCAGAAAGGTCCGCAGCCGCTCGGCCGCTTCGACGCACGTATCAACCCCCGGCACGAGCGAGATACGCACGTGCCGGGCAACGGGGTTGCCGCGCCCGGCATCGAGCCCCCGGTAGCTACCCGGCAGCACCGTCAGGTGCTGCTGTGCCAACAGCTCGCGCGCGAAGCGCTCGTCGTCCTCATTCAGCGCGCTCCAGAGATAGAACGCGCCCTGCGGGCGCGCGACTGACATGAGCGGCGCGAGCAGCGGCAGCACACGCGCGAATTTCTCCTGGTAGAGCCGGCGGTTGTCCGCCGCGTGCGCATCCTCGTTCCACGCGGCCACGCTCGCTAGCTGCGGCGGCTCATGACGCGGTTCCCCGATTGAGAGGCCGATGTGCTGCAGCTGCGCGGGCGGGGCGGTGCCGGCCTTCAGCCGCAAGAGCCGCTCGAACGGGTAGGGTCGCAGCGCCTCGAGGTTGGGGTTCATGCCGGCACGCGGCTCGGGGCGCGCGCCGGCTCCGGCCCGGCACGCTCATCGAGCGCGGCCAGCAGCTGTTCCTTGAGCTGCTCGGCGGCGGGCGTGCCGAGCGGTTGATTGTCGAAGTCGCTCAGGTAGAAGACGTCCTCGGCGCGCTCGCCGACGGTCATGATCTTGGCGGCGTGCAGCTCCACGCGCTGCGCCATCAGCACCTTGCCGACCTCGCACAGCAGGCCCGGGCGGTCGCCGGCGGTGAGCTCGAGCACCGAGCGGCGGTTGCGTTCATCGACCGACACGCTGATCTGGGTGGGGGTGTTGAACATGCGCGCCTGGCGGGGGGCACGGCGCGAGACGGCGAAC
>DATIXW010000178.1:0-13948 GCA_035518135.1 Steroidobacteraceae bacterium
CAGCTGAGGTGCCCGGCGGAACCCAGGTGCACGTACGAGCCACCGCCCCAGGCCTTCAGGCGCGGCAGCGTCGCCTGCATGACGTTGAAGAAGCCGTTCACGTCCTGCTCCATGACCGTCTGCCACAGCTCGCGCGTCATCTCCGACAGCAACACCTGCTTGGCGAACGTGCCGGCGCCGACGACGATGGTGTGCAGCCGCTTGTGCTCGCGCGCGGCCTCCTGCACCACCGCCTCCACGCGTGCGGCATCACCGATGGTGAGCTGGTGTGCGCTGGCGCGCACGCCGAAGGCACGCAGCTCGGAAGCCAGACGCTCGGCCACCTCGCGCTTGCTGTTATAGGTGAGCGCCACCGCGGTGCCGGCGCGGGCGAACTCGCGGCACACCGCCTGGCCCACGCCGCCACTGCCGCCGATCACCAGCGCGGCGCCCTCGGGGAAGAGTGGGCTGCTCATGTCGCGGCTCCCTGCTGCAGCATGTTCATGAGGCGCTTCTTCACCGGCTGCACCCATTCGGCCTTCAGCCTCGGGCTGAGCAGGCCGGCCGCATCGAGTTCATCGCACAGATGCATCTGGTGCGCGAGGTCAAAGAGGTCGTATTGGGAGGAAAACATGCCACCACCGCCATAGGTAATGAAGGAGACACCGTGGGTCTCGTAGTAGCTGCCATCGGCACGGCGCCCGGGCCCGCGGTTGACCCAGTGGCTGATGATCTGGTCGCCCTCGATCGCCCAGTTGAGGATCGGGAAGCTCCAGCCCGCCCACCCTGAGCCGACGTCCATGTCGCGCCCGTAGTGCGTGGCGCGGATCTCGTCGCGGCTGCGCGCCACGACGGGCATCGCGCCCGCGTACGGACAGGTGTACACGCAGTCCTCGTGGTAGAACCTGTCGGCGATCCAGGACCACTTGTTGGTCCGCTCAGCCTCCTTGAAGGCCTCCGCCAGGCCCCGGATGGCCGCTTCGACTTCCGCGCGTGGGTAGGGCATGCGTTCTCTTTCGTGGCTCACTTCTGGTAGCTCACCGCGCCGGCGACCGAGCGTGCCGCCAGCTGCGCCTCGAGCGTGCCGCTCGCGTAACTGCAGTGCAGGGCGGTCTTGAACTCCGAGCGGCTGCTGCTGATCTTCCACTGACCGCCCTGCTTCACGTACTCATCGTGATAGATGAGGCTGACGAAGGTGACGGTCTTCGCCTGCGTGTTGATGTTGCGGTATTCGAGTGCCCACAGGGCGGCGGCGTGCTCGGCGTCGCGGAACTCGATCTCGGGGTTCGCGCCGTGATGCATGTCGAGAACGAACGGCTGGCAGCCGAAGGTGCGATAGATCTCCGCGAAGGCCTCGCGGTCGCGAAACACGCCCACGTGACCCATGTCGATCAGGACCTCCCCGGTGGCGAAGCACCCCTTCGCGCCCTCCGGATCCTGCGAATCGCAGGCATTCAGGTAGCGTGCCTTCAGGCGCCGGATGGCTTCGATGTCCTCCAGACGCTGCACGCGGCGGCGCAGTTCCTCGAGCTCACTCATGCGGATTCTCCCCTTCGCGCTAACCGCCGATGACCGCGCCGGACACCTGCGCCGGCTCGCCCAGGAACGCGCGGTCGGAGGGCGGCTGGCGGCCGTCGATGTCCTTCACGTTCAGCTCCGCGGCAAGTTCTGCCGCATACCAGGTCTTGCCCGAGCGCTCGGGAAGCTGCGGATCGCGCAGCAGTGCGAGAAGCAGGCGGCCCATGAATTCCGGGTGCACGGCGTTCGCCATCACCGCCTCGTAGTCCCCGGGATGCTCGCGCATGGCGACCTCGGAGCGCTCCGTCAGGGTGAGCCCGGCCCACAGCGAGAGTGCGGCGACCCCGTGCTTCTTCAGGTCGATCGCCATGTCGGCGGACATCTTGTCGATGCCGGCCTTGCCGGCACCATAGGCCGGCCCGTGCAGGTAGCAGCGCGCCCCGGGGGAGGAGATCATCACGATGAGGCCGCGGCGCTCGGGCACCATCATGCGGGCCGCGTACCAGCTGGCGACATAGTGCGAGCGCAGTCCCACATCGAGGATCGCCTGCATCGACAGCGGCTTCTCCCAGAAGCCCCCCGGCAGCACCAGCTCGTCCGGTATCGCGGTGACATTGTTGACCAGGACGTCCAGGCGCTTCGAGTCGCGCGCGATCTGCGCGAAGAGCGCCCCGACCTGGGTATCGTCGGCGTGATCGCACGCGACGGCGATGCCCCGGCCCCCGCGGCGGGTGATCTCTGCGGCCGTCTCGTGAATCGTTCCCGGCAGCGGCGCGCGGCCCGGCTGCGTGGTGCGGCCGGTGACATAAATCGTCGTGCCCGGCGCGGCCAGTCCGACCGCGGTTCCGCGGCCGATGCCGCGGCTCGCGCCCGTGACCAGGATCACGCGCTCAGTCTGTGCCCCCATAACCCTCGATCCCCCGGAGGGCCGCACGGCCCTGATGGCCCCAAGCCTACTCGCACTTCGGCGGCCTCGGGCATCGTGCATATGGAGTAGCGCCCCCGCGCTACGCGATCCGGCCGAAACGCGCTCGCAGCCCGGCAAAACTCGTCGTCCGAGCCCGATTTCGGTTCGCAAATGGCCCGGCCGCGGCCTGCTGGAACGTCAGCGGCACCGGGAACTAAGGCAGGCGGTGCGGAATGTGAGACGGTGCATCTGGAGCGCGCCCCCCAAAGGTGCTCTACTGCACCCTGTGCTGCGACATCGTGCGCTCATCTCCACCGTTCTCCTGGGGGTGCTTTCGGCTCCCGTTGGCGCAGACACGCCGCTGCCGGCGCCGGCTCCTTCGCCTGCGGCCCTGACGCCTGCCGCCTCAACGCCTGCGGCCGCTCCGCCTGCGGCCCCCGCGGCCACGCCACAGGCGCTGGCCGAAGTCATCGTACAGACACCCGAGCCGCGCTACGTAGCCCCCACGCGGCGCGACCGGATCGGCCGGATCTGGGCTCCCGTGATGATTGACGGTAAGGGACCGTTCCGGCTGGTGCTCGACACGGGCGCGACCGGCTCGGCCATCACGGCCAGCGCCGCACAGCTGCTCGGCACGCCGGTCAACACGGAGTCTGAAGCGCACGTCACCGGCTTCACCGGCGAGGCGGTGGTGCCGATCATCCGTGTCGATACGCTGGAGGTCGGCGACCTGTTTCTCGGGCCCGCGCACCTGCCGGTGCTCGCCGACGTGTTCGGCGGCGCGCAGGGCGTGCTCGGCAGCGAAGGGCTCGCCAACAAGCGCATCTATGCTGACTTCACCGAGGATCGTCTGAGCATCACGCGCTCGCACGGGGAGCACGCGCGCATCGGCTTCAGCACCGTGCCGCTTAAAGTCGTGCGCGGGCTGCTGGTCGCGGACGTGATGGTGGGACCGGTGCCTGCGAAGGCCATCATCGACACCGGCGCACAGGGCACCGTCGGCAACGTTGCGCTGCAGAACGCATTGATGCGCAAGGCGCCGCGCGGCACGACCCGCACCGACATCATGGGCGTCACCCTGGATGTGCAAAGCGGTGACTACCTGATGGCGCCGGACATCGACTTCGGTGGACGCATGAAGGTGCGCGGCATCCGCATCACCTTCGGTGACATGTACGTCTTCCAGCACTGGGGATACACCGACACCCCGGCACTGACGCTCGGCATGGACCTGCTCGGTACGTTCGACGTGCTGGTCATCGACTACGCGCGCCACGAGCTGCAGATCCGCTTCCACGGCGGCTCCTACGCGGACTAGCCGGGCGTCTCACATCGAGGTGGAGCGCTCCGGCATCACCTTGTAAAGCACACGCACCTCGCCGGGCTGGCGAAACGGGTATTTGTCCTGCCCGAGGTACTTCTTCGCCATCGCATCGATGTGTGCATCGGCGCCCGCGTGGGTGCGCTCCACGATGTGACCGCGCACCTCGAGATAGCGATAGGGATTGTCCGGGTCGGTGATCGAGAGCGCGATGCGCCCGTCGCGCTGCATGTTCTTGTCCTTCAGGCGCCCCTCGGCGGTATTGATGATCACGTGCCGGCCGTCGTAGTCGACCCACACGGGGGTCACCTGCGGCCTGCCGTCGACCATCACGGTCGCCAGGTGCGCGAAGGCCTTCTTCTTGAACAGATCCACGTGCGAGTTCGGAATGCCGGGCTGAACCATGAGATAACCTCCATCGGGTCAGGACGCGCCGCGTCCGGGAGTTTCCATGCGCAGGAACCGCCGCCGCTCGTTCCACTGGTGACGCGCGTGCAGCCGCTCCGCCTGATTGGTGGCCTCCGCCGGCAGCACCTGCAGCGTCCGCAGCGCCGCGGCGTGCGCCATGGCGACCGCCGGGTCGCTCTGCAGCAGCGTGCGATAGTGCTCCAGAAAGGCGGCCTCGGCGGCGGCCCCGCCGCCGGCGAGCAGCTCGCGCGCGTGCGCGCCGATCGCTGCCGCCTCGCTCGCCGGCAGGTCCTGGGCATAGGCGAGCGCGTGATCGATATCCGCGATCAGTCGGTACAGGGGCTGCAGCCACGCCCATTCCGGGCTCGTGGTGATCTGCTTCAGGCGCTCGAGCGGTGACACCGGCGGGGAGAAGTGCCGCTCCGCCTCCAGCAGCGCACCGAGCACCCCCTGCAGGGCTTCGCTGGTGTCGTGCAGCTGCCTGAGCCACGGGCGATCTGCGGACATGGGGCTCCTGAATCTCGTGCAGTCCGGGGATGCGTGCCGGTAGCCTAACTGCTGACGCTCGGGGATGCCACGCTAGGGCAGCATGGCCCGGCTCAGGCTCGGGAACTGCCGGATGTGCGTAAGCGTAAGGTCTGCGGGCGGATAGCGCTCCACCTCGCCTGCATCGAGCGCATAGTGCCCCTGGCGCACGAAGACCGTCGTCACGCGCTCCCCCCACTGGGCCTTGAAGGCCGCGAGAATGCGCAGCTTATCGTCGATGACCACGTAGTGCGCGGCCGGGTAGCGCTGCTCGAGCGCGCCGAGCATCTGCTCCTTGTGCAGGTAGATGAGCACGCGGCCCGCGACCTCATCCCACAGTCCGGCGCGCTGCACCTTGCGCGGCTGAAATACCACATCGCCATCGGAGAGAATGACCGGCAGGCCCAGGCTGCGGCAATGGCGCAGCGCAGCCAGTGCCCCCGGATACAGCCGCTCGGCGAAGGGGTAGTCCAGCAGGAAGAACGAGATCTTCAGGAGCGCCGGGTCATCGAGGTTCTCGAGTCGATAGCGCTGCAGGGCGCCGAGGTAATCGGCGTAACCCAGCTCGCTGCGCAGCTGCTCGAAGATGCTCCAGTAGCGCTCGCCGCTGCGTTGCCCGAACTCGCGCTGCAGGTGGGCTGCGAGATCCGCCTGGATGGCGTCGTTGTCGAGCAGCGTGTTGTCCACGTCGAACAAAAACGCAATGCGGTCACTGCCTTGTGCCATTTTCCTCGCCGCCCGTGCTCCCCGGCCCCCGCCAGTGTACCCTTTGCCCGAGGCGGGGCCGCCGGTGCGCGCGGTCAACGCAAGCCAGGTCGGTGCGTTCCCACGCCCGGTGGCGTAACCGCGTTCGGGGAGGAAGCACAAGGTGGACAGGCCAGGGTTCATGAACCGCCCAGGGCGCGCGCTGCGCCGCATCAGCACGGCGGCGGCGTTGCTGCTGGCAACGCTGGCGCTCAGCAGCTGCAACGACGACAACTTCTGCTGCGTCAGCGTCATCAACATCCCCAACTCGCTTGCAATCGCCGACGTCAATGGCGATGGCGTCCCGGACCTGCTGGTCGCCACGACTGCCAACCAGGGCTTCTACGACAACCCAGGCTTTGCCAACGTCATCCTGAACAGCAAGGGCTCCCCCGGCACCTTCAGTCCGGGCGTGCACTACCCGAGCACCGGCTACAATCCGGCGAGCATCGCCGTGGGCGACCTCAGCGGCACCGGCGCACTGGACCTCGTGGTCGCCAGCATCACGGGCAATGTGTCGATCTACCTGCCCGGGGCCACCGCGGGCACGTTCCAGCCCGCGCTCAATCTCGTCACCGGCGGTGCTCCGAACCAGGTCGTGATCGCTGATGTCGACGGGGACGGCGCGCAGGACCTGGTGCTCGCGGACTTCAGTGCCAGCGGCAATGTCATCGTGCTCTACCAGGATCCGGCGAATCCGGGACAGTTCTCCGCCCCCGTGTCGATGCCTACGGGGCTGACCACGGCCTCGGTCGCGGTCGCCGATCTCAATGGCGACGGCGCGGCCGACATCGTCGCCACCGGCTATGACAGCAGCGGCAACAACGGCGTCGTGCTGGTGTTCTATCAGCTGAGTGCACAGCGGCGCACCTTCATGAATCCGCTGAGCTTCCCGGCCGGCGCCGGACCGCAGTCGGTGAAGATCGCGGACATGAACGGTGACGGCCGCCCGGACCTGGTCGTGGCCGACTTCGGTCCCGGGACCGATGGCACGGGCATGCCCGGTGTGTCGATCCTGCTGCAGGATGCAAGCGGCAGTTTCCTTGCGCCGGTGAGCTACCAGACCGCCGGCGGCGCGCTCGATGTGGCGGTCGGTGACCTGAACGGGGACGGCAAGCCAGACGTCGCCGTCGCGAGCCTCGCGCCCCTTCCGAGCGCGAGCATCTCGGTGCTGCTGCAGGATCCCGCGCACCCGGGGACACTGCTCGCCGCGACCGCCTATCCGGGGTTCGGACAGCCGCTCGGTGTCGCGATCGGCGACCTCAATGGCGACGGGCTGGCGGACATCGCAGCTGCGGACGGCTCGAGCGCCACGGTGATGCTGCAGATCAGCGGCAAGCCGGGGCAGTTCGCTCCGGCCGTACAGGTGGGGCAATAAAAAAACGCGGGCTCGTGCGAGCCCGCGCTTTGCTGTTCGTCGCCTGAAACCTAGCGCGCGCTGTAGCCGCGCGCGTCGAGGCAGGCGACCATCGCACGACGGTAGTCAGCGGCGTTGCCGCCCGCCTGCCCGCCGCGCGTGGGATCAAATCCGGTCTGGTTGACAGCCCAGCTGTGACACTCGTAGCGGTCGGTGCTCGTCTGCGCGTCACTCTGGCCGTTGCGCGGGTACACGTACAGATCGGCTGCGGCTCCGCCCGTGAAACCCTGCGGGGCGGCAGTGACGCCGGAAGGATCATCGCCTACGGCCGCTCCGGCATCATCGCTGCCCGCCACCGGCGGGGGATCCGTCACGACGTAGCCGTTATAGCTGGGATTCCAGGTGTAGTAGAGATTGTTCCAGTAGTAGTACGGCACGCCGCCCCACCAGAAGGTGGCATAACCGATCGGAAGCACGGGGTAGAACCACGTCCAGCCCGGACGGTAGTAGCAGTATGGCCAGTAGCCACCGTGCCAGTAGCCGCCACCCCAATAGTGGCCGCCCCGGTAGTACGGGCTGCCCCCGTAGTAGCCGGTGCCGGGATGGGCCACATAACCCGTACGGCCGGCGTACCCGCCGCGCGCGTACGGATAGCCATAGTGCGCACTCCCGTAGGCACCATAGTGCCCGCCCCCGTAGGCGGCGCCGTGATAGGCGTAGCCTGAGTGCGCCGTGGCATAGTGCGCACCACCAAAACTCGGCATGTGCACCCCGGCAAAACCTCTCTGGACGCCACCAAAATGAGCGCCTCCGCCCATGTGCGCGCCACCGCCTCCGGTGGCGTGCTGCGCGTACGACGGTGCAGCCGCGACTCCGACCCCCAGCAGCAGGGCTGCCGCGACTCGAATTGCGACGCGCGCTCTTGCGGTGTTCACGGTCCTCTCCAGTTTCGTCCGGCCCCTCACGGAAGGGTTCGGTCGTAATTCATTAGACGCCGGCCGGGCGTCCGCGTTCAAGGTTACGTGTATTAAAACGCAGTCACCTGCGGGCGGCTGACATAAACATGGGGGTGGGGAACCACCATAAAAAGACCCCTGGAATCAGGGCCTGGCGGGAACGCTTTAGGTGCCGTTCAGGTTCCTCGTCCGCCGCCGTTCCCGGGCTCGGGGCCTTCAGAACACGAGGTTCACGGCCAGCGCGGGCGTGACGGTGGTCGCCGTATTGCGGCCGAGGCTGATAATGCGCACCCCGAGCAGTACCCCGCCGCGCGCGCTCCAGTTGTACTCGATCCCCGGGGCGAACCCCACCGAATACGCGGAGCCGGAGTCACTCCGCAGAAGCGGGCTTGCGGGTGCGCCCCCGCGCACGCGCGTGTTGGCGTTGTACTGATAGACGACGTCCATCGCCAGCACCCAGTTGCGCGTCACGCTGTACTCGCCCGCCGCGTCCGCCGTGACGCCGTCCCCCGGGTATGCGCGGCCGTAAAACCCCGCAGGAGTGGCATAGACGCTTTCACCCTGCACGTTCACCGAGGAGGAAATGGTATAGGTGAGATCCAGGCGCGCACGCAGGATGCGCCCGTTGGGCATCCAGAAGTAATCCTGCGAATAGAGCGAAATCCCGGTCGTGTAAGCGCCCGCGCCGACCCCGTCGCTCGCGCCACCCAGCCGGTCGTAACGACCCGTGGGCAGCGTCTCATCGAGCACGAACGCGAGCGCCGGAACGTAACTGCCCTCCTGATAACGCGTGAGCCCGTAGCCGGCCTGCAGCGTGAGATCGCCTACCTCGACGCCGGAGGAGTTGGGCGCCCCGGCAGGATCCAGATAGAAGAAGCGCGGAATCATGCCGATCGTGAGTCGGTCGGTCAGGCCATACAACAGGTAAGTCAGCGAGCCGATCTCCTGGTCGGCGGGCGCGGGGTGGTGCGCGCCGCTCTGGTCGATGTGTCCGGTGGTCACGATGTCAAACACGTATGGCTCGATCAGTGCGTGGCCCTGCGGCAGACTCGCCGCCGAGGGCGCAAGCAGCGGCCCGGTCCACCAGGCGTCCTCGCGCGACTCGCGCTCCGCGCCATAGCCTGCAGCCTGCGTCAGCAGCAGCGCCGTCACCGCCACCGTGCGTCCCCACCTAGACATTGGGCCCCGCTGCATCAGCGACCTTCCGCGGCGCATGATCCGCGCAGCGGCCGCGCCCGCGCATTCCGCTTCCTGCGCTGCGGATTTTCCATAATGCATGCCGGCGCGCGAGTGAGAAGCACGTCACGCGTGCGCGCCGTGCATGAACTTTCTGTCACGACGGTCAGCAGATGCGGAAGTGCCACGTTGTTAACGCCCAGCAGCCGGGAATTCCGGCTCAATACCGACCGCCTTAGATAAGGCCCTTGCAGGAGGATACGATCATGCCGAAGTCTGTTCGCAGCGCTGTAACGCTCGCCGCCCTCGCCCTGTCGCTAAGCGGCATCGCCGCGACCGCCGTCGCCGATGAGACCCAGTGGCAGAAGGATCACCCGCGGCGCACCGAGGTGAACTCGCGCCTGGCCAACCAGGACAAGCGCATTCATCAGGAGCGCAAGGAGGGTGAGATCACCAAGGCACAGGCCCAGAAGCTGCATAGCGAGGATCACGCGATCCGTCAGGAAGAGCGCACCATGGCCAGCACCAACGGTGGGCATATCACCAAGACCGAACAGCGCGCCCTGAACCAGCAGGAAAACCAGGTCAGCAAGCAGATCGGCAAGTAACGCTACCGCAGGTGTGCGGGGGCGCTCGCTGCAGCGCCCCCGCCGCTGCGTGCCGGCCGGCTACGCCTTGAGCGAGAAGGGCGTGAAGTCGGTAGTGCGGTCGTAGTAGTCCTCCCGCTCGGCGCGTTTCAGGAACCCCACGATCCAGTAGGTGAGCGGGGTCGCAAGGACCTCCCACAGCGACTTGAACACGTACTGCGTCGCCGTCACCTGCAGCAGGTGCGCACGCGGCCACAGGCCCGCGAAGGCAATCGTATAGAACAGCCCCGAGTCAACCAACTCACCGCAGAGCGTCGAGCCGATGGTGCGCGTCCACAGCCAGCGCCCCCGACTCCAGATCTTCATCTTCGCCAGCACGTAGCTGTTGACGAACGAGCCGCACCAGAAGGCGGTGATCGATGCGCACACGATGCGCGGGGTGTTCCCGAATATGGTCTCTACCGCCGCCTGCTTGTCGCGGTAGAAATCCGACGGTGGCAGATGGACGATGACCGCCGTGACCACGGCGGCGAACACCAGTGCAGCAAACCCGCTCCACACCACGCGCCGGTCGCGAGCGTAGCCGTACACTTCGGTGAGGACGTCGCCGAAGAAGTACGAGATCGGAAAGAACAGCACCCCGGAGAGGAAGGTCACCGAGCCGATCAGCGGCAGCTGCACGGTGGTTTCCTTGGCGGCCCCGATCAGGTTGGCACATAGCAGCACGCACACGTACGCGCCGAGGAGCAGATCGTAGTAGCGATAGTTCTTCACGCCGGGCAGCGTATCAGGGCGGCAGCGCCGGCAGCACGGTACCGACCGCTTCCCCGAAGCCGATGCGTACCCAGCCCGGGCGCTCGCACCAGCCACGCAGGCTCACGCGATCGCCGTCCTCGAGAAAAGTGCGCTCCTCGCCGGAGCCAAGTCGCAGCGCCTGGCGGCCGCCGGCGGTGAGTTCCAGCAGCGAACCGGCCTCCTCGGGCCGCGCCCCGGACTGCGTGCCGCTGCCGATGAGATCACCGGGCACGAGATTGCAGCCGTTGACGGTGTGGTGAGCCAGCATCTGCGCCACGGTCCACCAGGACTCGCGGAAGCTCGAGCCCGAGAGACGCTGCGCGGGCAGCCCCGCGCTGCGCATGCGCGCACTCTCGAGCCACACTTCCAGCCGCAGGTCGATGCCGCCCTGCGCGCGCAGCTGCGCGCCATCCAGATAGGGCAGCGGCGCGGGCTCGGCGGCCGGACGGGTGAACGGCACCCGAAACGGTGCGAGTGCCTCGAGTGTCACCACCCAGGGGGAGACCGTGGTGGCAAAGTTCTTGGCGAGAAACGGACCGAGCGGCTGGTACTCCCAGGCCTGCACATCGCGCGCCGACCAGTCATTGAGCAGGCACAGACCGAAGACGTGCGCCTCGGCATCCGCGAGCGCGACACGCGTGCCGAGCTCATTCCCCCGTCCCACGAATATCCCCACCTCGAGCTCGTAGTCAAGCCGCCGCGAGGGGCCCAGCTGCGGTGCCACGGCGCCCGCGGGCAGCAGCTGCCCGAGCGGCCGATGGAAATCGAATCCCGACACGCGTATGGAGGACGCGCGCCCGTGATACGCGATCGGCACCCACTTGTAGTTGGGAAGCAGCGGATTGTCGGGCCGGAACAGGCGGCCGACGGCGGTGGCGTGGTGAAGCGAGGCGTAGAAATCGGTGAAGTTGCCGACATCGGCCGCGACGCGGTACTCCGCCGCTGTCTGGGGCACGAGCAGCGGCTGCAGGCGCGAAGCGAGCGGGGATGCGCTGCGCAGCGCACCCGACAGGGCTGCCCGCAGGGCCGCCGAGGCCTGCGGCCCGAGCCCCATGAGGGCATTGAGCGCCGGTCTGGCAGCGGCGGCCAGCGCCTCCGCAGCGCCTCCCGCGAAGGGAGCGATGGAATGCAGGGCCCCCAGGTCAAGGACCTGATCCCCGATGGCCACCCCGCCGCGAAACACTTCGCCGCTGCCGGCGCGCCGGAAGGAGGCGAACGGCAGGTTCTGGATCGGAAAATCCGCGTCGGGCGCGTTGGCCGCGCTCACCCAGCTCTTCAGTGCCGGATCATGGGTGGCGTTGATGCCGGCGGGCGCACTCACGATCCGCGCCGCCGTCGCGCCCGCCGCGGGGAGGTTTGCGGCGCCGTGAAGTTTCGCTTCAGGTCCTGCCACACCCCGTCGTAGTCCTTCTGCAACAGCGGGCTCTTCAGCGCATAGCGCGTCGGCCGCAGGATGCTGCGCGTTTCGAACATGAAGGCCATCGTGCCACCGACGTGCACCGGTTGCGATGTGTCCGCGTGGCTCGCCTTAGCGAAGGTGGCCGCATCCGGGCCGTGACCGCTCTTGCAGTTGTGCAGCGATGCGCCACCGGGCTCGAAGCCCTCCGCCTTGGCGTCGTAGACACCCTCGATCAGGCCCATGAACTCGCTGGCGACGTTGCGGTGAAACCAGGGCGGCCGGAAGGTGTCCTCCATGGCCAGCCAGCGCGGCGGGAAGATGACGAAGTCGATGTTGTCGACCCCCGCGGTATCGCTCAGGGACTGCAGCACCAGGAAGATCGAGGGATCCGGATGGTCATAGCTGATCGAGCCCAGGGTGTTGAAGCGCCGCAGATCGTACTTGTAGGGCACGTTGTTGCCGTGCCAGGCGACGACATCCAGGGGGGAATGCCCGATGGGCGCCATCCATAGCTGCCCGGCAAACTTCGCCACCAGCTCAAAGTGCCCCGCGCGATCCTCGTACCAGGCGACCGGCGAGCTGAAGTCGCGCGGATTGGCGAGGCCGTTGGAACCGATCGGACCGAGGTCCGGCAGGCGCAGCGGCGCACCGAAATTCTCACACACGTAGCCGCGCGCCGTAGGCGCAAGCAGCTCCACCCGAAAACGCAGGCCCCGCGGTATCACGGCGATCTCGAGCGGCGCGACCTCGAGCACCCCGAGTTCGGTCAGCAGCCGCAGCGGCCCCGCCTGCGGCACGATGAGCAGCTCGCCGTCCGCGTCATAGAAGAAGCGCCCCTGCATGGAGCGGTTGGCAACGTACCAGTGAATGCCACAGCCGCTGTGCGCGTCCGGTGAGCCGTTGCCGGCCAGGGTGCTCAGGCCCTGCAGGAAATCCGTCGCCGCACGCGGCAGCGGCGGCGCCGACCAGCGCAGGCGGTTGGGCGGGGGCGGCAGTTCATCAAAGCGACCGGTGAAGTTGCCGCCGGCGAGCGGCGCGAACGCGCCGTGCACCGCGGCCGGACGGATGCGGTAGAGCCAGGTGCGCCGGTTGCTGTGCCGCGGGGCGGTGAAGGCCGTGCCGGAGAATTGCTCGGCGTACAGCCCGTACGCGCAGCGCTGCGGGGAATTACGACCCTGCGGGAGCGCCCCGACGAGCGCCTCGGTGGCGAAATGATTGCCGAAGCCGCTGAGATAGGTCCGCCCGGGCTCGCCCGTGGCTCCCCGCTTGCCGGCGCTTTTCATCCTCAAGCCCTCCCCTCAGGCGTGCGCACGCATTATAATCTCGGCAAACGGTTGCGCACGCAACTTTATGGAGTTTCCGCCGAGGTGACGCCGCGACTCCCCGCGCGCCCCACGCTGCGCCTGAGCGCCTTCGTGCCCTTTCGGCTCAATCGCCTGGCCGATGCCGTCAGCGAGCACCTCGCCGCAATCTACCGCGGACGCTCGGCGCTGGAGGTCGCGGAATGGCGCATCGTGGCGACCGTGGGTCAGGAGCGCCGCTGCACTGCCCAGTTCATCGCCGCGAGCACCCGCATGCATAAGACGCGCGTCAGTCGCGCGATCGCGCAGCTGCTGGCGCGCGGGCTGCTCGAGCGTACCGCGAGCCCCCGTGACCGCCGTGCGCTGCAGCTGCGACTGACGGCCGCGGGACGCCGCCTGTACGCGCAGCTCGTGCCGCTGGCGCTGGCGCGCGAGGAGGCACTCCTCGGCTGCCTAAGCCCGAGCGAGCGACGCGCCTTTCTCGCCGCGCTCGCGCGCCTGGAATCGCACCTGCAGCTGCGCAGGAGCGACTGAGCGGAGCTGTTAACATGCGCGCCGTGAGAAGCTTCCTGCCCTGGCCACTCTTTGCGCTCCTGGCTGCCACCACCGCGACCGCGCGCGCCGTGCCCCCGGCGACGAACCTCGTACCCCTGGCGCACTCGGCCGCCCTCACCCTCGAGGGCGCCAGCGTCCCCGGCGCGCTCATCCTGCGGGTGCGCTCCGGCGGCGCCGCCAGCCCCGTGACCGTGACTGATCTCGCCGCCTCGATCGATGGTCAGGAGGTGCCCGCGACGGCGGCCACCGACGGCACCTGGCGCGTGGCGCTGCCAAGCCATCCGGCGGCAAACGAGGGGCGGCTGGACGTGGCCGTCACCCACGACGGCATAAGGGAGCTGCTCACGGCCAGGGTCGCGCTCGTGGCCCCGGTCGCGTCCGAGCCCGGGGGCTCGGGCATTCACAATCAGCTGGTCTGGT
>DATIXW010000179.1:0-21354 GCA_035518135.1 Steroidobacteraceae bacterium
CGGCGAGTACTTCGAGTACCACAGCGAGAACTACGACTTCGGTCCCATGAAAATGCACCCGGTCCCGAGCCGGCCCGTCCCGATCATCGTCGGTGGCCACTCCAAGCCCGCCCTGCAGCGTGCGGCGCGCCTCGGCGACGGCTGGGTGTCAGCCAATACCGACCTTGCGACCCTGAAGACCCTGCTCGCCGATCTGGCGGCGCTGCGCAGGGCCGCCGGAACTGCCGGGCGCAGGGACTTCGAGATCCACGGCTTCGACATGGCCGCACAGAGCGTTGCCGACTTTCAGCGCCTAGCTGACCTTGGAGTGACGGACGCCTGCGTCGCACCCTGGGGCTTTGATCCGGCAGCCTCACTGAGCGTGCAGCTCGACGGGCTGCGACGCTTCGGTGACTCGGTCATCGCGCGCATGTGAGCCCGCAAGGCTCCCCCATGCCCGCCAGCCGGCACCCGAGGAAGACTAGCCATGCGCCTTGAGGGCAAAATCGCGGTCATCACCGGTGCGAGCCAGGGAATCGGCGCCGCTATTGCGGAGCGCTTCGTGCGCGAGGGCGCAAGCGTTGCGCTGTGCGCGCGCCGCGCCGAGCCGCTCGAGGCCTTCGCGGAATCGCTGCGTGCGATCGGTGGTGCGGTCACCACCGCAGCCCTCGACGTCGCCGACCATGAGCGCCTCACGCAATTCATCGAGACCGTCGCCGCTGCGCGTGGTGCGCTGGATATCCTGGTGAACAACGCACCCGCGGTGAGCTACGCGCCGATCGCACAGATGCAGATCGCATCCTTCCGCCACGATTTTCGCGTCAATGTGGATGCGGCATTTGCGTCCACGCGCGCCGCACTGCGGGTCATGACACCGCGCCGCCGCGGCTCAATCATCAACATCGCCTCGGTGAGCGGCCTGCTCGCCCTGCAGGGCATGTCCGCCTATGGCGCCGCTAAGGCGGCACTCATCCACTTCACGCGCCAGACCGCGGTGGAAGGCGGCGCGCACAACGTACGAGCCAATGTGATCGCCCCCGGCGTCATCAACACCGCGGCAACCGCGGCCGGCTTCGCCGGACCCCAGGCCGAGTGGGGCCGACGGATCGCGGCGCAGGTGCCGCTGCGCCGCTTCGGTGAGCCCGTCGAGGTGGCCGCGCTGGCCGCATTCCTCGCCGCGGACGAATCCGCTTACATCAGCGGCAGCGTCATCGCCATCGATGGCGGAAAATCCGCGGAACTCTATGTGCCGCCGATGTAAGGTGCGGGGGACATGAGAAAGAAAAACCCCGTGCGCAGGCCCACGCCGGCGCCGCGGCGTCGCACGAGCGGCAGCGGCGGCGTGCTGGAAGCGCGCATCGAGCGACTCGAGTCGCTCGAGGAAATTCGCCAGCTGGTGGCGAAGTACTCGCTGTCACTGGACATGCGCGACCTGGACGCGCACGTGAACCTCTTCGCCCCCGACATCCGCGTCGGCCGGGATCGTGTCGGGCGCGCGCACCTGAAGGCCTGGGTCGATGCGATGCTGCGCGAGCAGTTCACCGGGACATCTCATCATCTGGGCGGCCATATCATCGAGTTCACCGATCGCACCCATGCACATGGCGTGGTGTATTCGAAGAATGAGCACGAAACTGGCGATGAGTGGGTGCTCATGCAGATGCTGTACTGGGACGACTACGAGCGCATCGGCGGACGCTGGTATTTCCGGCGGCGCCTGCCGTGCTACTGGTACGCGAGCGACCTCAACCACCCCCCGCTGGGTGCGCAGAAGATGCGCTGGCCGGGCCGGGAGCGGTACGAGGGCACGTGGCACGATCTGTGGCCCTCCTGGAAGCAATTCTGGATGAACCCGCCGCAGGGAAACGTGGAGGTCGCCCCGCCCGCACCGATCGGTGAGTTCCTGCGCAGCATGCGTCGCGGCGCGCCGGACCCCAAGATCCGCGTGCGCTGAAGAGCTCACCGATGCAGGCGCTCCTTCGGCCCGTCGATCTGGGTGCACTGCACCTGCGCAACCGCATCATCATGGCGCCGATGACGCGCAATCGTGCCATCGCCGGCGACGTGCCCAGCGAGCTCGCCGCCCGGTACTACGGGGCACGCGCCGCCGCCGGCCTCATCGTCACGGAGGGCACCCAGCCGAGTGTGCACGGTAAGGGTTACTGCCGCACGCCCGGCATGCACAGCGCCGCACAGGTCGATGCCTGGCGTACCGTCACCGAGGCCGTGCACCGCGGCGGGGGCTGCATCGTGCTGCAGCTGATGCATTGCGGTCGCATCGGCAGTCATCACAACAAGGCTCCCGGGGCACGCACGCTCGCGCCCTCGGCGCTGCGGGCGGCGGGCAAGATCTTCACCGACGACGTCGGCCTGGTGGAGTTCGACACACCCGAGGAGCTCAGCTTGCCCGAGGTGCAGGGCGTGATTGCCGAATATGCCGCGGCTGCGCGCCAGGCGCGGCTCGCGGGCTTTGATGGTGTCGAGCTGCACGCCGCTTCCGGCTATCTGCCGATGCAGTTTCTTAGCACTGGCACCAACCTGCGGCGGGACGCCTACGGGGGCGGCCTGAACGGCCGGCTGCGCTTCGTAGTCGAGTGCCTCGAGGCGCTCGCGGGGGTGTTCGGCAGCGGGCGGGTGGGACTGCGCATCTGTCCCGGAAATCCCTTCAACGACATGCATGACGAGCGGCCGCTGGAGACCTACGCCGCACTGCTGCGCAGTCTCGAGCGCCTCGAACTGGCCTATCTGCACGTGATTCGCTCGCCGGATCCGGCAATCGATGCCTTCGCCCTGGCCCGCGAGTGCTTCCGTGGTGCCAGGATCTTCAACGATGGCTTTGATTTCGTCTCCGGCGGCGAGGCCATCACCGGCGGCAGCGCCGCGGCGGTTTCCTATGCACGCGCCTTCATTGCCAACCCGGACCTCGTCGAGCGGTACGTAAACGGCTGGCCGCTGGCAGCATTCGATCGCAAGACCCTGTACACCGCGGGGGCCGAGGGCTACACGAGCTATCCCACGCACACGGCCGCGGCGGGCTGATCAGAACCAGCCGTCGTTGGCCCCATCCCACACGTCGATCTTCGGCAGACCGCGGTCCATGCTGTAGGTGCCGAAGTGACCGGCGTAGAAAGCAAGCGGCTTGCCGTGCGAGCGCGTGAGCGCGATCACTTCGCCGACGATGACCAGGTGGTCTCCGCCGGGGTGCACGGCATGCACGCGGCAGTCGAAACGGCACAAGCCTCCATCCAGATGCGGCGGATGCGGGTTGGCGCGCCAATGCTGATCGACTTCGAATTTATCCGCGGTGCGCCGCGCAAAGTGCACGGCCATGTCGCGCTGCTCGTGACTGAGTACGTGCACCGCGAAGGCCGCCCCCGGGGCGAAGGCGTTCGCAGCGCTGCTCAGGTTCGACAGGCACCAGAGCAACAGCGGCGGCTCGAGCGACACCGAGGTGAAGGAATTGGCGGTGACCCCCACGGGTTCCCCGTCCGGACGCACACCGGTAACGACGGTCACGCCGGTGGCAAACTCCCCGAATGCGTCGCGCAGCTGGCGCTGCGTAAACTTGCCGCTCAAGACGCCCTCACCGCGCACACCTCACATCACCTTCGCCGGATGCGGCTGGCGTGGCTCGCCGAGCATCTGCCGGTACGAGGGCGGTTCACGCCCGCCCTCCTCGGTGATGCCGTAACGATGGGCCACCTCGGCCGATATGAGCGTCTGGCCGCTCAGACTCATGAGTTCGGGGTCCCTGGCCAGCGCATGGATGATGCGCCCGTTGAACTGCGGTGTCTCGGCCTGCTGCAGGAATGCGGCGTACTGTTCGGGCCGGCTGCGCCCGGCTGCCGCCGTGCGCTCGGTGAGCTGCGGACCAAGCCACAGCGATGCCGTGGCCACCCCGTACGGCGCCAGATCCACCGCCATGTCGGCGGCAAACTTGTCGACACCGGCTTTCTGGGCTCCGTAGGCCGGCCCGTGCATGTAGCAGCTCGAGCCGAACGAGGACACAAACGCGATCAGCCCGCGCCGCGCCCGCACCATCAGCGGTGCGGCGAAGTAGCTGGCCACATAGGCCGAGCGCAGCCCGACATCGAGGATGTCGGCAAGTTCGAGCGGCTTCTCCCAGAACCCGCCCGGGTCGATCAGCGCATCGTGAATGCTCGCGGCATTGTTGACCAGGATGTCGAGCATCCCCGACTCCTGCGCCACACGCGCCACGGCCGCCTCGACGGCCGCATCATCGCGGTGATCACAGGAGAGGGCGATGCCGGTGCCCCCGAGCGAGGTGATCTGCGCTGCCGTCTCGAGGATCGTGCCAGGCAGCGGTACGTCCTTGAGCCTTCCCAGGCTGCGGGTGACCGAGCGCCCCGTGACGTAGACCGTCATGCCGGCAGCCCCGAGCGCGAGCGCGATGCCCTTGCCCGCGCCGCGGCTGGCGCCGGTCACCAGGGCAACCCGGGGCTGATAGTCGCTCATGCCTGGCGCTGCCACATCAGGACGCCCCCGACTTGGCCAGGTGCAGGAACAGCGGCGGTTCACCGCCACCGTGCACCGCCAGCAGTGCGCCACTCACATAGGCGGCCAGCGGGGACGCAAGATAGAGGCAGGCATTGGCGATGTCGTGCGTTTCGGCAAGCCGCCGCAGCGGAAACATCGCGCTGATGCGCGCAATTCCCGCCGCGCCGCCGTAGTGCTCGGCGGCATTTTCCGTGGCGACGAAGCCCGCAACGATGCCGTTGACGCGTACCCGCGGCCCCCACTCCATCGCAAGGCTCTGCGTGGCGTGCAGCAGGCCGGCCTTCGCGGCACCGTAGGCAACGGTGGCCGGGGAGGGTCGTTCACCCGCCACACTGCCGATGTTGATGATGCAACCGCCTTCGGGCTGCGTCTGCATGATCTCGTTCGCGGCCCGTGCACACAGCAGCGGCGCGGTGAGATTGAGCTGGATGATGCGCTCGATGAGGCGCGCGGGCACGCCGGCCAGCTCCCCCGGCGGCCCGCCGCCGGCGTTGTTCACCAGCACGTCGAGACGCTGGTGCTCGGCCACGATGCCCGCGCACAACGCCGCTACCGCGTCCGCGTCGCGCACGTCGCACACGCGGAACCTGGCGGTGCGCCCGCCGTCCTGCGGCAGTTGCGCCGGAGTGGAGCGACCGCAGACGATGACCTCGGCGCCCGCGGCGAGAAATGCGCGCGCGATGCCGGCACCGATACCGCGTGATCCACCCGTGACGAGGACCACCGCGCCGGGCAAGCGGATCTCAGCCGTGGCCTGCAGCATGGGTCGCATCGTACGGTGTGGTTTGCTATTTTCAAAGTATGCACGCCGACATACCCGCGACCATCCCGCGCGCCCTGGCGCGCGCCGCGCAGCTGTTCGGCGACTCCGCGGCGGTCATCGAGGATCAGCTCGCGCTCAGCTTCCGGGAGCTCGAGGCGCGGGCCCACAGCGCCAGCGCCGCTTTCATTGCCGGCGGCATCAAACCCGGGGATCGCATCGCCATCTGGGCGCCCAACGGGGGACTTTGGATCGTTGCCGCCCTGGGAGCGCTCGGCGCCGGAGCGGTGCTCGTGCCGCTCAATACGCGCCTGAAGGGCAAGGAGGCCGCCTTCATCCTGCGCCGCAGCGGCGCACGGCTGCTGCTCACGGTGGGCGAATTCCTCGGCACGCACTACCCACGGTTACTCGCGGAGGAGGCGCTGCCGCAGCTCGAGCGGCTCTTGCTGCTCGAGGGGCCCGCAGCGGCGGCGGACACGCGCCCCGCCGCGACGTGGAATGAGTTCCTCGCCGGTGGCGCCGCAGTGGCGGCGGCGGCCGTGCGCGCCGCATACGAGCGCGTCGCGCCCGAGGACGTGGCGGACATCCTGTTTACCTCCGGCACCACCGGGGAGCCCAAGGGGGTGCTGAGCACGCACCGGCAGAACGTGCACGTGTTTCGCACCTGGAGCGAGGTCGTGGGCCTGCAGCGCGGGGATCGCTACCTGGGAGTGAACCCCTTCTTTCACAGCTTCGGCTACAAGGCCGGCTGGCTCGCGTGCCTGCTGCAGGGAGCCACGATCTACCCGCTGGCGGTGTTCGACGCCGCACGTGCGCTCGAGGCCATCGAGCGCGAACACATCACGGTGCTGCCGGGCCCGCCCACGCTCTACCAGAGCCTGCTCGCGCACGCGAGCCTGCCTCACCGCGACCTCTCTTCCCTGCGGCTCGCCGTCACCGGCGCCGCGAGCGTGCCGCCGGTGCTCATCACGCGGATGCGACGCGAGCTGCATTTCAGGAGCGTGCTGACGGCCTACGGGCTCACCGAATCAACCGGCGTCGTCACCATCTGTCCGCACGACGCCGACGATGAGACGGTCGCCACGCGCTGCGGGATACCGATCCCGGGGGTTGAGGTGCGGTGCGCGGACAGCCAGGGCCGGAGCGTCCCGGTGGGGGAACCTGGCGAGGTCCTGGTGCGCGGCTACAACGTCATGCGCGGCTACTTCGATGATCCGCAGGCGACGCGCGCCGCCATCGACGCCGAGGGCTGGCTGCACACCGGCGATGTGGGCGTGCTCGATGAGCGCGGGTATCTGCGTATCACCGACCGCATCAAGGACGTCTTCATCGTCGGGGGCTTCAACTGCTACCCGGCCGAGATCGAGCGGCTGCTGTCGGAACACCCGGCCATCGGGCAGGTGGCCGTCGTCGGGGTGCCCGACGAGCGGCTCGGGGAGGTCGGCAAGGCCTACGTGGTGCTGCGTCCCGGCGCGCAGGCGACGCCGCAGGCGCTGATCGGCTGGGCCCGCGACAACATGGCCAACTACAAGGTCCCGCGCCTCATCGAGATCGTCGCCCAGCTGCCCACGAATGCCGCCGGCAAGGTGCAGAAGTACGCGCTACGCGAAGGCCACGCGCGCTGATCCGACACCTTCGAGCTCGAGCCGGAACTCATCTCCGGGCCGCGCCGGCTCGAGCGGCACGAGCGAGCCGGAGAGGATAATGTCACCGGCCTTCAGTTCCACCCCGTAGGCGCCCAGGGTATTGGCCAGCCAGGCGACGGAAGCGAGCGGGGAGCCCTGTACCGCCGATCCCAGACCCTGCGACAGCGGCTGCTCGTTCTTCCACACCTGCACCTTGAGGGACGCCAGGTCGAGCGGTCGCGGGTCGGCGCGCTCGGCACCGAGCACGAACACCCCGCAGGAGGCATTGTCGGCCACGGTGTCGACGATGCGGATATCCCAGTTGGCGATGCGTGAGTCGACCACCTCAAAGCACGGCGCGATGTGCTCGGTCGCAGCGAGCACGTCCTGTGGCGTGACCCCGGGGCCCTTCAGGGGGTGACGCAGGATCAGCGCAATCTCCGCCTCCGCACGCGGCTGGATCATGCTCTCGCGGATGCGCACGGTGCCGTTGTTCGGGATCCGCATGCGGTCGGTCAGGAAACCGAAATCCGGCTGATGCACCCCGAGCATGTCCTGCACGGCACGGCTGGTGACCCCGATCTTCTTGCCGATGACGCGTTCGCCGGCGCGCTCACGCCGCGCAAGAATACCCAGCGAGATCGCGTAGGCATCATCGATGGTGAGTTCCGGGTGACGCAGCCGCAGCGGCATCACCGTGCGCCGGTGCGTGAGCGCCTGGTACAGCTCCGCGGCCAGCTCCTCGATGAGCACGCGCCGCCCGGCGCGCTCAGCGCTTGAGGAACTCGATGGCATTGCGATTGAAGTCCTCCGCGCGCTCGATCATCGCCCAGTGGCCGCAGCGCGAGTACATGATGAAGCGGCTGTCAGGCACCGCGCGCAGGATCTTCTCATAGCCGCTCGAGGGGCAGAACTGGTCCTCGACGCCCCAGAACCCGAGCAGCGGCCCGCGCAGCTGCGCAAGTTCGGGGGTGAGGTCGGTGATCGACATGCGTGCGAGCACCGCCTTCGGCTGGGTCTGCAGGATGTTGAAGCGCTGCTCGAGCAGTTCATCGGTGATGGTCGCAGGATCGTACGCCAGCAGTTCGAGCAGCCGCCGCAGCCCCGGCCGGTCAAAGCCGCTGCCGACGAACTGCGACACCATCTTCTGGATGCCGGGCATCTTGAAGTAGGTCTCGCGTGACTCGATGCCCCCCGGACCCATCACGATCAGTTTCTCCACCCGCTGCGGCTGATCGATTGCGAGCTTCATCGAGATCGCGCCGCCCAGGGAGTTGCCCACCAGGACGCAGCGCTCGATCTTCATCAGATCAAGGAACTCGCACAGCGTCGGCACAAAGAGCTCGAGCGTGTAGTCGATGTCATCGGGCTTGCTCGACCAGCCAAAGCCGATCATGTCCGGCATCAGGCAGCGAAAGCCGGCCGCGGCGATCACGCGATAGTTGGGGAAGAAATTACTGTAGGCGTTCACCCCCGGACCGCTGCCGTGCACGAACACCACCGGTGGCCCGCTGCCGTGCTCGAGGTAGTGCATCTCGTAGCCCTGCCGGAGCTTCACGAGCCGACCAAACGGGGGGGTCGCGGGACGATCCTGGGTCATGGCAGGGGCTCCTTCAGGCCGCAGAGGCTGAAAACGCAGCTGACTCGAGGCCAATTGCTGCAATCTCGCAATACCGCTGTATGTTACACGACATGATGCGTAATTCAGTACAATAAAAAGTACGAATCTGATTGTGTCGGTGAGGGCGGCCGCGTATATTTTGCCCTGATCGGCACGCTCTCTTTTATCCTAAATCCGCCGAAACAGCCGGAGGCACTATGGCCACCCCCGCCGCGGTCGCGGCTCCCATCCCGACCCGTGAAGTTCTGGTCGAGCGCGCGCGCGCGATGATCCCGGCACTCAAGGCGCGCTCGGAGGCGGCAGTCGCCGCACGCTGCGTGCCGGCGGAGACCGTGCGCGAGATGCAGGAGGCGGGGTTCTTTCGCGTGCTGCAGCCCAAGCGCTACGGCGGCTACGAGATGGACCCGCAGGTGTTCTACGATATTCAGATGACGCTCGCGGAGGGCTGCATGTCGAGCGCCTGGATCTATGGCGTGATCGGCGTACACCCGTTTCAGCTCGCGCTGTTCGATGCGAAGGCGCAGGCGGACGTGTGGGGCAAGGACGATGCGACTCTCGTCTCCTCCTCCTACCAGCCGGTGGGCAAGGTCGAGCGGGTCGAGGGGGGCTTCCGGCTCTCCGGGCGCTGGGGGTTCTCCAGCGGCTGCGACCACTGTGCGTGGACATTTCTGGGTGCGCTGATCCCGCCACTGGAGCCGGGCGGCCCGCCGGAGATGCGCACGTTCCTGCTGCCACGCAGTGATTATCAGATTGTTCACGACTGGAACGTCTTCGGGCTGCAGGCGACCGGCAGCCACGGGATCGTGGTGGATCGGGCCTTCGTGCCCGAGCACCGCACGCACCGCGCGGTCGACGGGTTCCTGTGCAAGAACCCCGGACAGCTCGCGAACAGCGCCCCGCTCTATCGCCTGCCGTGGGCGCAGGTGTTCGTGCGCGCCGTCTCCAGCGCCGCCATCGGCGCGCTCCAGGGGGCGCTCAACGCCTTCATCGGCATCGCGGCCAAGCGCGTGTCCACCAACACCGGCAAGTCGACCAAGCTCGATCCGTTTGCGCTCAACGCCGCCGCGCGCACGCAGTCGGCCGTCCTCGAGATGAAGACCGTGTTGATGAAGAGCTTCGACGAGATGATGGGGATCATCCGTGCCGGTGGGGAAATCCCCATCCCCGATCGCATCCGTTACCGCTTCGAGTCCTCGCAGATCGCACGGCGCTGCCAGGGGTTGTGCGATGAACTCATGCCGCTTCTGGGCGGCCGCGCCATCTACATGGACAGCCCGCTGGTGCGCTACTGGCTCGACATCAACGCCGCGCGTGCCCACGTGGCCAACGATCCGGCTATCATCGGCACCTCGCTCGGCGCGCTGTACGTGGGCGAGAACGTGCAGGAGTTCTTCATTTGACTCACCGCGGGCGCAGGCCCGCGGTTCGCTAAGGTCCCATGGAAAAGATCAAAGCCGCACTCATCGGCTCGGGCAATATCGGCACCGATTTGATGTACAAGGCGCTGCGCAGCCCGTGGATCCAGCCGGTGTGGATGGTGGGCATCGACCAAAGCTCCGACGGACTTGCCAAGGCGCGCGAGCGCGGCCTCTCGACCACCGCCGCGGGCATCGATGGTCTGCTGCCGCACCTGAAGCGCGACGGCATCCGCATCGCCTTCGATGCCACCAGTGCCTACGTGCACCCCGAGAATGCCAGGAAGCTCGCCGCGCACGGGGTCGTGGTCATCGACCTCACGCCTGCCGCGATCGGCCCGTATTGCGTGCCCTCGGTCAACCTGGCAGCCCACGTCGGCAAGCGCGAGATGAACGTCAACATGGTGAGCTGCGGCGGGCAGGCCACCATTCCGATCGTGGCCGCCGTGAGCCGCGTGCAGCCGGTCGCCTACGCCGAGATCGTGGCCACGGTTTCCTCGCGCTCAGCCGGTCCCGGCACCCGCAAGAACATCGACGAGTTCACGCGCACCACGGCGAGCGGTATCGAGAAGGTCGGCGGCGCCAAACGCGGCAAGGCGATCATCATCCTCAATCCTGCCGAGCCCCCGCTCATCATGCGCGACACGGTGCACTGCCTGACCGAGACCGAGCCTGACCAGGCCCGTATCCGCGCCTCCATCGAGGCCATGATCGCCGAAGTGCAGAAGTACGTGCCCGGGTACACGCTGAAGAACGGCCCGGTGTTCGACGGCAAGCGCGTGTCGACCTACCTGGAGGTCGCAGGTCTCGGGGACTACCTGCCGCGCTACGCCGGCAACCTCGACATCATGACCGCCGCTGCGCTGCGCACCGGGGAGCTGATCGCCGAAGAGATGTCGGCCGGCACCTTCCCGGCCGCGGGGGCCTCATGAACCTTTCCGGCAAGAGAATCACCCTGCACGACATGTGCCTGCGCGATGGCATGCACCCCAAGCAGCACCAGATCAGCCTTGAGCAGATGGTCGCGGTCGCCACCGGGCTGGATGCCGCCGGCGTGCCGCTCATCGAGGTGACCCATGGCGATGGCCTGGGCGGCGCCTCGGTTAACTACGGATTTCCCGCGCACAGCGACGAGGAGTACCTGCGTGCGGTGATCCCGAAGCTCAAGCGCGCCAAGGTCTCCGCGCTGCTGCTGCCGGGCATTGGCACCGTCGAACACCTGCAGCTCGCCTACGATTGCGGCGTTGGCACCGTGCGCGTGGCCACGCACTGCACCGAGGCGGACGTCTCCGAGCAGCACATCGCACGCGCGGCGAAGCTCGGGCTCGACACGGTAGGCTTCCTCATGATGGCGCATATGGTCGCCCCCGAGGAACTCGCACGGCAGGGCAAGCTCATGGAGAGTTATGGCGCCAACTGCATCTACTGCACGGATTCCGCCGGCTACATGCTGCCGGAGGATGTGAGCGCGCGCATCAACGCGCTGCGCGCGCTGCTGAAGCCCACGACCGAGATCGGCTTCCACGGCCACCACAACATGGCCATGGGCATCGCCAACTCGCTCGCCGCGGTCGAAGCCGGCGCCACGCGCATCGACGGCTCGGCGGCCGGTCTCGGCGCCGGTGCCGGGAATACCCCGCTTGAGGTGTTCAACGCCGTCGCCCACCGCATGGGCATCATCACGGGCGTCGATGTGTTCCGGCTCATGGATGTCGCCGAGGATCTCGTGGTGCCGATGATGGATCATCCCATCCGCATCGACCGCGACGCCCTCATCCTCGGTTACGCCGGGGTATATTCGTCCTTCCTTCTGTTCGCCAAGCGCGCCGGCGCAAAGTACGGCGTGCCCTCGGCCGACATCCTGGTCGAGCTCGGGCGCCTGAAGACCGTCGGCGGCCAGGAAGACATGATCGAGGATCTTGCCATCAACATGGCGCGCGCCCGCAAGCACGCCTGACTGCCCACCGTAGCGGAGTCCCTCAGTGGAACTGGAACCGAAGCTCGTCGCCTTCCTCGCCTCGCCCATGGGACAGATGCTTCCGCTTGAGCACCTGACGCCGCAGCTGATGCGCGACATGCTCAAGCAGTTTCCCGCGCCGGTCCTCAACCCGCCCGTACACGCCGTGCGCGACCTGAGGGTCCCGGGCGCTGGGGGGGAGTTGCTGGTGCGTCTCTACACCCCCTCCGCCGCGCGCAACCTGCCGCTGATCGTGTTCTTTCACGGCGGGGGCTTCGTCATCTGCAACGTCGGCATGTACGATGACTTCTGCAAGTTCCTCGCGAACTACTCCGGCTGTGCGGTGGCCTCCGTCGAGTACCGCCTGGCGCCGGAGGCCCCCTTCCCCGCACCGCTCGAGGACTGCTACGGCGCATTGAAGTGGCTCGCCGCACACGCCGCCGAGCTCGACGTCGATGGCACGCGACTGGCCGTGGCCGGTGACAGCGCCGGCGGCAACCTCGCAACAGCCACCACGCTGCTCGCGCGCGATCGCGGCGGCCCCGCGCTACGCTATCAGGCTCTCTTCTATCCCGCGCTCGATCCGGCCTGCGACAGCGCGAGCGCCCAGGCCCTCGCGAGCGGCTACCTGCTGACGCGCGATACGATGCTGTGGTTCTGGAATCATTACCTGCAGAATCCGGCCGACCGTACCAACGCGCTCGCCGCCCCCTTGCAGGCGAACCTCACGGGCCTTCCCCCGGCCACGGTAGTGACGGCAGAGTTTGATCCGCTGCACGATGAGGGCGAGGCGTATGCCGACCGGCTGCGCGGCGCGGGGGTCGAGGTAATCGGCCGCCGCTACCTTGGGGTGCTTCACGGCTTCGCCAGCCTGCCGTACGTCACGGTGATGGCGCAGCGCGCGCTCGCCGACGTCGGCGCGGACCTGAAGACGGCGCTGAGCGCCTAGGCCTTCACGATGACGGATGAACCGTGGCCGAAGAGGCCCTGGTTCGCAGTGATGCCGACGCGCGCGTTCGCGACCTGCCGCTCACCGGCCTCCCCACGCATCTGCCAGACGAGCTCGCACACCTGCGCGAGCGCCTGAGCCGGCACCGCCTCCCCGAAACAGGCCAGGCCCCCACTCGGATTCACCGGGATGCGCCCGCCCACCCGCGTCGCACCGCTGCGCAGCAGCGCCTCGGCGCCGCCGGGCTCGCACAGGCCGAGGTACTCGTACCAGTCGAGCTCGAGAGAGGCGGCAAGGTCATACACTTCCGCGAGCGACAGATCCTGCGGGGCGACGCCGGCCTCCTCGTAAGCGCGCCGTGCAATGGAGCTGCGGAAGGAGTGCGCCTCGACGGTAGCCGCGGAATCGGTCGCAATGTCCGGCATCTCGACCTCGTAGCTCGCAAAACGCGGCGTGACGGTGGAGATGGCCGCGATGCGCGGCGCCTTGGCACCGCGGCGGCGCGCATATTCCAGGCTTGCGAGCACGATGGCCGCGCCGCCATCGGAGGTGGCGCACACGTGCAGCAGCCGCAGCGGGTCAGCGACCATGGCCGATCCGTTCACCTCCTCGCGGGTGAAGCGCTTGCGGTAGCGGGCATTCGGATTGGCAGCGCCGTGGGCGGCGTTCTTGAGCTTGACCGCCGTAAAGTCCTCGACGGTGGCGCCGTACAGATCCATGCGCCGGCGCGCATAAAGAGCGAAGTAGGTGGGGTTGGTGATGCCGAGGTGAAAGCGCACCCAGTCGGGATCCTCGGGCCGGTAACCGGCCATCGGCGCAAGGAACCCCTTCGGCGTCGTGTCGGCACCGACCACGAGCGCCACGTCGCAGGCGCCGGCGAGAATCTGCGCGCGGGCGGCCGCCAGCGCCTGCGAGCCCGAGGCGCACGCGGCGTAGGAGGTATTGACCTGCGCGCCTTGCCAGCCGAGCGCCTGCGCAAAGGTCGCCCCGGCGACGTACCCCGGGTAGCCGCAGCGCATGGTCGCGGCCCCGGAGACGAACTGCACGTCCGTCCAGGGCACCCCGGCGTCCTTCAGGGCCGCGCGCGCTGCGTGCACGCCGTACTCGACGAAGTTGCGTCCCCACTTGCCCCAGGGGTGCATGCCAACGCCGAGGACCGCAACCTCCCCGCTCACGGCTGCGCTCCGAGCGGCTTCCATTTCCACACCAGCTTCTCGGTATCGTCATCCGCATAGAGCGGCTCGAGGACCAGCTCCACCGCCATCCCCACCTTCAGCTGCTCGACGCCCACGCCGGCGGCCACCTGCCCGAGCACGATCATGCGCTCGGCGGTCAGCTCCACGGCCGCGATGGCAAAGGGGACAAAGGGATCTGCGGCGACGAACGGCGGTGGTGGCTGATAGCAGGCATTGGTGTAGGACCAGATGCGCCCGGTGCGACTGAGCCTGACCTCCTCGAACGTCGTTCCCTCGCAGGCCGGATTGCGACAGAAGCCCGTCAGCCGGGGAAAGAAGTACGTGCCGCAGGCGCGGCACTTCGAGCCCAGCAGGTGCGGCGGGTCCTCGAGCGTGTACCAGCCCTCGAGTGCGGCAACGCGCTTGCTGCTGCTCATGCCATGCAACTCGGCGGCACGACCGGCACCTAACGCGACAGCATCACGCCCGCAGTGATGCCGCCGTCGACGACGAACTCGCTGCCGGTCGTGTAGGAGGATTCATCGCTGGCCAGAAAGACCACGGTCGGCGCGATCTCCGCCGGATCGCCCATGCGCCCGAGCGGCGAGTTGGCAAACGGGGCGGCGCCGAGTACCTGGACGGGAACGTTGAAGGACTCCGCCAGCAGCGGCGTCAGCATGGCTCCGGGACAGACCACGTTCACGCGGATCTTCGCCGCACCAAACTCCAGGGCTGCCGCCTTGGTCATGCCGACGACGGCATGCTTGCTGGCGGTGTACGCAAGGGCGAGCGGCACACCCTCGATACCGGCGGTGGAGGCGATGTTGACGATGGAACCGCCGCCGGCATCGCGCATCTCCGTGAAGCAGGCGCGCATGCCAAGAAACGTCCCGAGCTGGTTGATGCGGATGATCTGCAGATACTCCTCGACGCTTTGCTCCGCCGTCGGCCGGGTCCGATAGATCCCGGCGTTGTTCACCAGGATGCGCACCGGGCCGCCCGTCAGGCGGCGCGCGCTCGCGAGTGCCTCTCGCCACTCGCTCTCGCTCGAGACGTCGAGGTGTACATAATGGGCCCGCGCGCCGAGTGTGGCGACGAGTGCGCGGCCTTCCTCATCGCGTACGTCCGCGAACACGACCTGCGCACCTTCGGCGTGCAGTTGCCGCCCCACGACCGCACCCAGTCCGCGCGCTGCGCCCGTGACCAGGGCCACCCTGCCTGCAAGACGTGCCATCGCACTCCTTCCCATCGCTTAGCCCGTTAGCCTAAAGGGGTCCCCACCGTGGTCGATATCACTCATATAGAGTACTCTTTATTAATAGGCTACCCACCGCGCCTGCGACACCCCGCCCCATGAGCCGACCCGCCACCACGCGTTCCAGCCCCCGCACCGCCACCGCGAACAGCACCGACGTCTCGGCTTCCCTCGACCTGCGTGAACGGCTGACGCTGCTCATGTATGAGGGGGCGCTCGACCCGAAGCACTGGCGGGAATTGCTCGAAGCGCTCGGAAGACGGATGAAGGGAGCGGCGACGCTGCTGCTGCGCTCGCCGCACGTCGCGGAGGCGGGTCTGCTGTATTCCTGGGGGGGCCCCGATGAGGTGCTGGCGCAGTATGCGCACAGCTACTTCCCCTCCGACCCCTTCGTGAATCTGCCGGAGAAGCAGGTCATCACGCTGCATGAATTCGTGCCGGTCGAGCAGCTCGAGCGCAGCCGCTTCTATACCGAGTATCTGGTCCCCTGGGATGCCATCTACAACCTGGGGGTGGATGTGCGCGACGGCGACCGCCTGTACGCGCGGCTGCGGCTCACGCGCGGCCGGCATGCCGGAAACTTCACCGCCGCCGAGAAGCGCTTCATGGAGCACCTCGTGCCGCATTTTGACGTCGCGATGCGCACCCACGCCGCACTCGATGTCACCAAGATGGAGCGTGCCATCTACGCCGATGCGATGGACCATCTGACGCTGGCGACGGTGATACTGGATGCTTCCGGCCACGTCATCCACATGAATGCGCTGGCACGCGACATCCTGCATCGCCAGGACGGCATCGTGCTCGCCAACGACACCCTGGCGCTGACGCATCCGGCGGATGCGCAGCGTCTGCGCGATGCCATCAACCGTGCCATCACCGTGACCCGGGCGGCCAAGCCGGGCATCGTCGAGGTGCTGCGGGCGCGGCGCCCCTCGGGCGCCGGCCACTACGGCATCATGATCCGTCCGGCGGCCGGCTCGGTCGAGGCCGAGCAGCAGAGCTTGAGTCCGGCGGTGGCCGTGTTCATCAGCGTCGAGGAAGGCGCACAGACTCCGGCGCCCGTCGAGACCATACGCAAGCTCTTCGAGCTGACGCACAAGGAGGCGCAGCTGGCCCTGTGCCTTGCCAACGGTCGAAGCCTCCAGGAAGCGGCCGGCGATCTCGGCATCACGCTCAACACGGCCCGCGCGCACCTGCGTTCGACGTTCTCCAAGACCGGGATCGACCGGCAGGCGCGCCTGGTGCGCGCCATCTTAAGAAGCGTCGCCCAGCTGGGTGGCGGCTAGCGCCCGCTACGCGTTCTCCGCGCGCACCTCGAAGCGATCGAGATAGAAGCGAAACTGCTCGCGCAGCTGCAGCGGGTCGAGCGCGAAGTCACGCCTGAGATCGTACCGCACCTGTCCGGCCTTGCCGCGCGGGTGCGCGGCGAGATACTGCTCGAGCGCGGCGCGCGCCTGCGGCGTCAGCGGCAGCTGCGCCTTCGCATACACCTCTTCCAGGATCTTCCAGGGATCGCGCATGAAGGTATGGAACGGGCAGTGGACGCTGCGCGCGGCCGGTACCAGTTCGCAGTCGCGCACGCAGGCGCGCAACAAGCGCTCGATGCGCGCCACCCAGTAGTCGCGCAGCCACGCCATTTCCACCTTGGGTCGCTGGATGCGTTGCGTGTACGCCTGCATCGTGATGGTCGACTGAATGACGGCGACCGGGTCGCGGTGCGTGAACACCACCGTGGCATCCGGAAACACCTTCAGGAGCACCGGCAGCTGTTCGAGGTGCTGCGGGCACTTCAGCACCCAGCGCTTGCCGGCCTGCTGGCGCTGCCACTGCAGCAGCTGCAGCACGCGCTTGAGGTACTGGTAGTGCGGCGTCTGATCGGTCCCCAGATAGTGATCGCGCCAGCGCGGCGACATCGACAGCCATTCGAAGTTGTATGAGGCGAAGTCCGGCCCCATGAGCTCGAGCTCTTCGTGGATGTGATCGGGCTCCATGGGGTGCATCGCCGCCAGCAGCGGCGTCACCGTGCGCATGCCCTCCCAGGCGGCCGCGCAGCGCGCATAGCGCGGGTCGGTGCCGTCGGGCAACGCGCTCTCCTGCGGCATGGGCACGGGCTCGTAAGACTGCCACAGCGGCAGGGAATGAAAGCGCACATCGGCGGCCAGCAGATTGACCAGGTGCGTGGTGCCCGAGCGTGGCAGCCCGGTGACGATCACGGGCCGGTCGATCTTCTCCTCGAGGATCTGCGGGTGGCGCTTGAGCGTGTCCTGGATCAGCAGCCGGTTGCTGGCGTAGCGGGCAAGGTAGCCAAAGAGCACGGCGCGGTGCATCGCCGTCAGCGGCCGGTCCGTGTCCCATTCCTCGCATAAGAGACCGAGTCGTTCAAGAAAGTCCGGCGCGCCGAAATCGCTCAGACCCGTGCGCGCGCGCGCCGCTGCCAGCACCGCCTCCGGGCGCAGCTGCACCGGCTGGCTTTCACCCCAGGCGAGCGCGGCGCGCTGCGCCTCGTTCAGCTGCGGCTGCGCGAGGTCATCGATGCGGATATCTGCGTGCATCCGCGCGCCTACCCGACGATCGAGTAGCCGCCGTCCACCAGCAGCGTCTGCCCGGTGATGTAGCTGGCGGCCGCGCTGGTGAGAAACAGCACCGCCCCCGCGACGTCGCGCGGGTGTCCCACGCGCTTCAGCGGAGTACGCGCCAGCACCGGTGCCATCATGGCCGGAATCTTGAGCATCTGCGCCGTCATGCGGCTCTCCGTGACCCCGGCCGCCACCGCGTTGACGCGGATATTCTCCTTGGCCCAGGCGATGCCGAGCGTCTTGACCAGCTGCACCAGTCCGGCCTTGGCGGCCCCGTACGCCGGCACGACTTCCAGACCGAAGAACGAAGTCAGGGAGGCGATACCGATGACGCTCGCGCCTCCGGGGAGCTTGCTCGCGGCGAGCTTGGCACGACAAGCGTGGGACATGCGGTACGCGCTGGCGAGATTGACCTGCAGGCCCTTCTCGAAGATCTCCGGGTCGTACTCGTTCTGCAGCATGAAGTTCGCACCGGCGTTGTTCACCAGGATGTCCACCCGGGGGAGCTGTCCTGCCACGGCTGCGATCTGCGCCTTGTCCGTGAGACTGAGCTGCAGGTAGCGATAACCGGCGAGGTCGGCGTCATACTCCGCGCTGCTCGGCCGGGTCCCGGTGATGGTCACCTCGGCGCCTGCGTCGCGATACGCCGCGGCGATGCCCGCGCCGATCCCGGAGGTGCCCCCGGTCACGAAGACCGCGGCGCCATGGTAGTCATAGTTCACGTTCTGCCAAGCGCTCATAGGTGTCCCCCGCGTATCGCTCACCCGCCCAGATCGATGACCTGCACCGCCTCAGCCCCGCGCCAGCTGCGCGCCGCGGCCAGGCGCGCATTGAGGCCCTCGCGCATCATCGCGTTCATTTCGATGAACTCTAGCAGGAGGCCCGGTTCCAGGGGATCCTCGAGGTAGGCGACGCGCGTCACCTCGTTGGCAGCCTCGAAGCGCACCTGCATCCCGCGCTCGCGGCCGCGCGCCACGTCCGCCGCCACGTCCTCGCTGAACCAGGCGACATGATGCATCCCGACCAGGGGCACTCCGGTTGCGGAGCGATAGGGCGAGGGGCCGTGACCGAGGTCTTCGATCAGCTCGATCTCCATGTCGCCCTGGTAGCCGAGTGCGACATGCATGCGCACCTTGGCCGGCTCACCGCGCAGCACTCCCGTCATCGCCACGTTGCGGAAACAGGTCCAGGGACCCACGCCGCTGATGCGCAGCCAGTGGGCGACGCTCGCCTCAAGATCACGAACCACCCAGGCAATCTGCCGGATCGGGCCGAAGCTCTGCGTTCTCATTCCTAACCCTCCGCCCGCGCTGCCGCCTTCAATGCGCCCGCGTTGCCCTTTAGGGCTACACTCGGTTGAACGGCAGCGACGACAGGACTTCGTGCATGGAAAAACTGTTGTACGTTTTGTGGCGCGGGAAGGCAGACGCCAGCGAGCTCACCCGCCGCTTTCTCGAGGATATCGCGCCGCGCATGCGGGCGCTGGGTGCCGAGCGCGTGCAGTTCAACATCGCCGATTTTACGGACCTGAGCGGCGCATTGGTTAACTTCACCTTGCACAGCACGCAGCCCGTCCCGGACGGGATCGTCAGCTTCTGGCTGACGAGCGCCTACCGGCGTGCACCGGTTGAGCAGTTGCTCGCTGCAGGCTTCGAGCGGATCGCCGGCTACGCGGTCGCCGAGTCGGTGATACTGCCGAACCTGCTCCACCCTTCGCGCCCGGGTGAGCGCACCTTCGGCTTCAGTCAGGTGACGTTTCTGCAGGTCCCGCCGCGGCTGTCGTACGAGGCATGGCGGCAGATCTGGTTCAACGAGCACACGCCGGTCGGCATCGAGACGCAGGCTAACTTCCGTTACGCGCACAACGTGATCGTGATGCCGCTGACCGAGGGTGCGCCGCCGTTTCGCGGCATCGTCGAGGAATGCTTTCCGCCTGAAGCACTGCGCGATTCGCAGGCGTTTTACAACGCCGCGGGCGATGAGGAACGGCATCAGCGCCATATCAAGAAAATGATGGAGAGCTGCGCGAAGTTCATCGACTTCGAGCGCATCGACGTCATCGCCACGAGTGAGTACCGCCTGCACGACGGGCACGAGCCCGCGCTCTAAGCGTCAACCGAAATACGCTTGCCCGCCATCCAGCGGTAGCGTGGCACCCGTGACATAGCTCATCTGTGGCCCGACGAGCGCAACCACGGCCCGACCGATGTCGGTCTCGCAGTCACCGACGCGCTTCAGCGCCACTGTCTCGAAGAAGGTCTTTGCCTCCGGATCGCGCTTGATCCAGGCCGCCAGGGCGGGCGATGCCGCCAGCGGCGCGATGTTGTTGACGCGGATGTTGTCGCGACCCCATTCGCTAGCGGCGGTCCGCGTCAGGGCGCGAATCCCCTGCTTCGCCACCGCATAGGCGCCGTAGTTAGCTGAGTCCCAGCGCACGGCTGCGGAGGTGACGAGATTGACGATGTTCCCGCCGCCGCGTGCCTTGAGGTGCGGGTAGCAGGCGCGCATGAAGCGGAACGAGGCCAGCGGACCGGCGTGGATACCGCGCATGAACGCCTCATCATCGAGCGACAGCAGTGGTCCGAAGGCGCCGTCGTAGGCGTTGTTCACCAGGATATCGATCCCGCCGAGCGCCTCCACCGTGCGCGCCACCGTGCGCACGATGTCGTCGGCTTTGGCGACGTCGCAGGTAATGGCCAGCGCCTTGCCCCCGCGGGCGGTAATGGTCTTGGCGGTTTCTGCGACCTTCGCCTCGGTGCGGCCCGCCACCGCGACCGCCACGCCCGCTGCGGCGAGCGCAAAGGCAATGCCCTGCCCCACTCCCTGGCCGGCACCAGTCACCAGCGCAACTTTCCCTGCCAGGTCGCTCATGGAGATTTTGCTCCCGCCGGTGGCTTCACTCGTGCCAGCCAGTGCGCCGTGAGTTTGGGTGGCTGCTCGAAGGGCTCGACTTCTTCGTACACCCGCTCGTAGACGGATTCCGCGATGCGCCACTGCCCCTGCGTCTTCACGTACTTGTCGCGGTACAGAGCGCTGCCGGTCGTGCGCACCTTTTCGGCGAGATTGATGAAGACATCCGTCAGATACCAGATCCCCGTGGCGGTCGAGTCCGTGAGCACATCGATCTCCGGATGGTGGCCGGTATGGCAGGCCACGGCATTGGCATTGAAGGAGCCGGCGATGGAGTCGAGGATCTTCTCGCGACCCTGCATCTGCCAGCGATAGCTGCCACCGACGTAGTCAACCTTCACGTCCTCGACGAACAGATCGCGCAGGGCCGCGATGTCGCCGGTGTCCATGCAGCGCCAATACTTGTACTTCAGGCGGCGGATGAGCTCGATATCTTCCAGGCGTAGCGACATACTTCCCCCCTCAAATGCACGACGGGTGATACTCACCCCATCGTACAGGCTGCATTCACTTTCGAATCTACCTTATCCTCATTCCGACACATCGCCAAAACAGAGTAACCCGCCGTGACGGAAACGCACCGTTTTTCATTAAGTCATCCGGCCGCGCTG
>DATIXW010000180.1:0-3527 GCA_035518135.1 Steroidobacteraceae bacterium
GGCGGTGTGGAACCTGCTCGAGCCGCAGCTGTTGCTCGGGGTCGGCGTGCTGATCATGTTCACCCCGCTCACCGCGGTCATGCTCTCCACACTCGACCCGCACCGCTCGGCGAGCGCGCTCGGGGTGTCGAGCTTCATGCGTCTGACGGCCTCCGGCTTCGGCGCCTCGATCTTCACCAGCCTGTGGCAGAGCCGCGCGGTCGAGCACCACACGCGCCTCGTGGAATCCATCACCGCCTACGACCCGCTGCGCCGCGGCACGTTCGCTGCGCTCACCGCCCACGGGTTCGGCGCGCAGCAGGCCTACGGGGTGGTCGATGCAACGGTGAGCAACCAGTCACTCGTCATGGCCGCGAACGATGTGTTCTGGGCCGCCTCCCTGGCGATCGTCGCGGTGACCTCGATCGTCTGGCTCGCGCGGCCGCCGTTTCACTTCATGGCGGCGGCAGTCGCGAGCGAGTAGCGCGCCTACTCGAGCTTCAGGTAACACAGCGGCAGCGCGCTCGTGGACTTGATGGTCTCGAGCGCGAAGCTGGCGCTGACGTCCTGGAACTCCACCGCCGAGATCAGGCGCTTGTAGACCACGTCGTAGGCGTCGATGTCGGGCACGACGATGCGGATCAGGTAGTCGACGTCCCCACTCATGCGGTGGATCTCGGTGACCTCGGGGATGTCGCGCACCGCGCGCACGAAGCGCTCGAACCACGCCTCGCTGTGGTTGCCGGTCTTGAGCGTCACGAACACCGTCGTGCCGACGTTGAGCGCGTGCGCATCCAGCAGCACCACGCGGCCGCGGATGACCCCGTCGGCCTGAAGCTTCTGGATGCGCCGCCAGCAGGGGGCCTTGGACAGGCCCACCCGGTCGGCGATCTCGGTCGCGGTGAGGTCGGCGTTCGTCTGGAGCAGGTCCAGGATTTTGGCATCGAGCTTATCCATGGAACATTGTTTCTCCAAATGCAGGTATTTAGCAACTTTGTTGCGCAGGTGCCCCTCCCGGGAACGGTCTTTGCAACCGCGTATCCCGGGGGCGCGCCTACCATCCTCGGATGCTTCCCTTGCGTGCCTTTACCGAGCATCCCGCCTCCGTCGGGGAGGGCTACTTCGAGCACCTGGCGCGCGCGAGCTGCTTTGGTACGCGCATGATGTGCGCAGGCTTTGCCTGCCTCGTGCACGGGCTGCTGCCGTTCCTGTTCGTGAAGACCGGCAGCCGCGCCATCAGCGAGCTCAATGAGCGCATGGTCATCAACCGGCGCGTCTCGAGGCTCCCGATCGCAAGCAACAGCCGGCTGCCGCTGTAGCCGTGCGGGGCCTGCAACGCACACTGGCTCCGGGCCTGTTGTGGGCCCGCCAGGCGGTGCCCGGGGTCCTCATTGCCATCCTGCTTGCGGTCGCGGCGCGCACGCTCGCCCAGCAGCTCGCCGCGGGCGCCGCCGGGCTGCCCAAGTTTCCCTTAAGTCCGGTCATGTGCGCGGTCGTGCTCGGCATGCTCTGGCGCAACAGCATCGGCGTGCCCGCCTGGGCGAGCGCCGGGCTGAACTGGACCATGCACCGCCTGCTGCGCGTCGGCATCGCGCTCGTCGGGTTGCGCCTGACGCTCGGGGGCGCCACGGCGATCGCCGCGACCGCGTTGCCGGTGGCACTCATCTGCCTGTGCGTGGCGCTCGCCGGCGGCCTCGTGCTCGCGCGCGTGCTTGCGGTGCCGCGGCGCTTGGGACTGCTGCTTGCGATCGGCACCGCGGTGTGCGGCTGCACGGCGGTGGTGGCGATGTCGCCGGTCATCCGCGCGCGCCACGCGGAGACGGCGTTCGCGGTCACCTGCGTGGTGCTGTTCGGCTGTGCGGCGATGCTCCTGTACCCGCTCCTGGCCGGCCACTTCTTCGCCGCTTCCCCGGTGCACGCCGGGGTGTTCCTGGGCACCGCCATCCATGACACCTCCCAGGTGATGGGCGCGGCCCTCATCTACTCGCAGCAGGCCGGGGCGCCGGATGCGCTCGCGGCGGCGAGCGTGGCGAAGCTGCTGCGCAACCTCTCGATCGCGGTGCTGGTGCCGGTGGCGGCCTGGTATGTGCAGCGCCACGCGCACGAGGAGGGGGACCGCGCAGCGGCTGCGGCTGCGCCGGCTGCGGGCACGCGCGGCCCGCTGGTGCCGCTGTTCGTGCTGGCGTTCATCGGCTTCATCGTGCTGCGCACCGCCGGGGACGCGCTCTTGCACGGCGGCGCGTGGCCGGCGCTCGTCAACACCGGCTACAAGGGCTCGGACCTCTTTCTCACCTGCGGCATGACCGCGGTGGGCCTGTCGGTGTCCTTCACCGACATGTGGCGCATCGGCTGGCGCCCGCTGGCGGCCGGCTTCGTGCTCGCAAGCCTGGTCGGCGGCTGCAGCCTGCTTCTGAACCTCGGCATGCTGCACTGGCTCCCCTGAAGGAGCCGCACCGCGCCTGCGGCGCCGCCGCGCCGCGCACGCTACACTGCCCCAACACCAGGCCGACACGGGCCGCAGGTGCGTGCGGGGCGCAGGAGAGGTGAGGATGGCGAAGGCTCGAGGGAGGGTTTCACGGCGCGCCGCCGAGGGCGCGGTGCGCACGCTCCTGCGCTGGGCGGGCGAGGATCCGCGCCGCGAGGGGCTCAAGGACACCCCGCAGCGCGTGGTGGACGCCTACCGCGACTGGTTCTCCGGCTACGACAGCGACCCGGCCGCCTACCTCAGGCGCACCTTCGAGGAGGTCGGCGGCTACGACGAACTCATCGTGCTGCGCGACGTCACCTTCGAGTCCCACTGCGAGCACCACATGGCGCCGATCATCGGGCGGGTGCACGTCGGCTACCTGCCGGACCACAAGGTCGTCGGCATCAGCAAGCTTGCGCGCGTGGTGGACGGCTACGCGCGGCGCTTCCAGGTGCAGGAGAAGCTCACCGCGCAGATCGCCAACTGCATCACCGACGTGCTCAAGCCCCGCGGCGTCGGGGTAGTGGTGGCCGCGGTGCACCAGTGCATGACCACGCGCGGGGTGCACAAGCGCAACGTCTCGATGGTCACGAGCCGCATGACGGGGGTGTTCAGGAGCGATGCGCGCACGCGCGCGGAGTTCCTGCGCTTCATCGACATGACCGGCAGCCGCGAGCCCTAGGCAGAGCGGCGTTGCCGCAGCGGCGCGCCTTCAGGCCGCGTCGCTGCGCGAGCCGCGCTTGCGGTCGGTGTCCTTCAGGAAGCGCTTGCGGATGCGGATCGATTGCGGCGTGACCTCGGCCAATTCGTCGTCGGCGATGAACTCGACCGCGTACTCGAGCGTCAGCTGGATCGGCGGCGTCAGCAGGATCGCGTCGTCCTTGCCGGCGGCGCGGATGTTGGTGAGCTTCTTGGTCTTGATGGGGTTGACGACCAGGTCATTCTCGCGGCTGTGAATGCCGATGATCATGCCTTCGTACAGCGCGTCGCCCGGCTTGACGAACATGCGGCCGCGGTCTTGCAGCTTCCACAGTGCATAGGCCACGGCGGCGCCGTCGTCTTGCGAGATCAACACGCCGTT
>DATIXW010000181.1:0-2114 GCA_035518135.1 Steroidobacteraceae bacterium
TCTCCGTCCGGATCTTTTGTGCTGGGGTCCCGCAGGTTGAAGGATTGAATTGATGCAAGTTTCCCTGTCCGACACGGGCGGACTCACGCGGCGGCTGGAGGTCGCGGTTCCCGCCAAAGAGGTCGCCAAAGAAGTGCAGCAGCGCCTGAAGCAGCTGTCACGCACGGCGCGCCTGAAGGGGTTCCGGCCCGGTAAGGCGCCGCTGGCGGTGATCACCAAGCAGTTCGGTGAGCAGGTGCGTGCCGAGGTGCTGAACGATCTCATGCGGACCTCTTTCGCCGAGGCGGTCAGCCAGGAAAAACTGCGCCCGGCGGGTGGCCCGCGCATCGAGCCGATCACGCTCGGGCCGGAAACGGACCTCAAGTACGCGGCACACTTTGAGGTGCTGCCGGAGATCCAGGTGAGCTCCCCCGCGACGCTCGCCATCGAGAAGCCTGCCGCATCGGTCACCGAGACCGACGTCGACGCGATGATCGAGAACATGCGCCGCCAACGGCCGCTGTTCACCCCGGTCGAGCGCGAGGCGCGCGAGGGGGACCGGGTGCTCTTTGACTACGAGGCGCGCATCGGCGGCAAGGTGATCGAGGACGGGGATCTCAAGGACGTGCGCGTGGTGCTCGGCGTGCGCCAGGCGATGCCCGAGCTCGAGGAGGGCCTCAGGGGCACCCGCGCGGGCGATCGCCGCACGATCGCGGCCACCTTCCCGGCGAACCATCCGAACAAGCGCCTGGCGGGCCAGGCCGCCGACCTGCACCTCTCCATTAAGGCGGTCGAGGAGCAGTCCCTTCCGGAGGTCGACAGCGAGTTCTTTAAGGCCTACGGTGTGGAGCAGGGCGGGCTGGAGGAGATGCGTGCCGAGGTGCGCAGGAGCATGGAGCGCGAACTGGCCGGGGTCATCCGCAACCGCCTGCGCGTGCAGGTGCTCGATGGCCTCTACCGCAGCAATCCGGTGGACCTGCCGCGGGCACTGGTCGATGAGCAGGTGCAGGAGCTGCAGTTGGACACCGCGCGCCGCATGGGCATCCGCGACGCCCGGGCGCTGCCGCCACGGGAGCGTTTCGAGGAGCCGGCACGCCGGCGCGCTGCCCTGGGACTTCTGATCTCGCACATCGTGCAGAGCCAGAACATGAAGGCCGAGCGCGAGCGCATCCAGGAGCGCCTGACGGAGCTGGTCGAGACCTATCCGGACCCCGAGCAGGCGCGGCGGGCGTACCTGCAGAACCCGGATGCCATGCGCCAGATCGAGTCCGCCGTGCTCGAGGAGCAGGTGATCGACTGGGTCGTCGGGCAGGCGCAGATCACCGAGCGGCCGATGACCTTCAAGGAACTCACCGGCTTCGGCGAGGCCCAACACGATCATGAGCATGACGAGCATGAACATGAGCACGAATCCCTCGCCGCGCCTGCGGGCGCCGGCGAACCGCACGACGAGGTGAGTGGTACATGAACGAGCGCAATCTGAACCTGGTTCCCATCGTCGTCGAACAGACCGCCCGCGGCGAGCGGGCCTACGACATCTACTCGCGCCTGCTGAAGGAGCGGGTGATCTTCATCGTCGGTCCGGTCGATGACTACATGGCCAATATCGTCGTGGCGCAGATGCTGTTCCTGGAGTCGGAGAACCCCGAGAAGGACGTCGCGCTCTACATCAACTCCCCCGGCGGGGTGGTGAGCTCGGGACTGGCGATCTACGACACCATGCAGTTCATCAAGCCCGACGTGAGCACGATCTGCATCGGCCAGGCCGCCAGCATGGGGGCGGTGCTGCTCGCGGCCGGCGCCCACGGCAAGCGCTACTGCCTGCCGCACGCGCGCGTCATGATCCACCAGCCGCTGGGTGGCTTTCAGGGCCAGGCGGCCGACATGGAAATCCACGCGAAGGAGATGCTCGGCACGCGCGACCGGCTGAACCACATCCTCGCCAAGCACACCGGCCAGAGCGTCGATCGCATCAAGCAGGACACCGACCGCGACCGCTTTATGGACGGGAATGATGCGGTGAGGTACGGGTTGGTGGACAGCGTGCTCGAGAAGCGCGGTTCGCTCGTTCCGGTGCCCTCAAGCAAGGGCTGAGCCGTCCTGGGCGGCCACGAGGGGCGCCAGCAAATGTCAAA
>DATIXW010000182.1:0-3744 GCA_035518135.1 Steroidobacteraceae bacterium
TTCGTGATTCTGGGCCAGCTGCTGCGGCTGCCCTCGGAAGGGTGGTGGCGGCACTCGCTCATGATTCCCTACGGCGAGTCGATCGCCAACGGCCTGCGCTCGCTGGTGGGGGAACCCCACGTGGCGCACGGGCGCGAACAGCGCAGCTAGGAGCGTACTAACCATGTGCGGCATCGTCGGCATCGTCGGCACCAGCGCGGTCAACCAGCGCCTCTACGACGCGCTCACGGTGCTGCAGCACCGCGGCCAGGACGCCGCCGGCATCGCCACTTCCGCGGAAGGGGCGCTGTACGTGCGCAAGGGCTCGGGCCTGGTGCGCGATGTCTTCCAGCAGCACCACATGCTCGAGCTCAAGGGCAACGTCGGCATCGGCCACGTCCGCTACCCGACCGCCGGGTGCGACAGCGCCTCCGAGGCGCAGCCCTTCTACGTTAACGCCCCGTACGGCATCTGCCTCGGGCACAACGGTAACCTGACCAACCAGGCGGAGCTTGCCGAGATCCTGATCCGCGAGGACCGGCGGCACCTGAACACCACCTCCGATTCCGAGGTGCTGCTGAACGTGTTCGCCTCCGAGCTGCAGCGGGTCGGCACCGCGCGCATCACTCCCGCGGACGTGTTCGCCGCACTCACCGCCCTCTACCGTCGCTGCCGCGGCGGCTACGCGGTGGTGGCGATGATCATCGGCCACGGCATCCTCGGCTTTCGCGACCCGAACGGCATCCGCCCGCTGGTGCTCGGTGAGCGCCGTACGCCGCGCGGCACCGAGTGGATGCTCGCCTCCGAGTCCGTGGCGCTCGACAGCCTGTCGTTCAAGTTCGTGCGCGACATCGCCCCGGGGGAGGCGGTCTTCATCGACGAGCAGGGGCGGCTGCACACCCAGCAGTGCGTGGCGACGCAGCGCCACACGCCCTGCATCTTCGAGTACGTGTACTTCGCGCGCCCGGACTCCAAGATCGACAACATCTCGGTCTACCGCGCCCGCATGCGTATGGGTGACCGGCTCGCCGCCAAGATGCAGCGCGAGCGCCCGAGCCACGACATCGACGTCGTCATCCCCATCCCCGACACCAGCCGCACCAGTGCGCTGCAGGTCGCGCAGCGCCTCGGGGTGAAGTACCGCGAGGGCTTCATCAAGAACCGCTACATCGGCCGCACCTTCATCATGCCGGGGCAGGACCAGCGCGAGAAGTCGGTGCGGCGCAAGCTGAACGCCATCGACCTCGAGTTCCGCGGCAAGAACGTGCTGCTGGTGGATGACTCGATCGTGCGCGGCACCACCTCGGCGCAGATCATCGAGCTCGCGCGCGAGGCCGGGGCCGCCAAGGTGTACTTTGCCTCGGCCGCCCCGCCGGTGCGCTTCCCGAACGTGTACGGCATCGACATGCCGGCGACCAGCGAACTCGTCGCGAGCGGGCGCACGATGGAGGAGGTGGCCCGCCTCATCGGCGCCGACTGGCTCATCTACCAGGACCTCGAGGACCTCATCGCCGCCGTCAAGCACGAGGATGCGCGCATCGAGGAGTTCGACACCTCCTGCTTCTCCGGCGAGTACGTGACGGGCGACGTGACGCCGGAGTACCTCGAGCGGCTGCAGCTCGAGCGCTCCGATGCCGCCAAGATCGCGCGCCGCGACCGCAACAAGCTCAAAGTCGTACGCGGGAGCTGAACTGACGGAAGGCTCCGACCCGCGGCGCGCGCTGCTGCTCGGGCTCTTCCAGGCGGCCCTCGAGCGCGTCGAGGGCGCCCGCTGCGTGCGCGCGGCGCTGACACCCGAGGCCGCAATCCTCACCTCACCGGTGTGGGTCGCCGCGGTCGGCAAGGCCGCCGGCGCCATGGCGCGCGGGGCACACGAGGCCCTCGGTGCCGCGATCGAACACACCCTCATCATCACCCACCCCGGCGCGGACGAAGGAGTCCCCGGCGCCGAAGTGTGGCGTGGCGCGCACCCGCTGCCGGATGAGCGCTCACTCGAGGCCGGCAGGCGTCTGCTGGAGTGGGTGCGCGGGCTTCCCCCCGGCGCACGGCCGCTGTTCCTCATCTCCGGCGGCGCCTCGAGCCTTGTGGAAGTGCTCAGCGGCGGCCACACCCTGAGCGAGCTGCAGGGGCTGAACCGCACAGGACTCACCCAGGGCATCGCCATCGGGGAATTCAACCGCCGGCGCATGGCGCTCTCGGCGCTCAAGGGCGGGCGCCTCACCATGCAGCTGCAGGGGCGCCCCGCGCGGGCGCTGTTCCTCTCGGATGTGCCCGGGGATGATCCGGCCCTCATCGGCTCGGGACTCCTCGGGCCTGCGCCGCAGGGCCCCGACCACGTTCAGCGCAGCGTCGTGGCCGGAATCGGCGATGCGGTCGCCGCCGTGGCGGCGCGCGCGCGCGCGCTCGGCCTCACGGCACACCCCGCGCCACGGCGCTTTGATGACAGTGCGCTGCGCCTGGCGGCGCGCTTTGCGCACGAGCTGCTGCTCTCGGGCACGCAGGTGTGCGTGTGGGGCGGGGAGTCGACCGTGGCGCTGCCACCGCACCCCGGGCGCGGCGGCCGCAGCCAGCACCTCGCCCTCGCCGCAGCACGCCTGATCGCCGGGCACGCGGAGCTGATGCTGCTCGCCGCCGGCACCGACGGGAGCGATGGGGTGACTGAGGATGCCGGGGCACTGGTGGATGCGGACACCTGCGCGCGCGTGGCGCTCGCGGAACTGGACGCCGACGAGTGCCTCGCACGCGCGGATGCCGCACGCGCCCTCACCGCGAGCGCCGACCTGGTGCACACCGGCCCGACCGGGACCAACGTCGGGGACCTCGTCATCGGGCTGAAGCTTTCCGCCGCAGCGGCCCGGGACCTCCCGGGGCTGCGTGGCGGGGCGCCGGCACGCATGCTGTAATCGGACGATGCGTCTGCTTTTGATCGAGGCGGATGCGCGCCGCTGCGCGCAGATCCGCGAGCGGCTGGCGGCCTGGCGGCCGCAGGCGCAGCTGACCGTGCACCACCCGATGCGCCAGGGGGCGCTCGCGCCGGAGTTCCTGGCGCAGGGGTTCGATGCGGTGCTGCTGAGTGAGTCCTGGCCCGGCGGGCGCGGCCTGGACTGGGTGCGCGAGCTGAGCGCGCGCGCCGGGTTTGCGCCGCTGGTGTACCTGTACGGGAGCGACGCGGCGGCGGCGCGCGCGGCGGCCGGCCTGGGCGTCTACACGGTGCGCCGCGAGGAGCTCGGGCGTGAGGTCTTCACCCAGGTGCTCACGGCGGCCGAACAGCGCCAGGCGCACGCGCGGGCGCTGTGGCGCTCCAGTCCCGCCGGCCGCGACACGCAGCGCTTCGGGGAGGCCTTCATCCGCGGCTATCGCTGTATCCGTCCGCTCGCGCGCGGGGCGACCACGGATCTGTACCTCGCCGAGAGCGAGCGCGCGGCCACGCTGGTGGTGATCAAGGTGGCGCGCGACCGCCGCGGCGAGCGCCACGAACCCCTCGATGCCTTCCGGCGCTTCCTGCAGGAGCATGAGATCGCCCAGCGCGTCGCGGGACCTGCGGTGGTGCGGCTGTACGACCTGGGCGTGAGCGATGAGCACGCGTGGCTCGTCATGGAGTACTTCCGGCGCGGCGACCTGCGCAAGCGGCTGCGGGCGCGCCTGACGCCGCGCGAGGCGCTGCAGTTCGCCGCCGCCATCGCCCGCGCGCTGGCTGCGGTGCACGGCGCGGGCGTCCTGCACCGCGACCTCAAGCCCGGCAACATCATGCTGCGCGATGACGGC
>DATIXW010000183.1:0-11504 GCA_035518135.1 Steroidobacteraceae bacterium
CGGCATGGTATGAATGCCGCCACCCGCACCCCTTTCCCCCCCACGCCCGCGCGCAACTCGTGGCACCGGGTACGAACGCAGGACGTGAGCGAGAATCCCTTCTGTGTCATTGCATGATCAGCAGCTGTAGTACAGCTCCAGCTCGATCGGGTGCGTCGACATGCGAAAGCGCGTGACCTCCTGCATCTTGAGGTCCATGTAGGCGTCGATCACGTCGTTGGTGAACACCCCGCCGCGGGTGAGGAACTCGCGATCCTTGTCGAGGTGCTCGAGCGCCATATCGAGGGAGTGGCACACCTGCGGGATGTGCTTCGCCTCCTCGGGCTCGAGGTCGTAGAGATCCTTGTCGGCCGGGTCGCCCGGGTGAATCTTGTTCTGGATGCCATCGAGGCCGGCCAGCATCATCGCCGTGAAGGCGAAGTACGGGTTGGCGCTCGAGTCCGGGAAGCGCACCTCGATGCGTCGCGCCTTGGGGTTGGACACCCACGGGATGCGGATCGAGGCCGAGCGGTTGCGCGCGGAGTAAGCGAGCATCACCGGCGCCTCGAACCCGGGCACCAGGCGCTTGTAGCTGTTGGTGCCGGCGTTGGTGAAGGCGTTGAGCGCCTTGGCGTGCTTGATGATGCCGCCGATGTAGTAGAGCGCCAGGTCCGAGAGTCCCCCGTACTTGTCGCCGGCGAACAGCGCGCGGCCTTCCTTCTGCAGCGACTGGTGCACGTGCATGCCGCTGCCGTTATCGCCCACGAGCGGCTTGGGCATGAAGGTCGCGGTCTTGCCGTAGCCGTGCGCGACGTTGTGCACGGCGTACTTCAGCAGCTGCACCTGGTCGGCCTTGCAGACGAGCGTGCCGGCGCCGATGCCGATCTCGGACTGCCCGCCGGTGGCCACCTCGTGGTGATGCACTTCGACTTTCAGGCCGAGCTCCTCGCACGCCAGGCACATCGCCGAGCGGATGTCCTGGAAGGCATCCACCGGCGGCACGGGGAAATAGCCGCCCTTGATGCCGGGCCGGTGTCCCTTGTTGCCGTCCTGGTATTCCGTCATCGAGTTCCACGCGCCCTGCACCGAGTCGATGGAGTAGGAGGCGCCGCGCATCTCGTTCTCGTAGCGCACCGAATCGAAGATGAAGAACTCGTTCTCCGGGCCAAAGAGCGCGGTGTCGGCGATGCCGGTGGACTTCAGATACGCTTCCGCGCGCTTGGCAAGCGAGCGCGGGTCGCGCTCGTAGCCCTGCATCGTGGCGGGCTCGATGACATCGCAGCGAATGTCGACCGTGGTCTCTTCGAAGAACGGATCGAGCACCGCCGTGGCGGCGTCGGGCATCAGGATCATGTCCGACTCGTTGATGCCCTTCCAGCCGGCGATCGAGGAGCCATCGAACATCTTGCCGTCGCGGAACAGGTCTTCATCGACGAGCCGTGCCGGGATCGTCACGTGCTGTTCCTTGCCACGCGTGTCGGTGAAGCGCAGGTCCGCGAACTTCACCTGCTTTTCTTTGATGAGTTTCAGGACATCACTGGGTGTCATATCGCCTCCGGGAAAGGGGTAATGCCGTTGCCGCTCCATGACCCAATAGGGCACCGTGCCCCCGGGAGCGGAAACGATGTCCTGCCATTGCAGGGGCTGTGCCAGCAGCTGCCGGGAATGAAATCAATCGCTTACCGTGCACGTACCAGGTGCATTGCACCTTGTTAGTGCATCTTATGGCGCATATTGCACCAAAACGATGCACAAACCTAGTCCGAGGCGGGCGGGAGCCCTGCGGACGCCGGCGCCACAGCCACCCATGAGCCGGGCCAACGCCGCCGCCCCCGCCTCACATCCTGCCCGCCGGGGCGCGCCGTTATACTCGCGCGCTCTTTTTGAGGTGTTAGAAAAGCGCCATGAAAACCGGCCGCCCGCCGCGCACCTTTCAGGACCTGATCTTCACGCTGCAGCAGTACTGGGCGGCGCAGGGGTGCGTGATCCTGCAGCCCTACGACATGGAGGTCGGCGCGGGCACCTTTCACACTGCCACATTCCTGCGCGCCGTGGGTCCGGAACCCTGGCGTGCCGCGTACGTGCAGCCCTCGCGTCGCCCGACCGACGGCCGCTACGGCGAGAATCCGTTCCGCCTGCAGCACTACTACCAGTACCAGGTGGTGATCAAACCCTCGCCCCTGGAGATCCTCGATCTGTATCTCGGCAGCCTTGCCGAGCTCGGCCTCGACCCGCTGGTGCACGACGTGCGCTTCGTGGAGGACAACTGGGAGTCCCCGACCCTCGGGGCATGGGGCCTGGGATGGGAGGTGTGGCTGAACGGCATGGAGGTCACGCAGCTCACCTACTTCCAGCAGGTCGGCGGGCTCGACTGTCACCCGGTGACGGGCGAGATCACCTACGGGCTGGAGCGGCTCGCCATGTACCTGCAGGGCGTGCAGAGCATCTACGACATCCTCTGGAGCGAGGGCCCCGCAGGCCGCGTCACCTATGGCGACGTGTACCGGCAGAATGAGGTGGAGCAGTCGGCCTACAACTTCGAGTACGCCGACGTGGCGATGCTGCACCGGGCGTTCGAAGATCACGAGCGGCTGTGCCAGAAGCTGCTCGAGGCGAAACTCGCGCTGCCGGCGTACGAGCAGGTGCTCAAGGCCTCGCACACCTTCAACCTGCTCGATGCGCGGCGCGCGATCTCGGTGACCGAGCGGCAGCGCTACATCCTGCGCGTGCGCACGCTCGCGAGCGGTGTCGCGAAGGCCTACTACCAGAGCCGCGAGGCGCTCGGCTTCCCGCTGCTGCACTCCTCCGCCGCCGCCCGGGGTGCGGCATGAAGGTCGAGCACCACGACTTCCTCTTCGAGATCGGCTCGGAGGAGCTGCCGCCGCGCGCCCTGCACACCCTGCAGCGCGCGCTGGTCACCGGCATCGCCGCCGGGCTCGACAAGGCGCAGCTCGGGCACGGGGAGCTCACCGGCTACGCCACGCCGCGGCGCCTCGCGGTGTGGGTGAAGCGTCTGGCCGCGCGCCAGCCCGAGCAGCATCTGCGCCGCAAGGGGCCGCCGCTGAACGCGGCCTTCGACGCAAGCGGCGCACCGACGCGCGCCGCGCTCGCGTTCGCGCAGAGCTGCGGCACGACGGTCGAGGCGCTCGAGCGCCAGGAGGAGGGCAAGGGGACGTTCCTGTTCTTCGTCGGCAGCAAGCCCGGGGAACGTGCGCTCGAGCTGCTGCCCGGGATCGTGCAGGCCGCCCTTGATGCGCTGCCCATTCCGCGCCGCATGCACTGGGGCTCCGGCAGCGCCCTGTTCGTACGCCCGGTGCACTGGGTGCTGATGCTGCTCGGGCAGGAGGTGGTGCCGGCGACGCTGCTCGAGGCGAGCGCCGGGCACTCCACCTACGGCCATCGCTTCCACGCCCCCAAGGCGCTGCGCATCGGCAGCCCCGGCGCGTACGAGCGCACGCTGCGCGAGCGCGGCCGGGTGCTGGCGGATTTCGCGGTACGCCGCGAGCGCATCCGTGCCGAGGTGAAATCCCTCGCCACGAGTCTCAACGGGCGGGCGCTGATCGAGGAGGCCCTCCTGGAAGAAGTCACCGCGCTGGTGGAGTGGCCGGTGGCGCTCGCCGGGCACTTCGAGGAGCGCTTCCTCGGGCTGCCACGCGAGGTGCTCATCTCCACGCTGCAGTCGCACCAGCGCTACTTCCCGCTCGAGGACGCCGCGGGGCGACTGCTGCCGGCCTTCATCACCATCAGCAACATCGAGAGCCGCGATCCGGCCAAGGTGCGCGAGGGGAACGAGCGCGTCGTACGCCCGCGCCTCGCGGACGCCGCCTTCTTCTGGGAGCAGGACCGCAAGCTCCCGCTCGCTGCCCGCGTGGGTGCGCTCGATGCGGTCACCTTCCAGGCAAAGCTCGGCTCGCTCGGGGACAAGACGCGCCGGGTCATCGCCCTCGCCACGGAAGTGGCCGCGGCGATCAACGGGTCGCTCGATGACACGCGCCGCGCCGCCGGGCTCGCCAAGTGCGACCTGCTCACGGCCATGGTGGGTGAGTTCCCCGACCTGCAGGGCATCATGGGCAGCTACTACGCCCGCGCCGACGGCGAAGCTCCCGAGGTGGCCGCGGCGATCCGCGAGCACTACCTGCCGCGGGCCGCGGGCGATGAGCTGCCGGCCACGCCCAGCGGCGTGGCGGTGGCGATCGCCGACAAACTCGACACGCTCGCCGGGATCTTCGCCATCGGCGAGCGGCCCACGGGCAACAAGGATCCCTTCGGGCTGCGCCGCGCCGCGCTCGGCGTGCAGCGCATCCTCATCGAGAAGAAACTCGAGCTCGACCTGAAGCGCCTCATCGACCTCGCCGTGGCTGCCGTGCGCGCCGACATCGACCGGCTGCGTGCCCAGGGCGGCACCGCCACTCCACCCAAGGCGCACGTCGGTGCGGACGTGGTCGGCGGCTGGATCTACGACTTCCTGATGGAGCGACTGCGGGCCTACTACCTTGAGCGCGCCAGCGCCGCACCCGGGCGCGCGGCGGTGACGACCGAGATGTTCGACGCCGTGCTCGCGGCACGCCCCGCCTCGCCCCTCGACTTCGACGCACGGCTGAACGCCCTGAGCGCCTTCCTCGACCTGCCCGAGTCGGGGAGTCTCACGGCGGCCAACAAGCGCATCGCCAACATCCTGCGCAAGGCGCCGGCACCGGCCGCCGGGGGCATCAGCATCGAGCACCTGCGCGAGGACGCGGAGGTGCGACTCTACGATGCGATGCGGGCGCTCCAGGATGCCGTCGGCGCCGCGACCGCGCAGCGCCAGTACACCGCCGCGCTCGGGCGTCTGGCACAGCTGCGCCCCGCGGTGGATGCGTTCTTCGACCAGGTCATGGTCATGGACGAGAACCCGCACCTGCGCGCCAACCGCCTGCAGCTGCTCGCCCAGTTGCAGGCGCTGTTCGGCGGCGTGGCCGACCTGTCGCGGCTGCCCGGTTGAAGCCGCAGCCCGCAACACCCGTGGCTGTGCGCCGCGGGCCGGTGGTGCAGTTCCTGGGGTCGCTCTTTTTCACGGGATTCCTCTTCGCGTGGACGTTCCTCTACGCCATCCCGTTCGTCCTGATGTGCCTGTTCCTGCCGTTTCCGCGCCGCTACGCCCTGGTGCGCATCTACGCCGGGAGCACGCTCGCGGTGCTGCGCTGGTGCTGCGGGCTGACGTACCAGGTCGAGGGCACGCTGCCGGAGGGCGCTCACGTTGCCTTCTGGAAGCACTCCTCCTCCTGGGAAACGATCGCGATGATGGTGGTCTTCCCGCGTCAGGTGTGGGTGCTCAAGCGCGAGCTGATGTGGATCCCGGTCGTCGGCCAGGGGATCTGGCTCATGCACGCCATCGCGATCGACCGCAAGGCCGGACACTCGGCGGTTTCGCAGGTGGTCGAGCAGGGCCGCGAGCGCCTCGCCGAAGGGGACTGGGTGATCATCTTCCCCGAGGGCACGCGCATGCCGGCCGGGGAGACCCGGCGCTACGGGATGAGCGGCACGCTGCTGGCACAGGAGACCGGCCGGCTCATCGTTCCGGTTGCGCACAACGCCGGCTACTTCTGGCCACGCCGCGGACTGCGCAAGAAACCGGGCACCGTGCGCGTGGTCATCGGCCCCGCGCTCTGCGCGCAGGGCCGCAACCTGCGTGAGGTCAACGAAGAGCTGCAGGCCTGGGTGGAGCGTACGGTGAAGGACCTGCAGCCGCTCGAGGATCCACCGCCACACTGATGGTCCTTTCTCAGATCAGTTCACGTTAAATCCCGCTTTATTGTCTCATTAGGGATTCAAACCACGAATCAGCCGCGTAGCGGCGCGATGGCGGCGTCCCCGCCGCACGACCCGCGGCGCGGGCCCTCAAACGTCGAGGTTGATGACCGAGAGCGCGTTCTTCTCGATGAACTCGCGCCGCGGCTCGACCTGATCGCCCATGAGCGTGGTGAAGATGTCATCGGCAGCCACCGCATCGTCAATCCTCACCTGCAGCAGCCGGCGCGTTTCCGGGTTGATGGTCGTGTCCCACAGCTGCTCCGGGTTCATCTCCCCCAGGCCCTTGTAGCGCTGGATGGACTGGCCCTTCTTCGCCTGGTCGAACAGCCATTTCATCGCTTCCTTGAAGGAACCGATTTCCTGGCGCTCACTGCCACGCGTCACGTACGCGCCCTCGCCGATCAGCCCGGCGAGCGTGCGCGCCAGATCCGCGATGCGCTGGTATTCGGCGGACTCGAAGAACTCGCGCGGCAGGTACTTGTGCGTGGGCGTGCCGTGCTCGGTCTTGTGCACGATGACGCGCGTGGCGTGGCCGTCGCTGGCGGTGCGCATCTCCACCCGGTAGGTGCGCGTGCCGTCGGCGCGCGCGTTGAGGTGCTGGTTGAGATCGTTGGCCCAGCCGCGCAACCAGTCGGGGCGGTCGAAGTTCGCCGGCGTCACCTCCGGCATGTACACGAGCTGCTCGAGCAGGCGGTCGTCGTAGCGCCGCGACCAGCGCGTGATGATCGCCTGCACTTCCATGTACTTGCGCGCCAGCAGCTCGAGGCCCGAGCCCGACAGCGCCGGCGCCTGCGCATTCACGTGCAGCCCGGCGCTCTCCAGCGCGCTGTTGAGCAGTACCTGATTCAGCTCGCCTTCGTCCTTGACGTAGGACTCCTGCTTGCCGCGCTTCACCTTGTAGAGCGGCGGCTGCGCGATGTAGATGTGGCCACGCTCGATCAGCTCCGGCATCTGCCGGTAGAAGAAGGTGAGCAGCAGCGTACGGATGTGCGAGCCGTCGACGTCGGCGTCGCACATCAGCACGCAGCGATGGTAGCGCAGCTTGCCGATGTCGAAGTCGTCCTTGCCGATGCCGCAGCCGAGCGCGGTGATGAGCGTGCCAACCTCCGCCGAGGAAAGCATCTTGTCGAAGCGTGCCTTTTCGACATTCAGGATCTTGCCCTTGAGCGGCAGGATCGCCTGCGTGCGCCGGTCGCGGCCCTGCTTCGCCGAGCCGCCGGCCGAGTCGCCCTCGACGATGAAGATCTCCGACAGCGCCGGGTCCTTCTCCTGACAGTCGGCGAGCTTGCCGGGCAGGCCCGCGATATCCAGCGCGCCCTTGCGGCGGGTCATCTCGCGCGCCTTGCGTGCCGCCTCGCGCGCGCGCGCCGCTTCCACCATCTTCGCCACGATCGCGCGCGCTTCCTGCGGATGCTCCAGGAGAAACTCCTGCAGCTTGGTGCCGACCGCGGTCTCGACGATCCCCTTCACTTCCGAGGACACCAGCTTGTCCTTCGTCTGCGAGGAAAACTTCGGATCCGGCAGCTTCACGGAGAGAATCGCGGTGAGTCCCTCGCGCGCATCGTCACCGGTCATCGGAATCTTGTCCTTCTTCCCGGACAGCTCCTTCTCGACGTAGTCATTGAGCGTACGCGTGAGCGCGCTGCGGAAGCCCGCCAGATGCGTGCCGCCGTCCTTCTGCGGGATATTGTTGGTGTAGCAGAACATGCTCTCCTGGTAGGAGTCGTTCCACTGCAGCGCCACTTCGACCGCCACCGGCCCGTCCTGGGTGCGAAACCAGATCACCGATTCGTGGATCGGCGTGCGCGTGCGGTTCAGGTAGGCAACGAAAGCCTGCAGCCCGCCGGCGTGCGCGAACACGTCGGACTTGTTCTCGCGCTCATCGATCAGCTCGATGCGCACCCCGGAGTTCAGGAACGACAGTTCCCGCAGCCGCTTGGCGAGAATCTCGTAGTTGAAGCTGATGTTGCTGAAGATCTGTGCGCTCGGGCGGAAGCGGATCACGGTGCCCCGATCCTGCGTGTCCCCCACCGCCGCGAGCGGGGCGGCCGGCTCACCCAGGTGGTACTCCTGGCGGTGCAGCTTCCCGTCCCGGGAAATGCTCAGCTGCAGGTAATCCGAGAGCGCGTTGACGACCGACACGCCCACGCCATGCAGTCCCCCGGAAACCTTGTAGGAGCTGTCGTCGAACTTTCCGCCCGAGTGCAGCACGGTCATGATGACCTCGGCCGCCGAGCGCCCCTCCTCGGGGTGGATATCCACAGGAATCCCGCGGCCGTTGTCCGAAACCGTCACCGACTCGTCGGCGTGGATCGTGACGATGATGCGGTCGCAGTGCCCGGCCAGGGACTCGTCGATGGAGTTGTCGACGACCTCGAAAACCATGTGGTGCAGGCCGGTGCCGTCGTCGGTATCCCCGATGTACATTCCGGGACGCTTGCGAACCGCATCAAGACCCTTTAAGACTTTGATTTTACTGGAATCGTAGACGTCGTCGCCGGCCATGAACTCGCTCGTTTTTTGGACCTTCTCATTATACCGGTTGCACCCTCCCCTCAGCCACGTGAAACGTGCGCTCTGGGACGCCGAAAAGCCGTGATTCCGCCGTCAGTGACGTGAGGATTAGTTGCGAGCGCAACTGTTTGACCTGCTCGATGAAGACCCGCAGCCGCGTCCCGTCGAGCTCGGCCGCCGGGTCATCGAGCAGCAGCGTGGGGGTCGTGCCGGTGAGCTCCCGCAGCAGCCGTATCTGCGCGACCGTCATCGCAACCGCGACGAGCTTCTGCTGGCCGCGGGAGAGCACTTCACGCGCCGGACGGTTCGCGAGCCGTACCGAGACATCCGCGCGATGCGGACCGGCATGCGTGAGGCCTCGGCTCTCATCGCGGACGCGCGAGGCCTCGAGCGCCTCGAGCAGACTGCGCTCGGCAGCCCAACCCCGCAGGTAGTGCAGCTGCACGTCCAGCCCGGTGAGTGCCTCGAGGACGTACGCCCAGTGCGGTTGCAGTTGCTCGAGCAAACGCGCGCGCGATGCCGCGATCTGCTCACCCGCCCGTGCCAGCTCTGCATTCCATGCCCCCGCCTGTGAGGGGTCGGCCTTCAGGGCCGCGTTGCGCTGTTTCAGTGCCCGGCTGTAACGCTGCCAGACCCCCACGAACTGAGGTTCCACGTGGAACACCGCCCAGTCCATCCAGCGCCGCCGACGGTACCCACCCTCCTCCAGGAGCTTATGAACGCCCGGCTCGATCACCTGGACCGGAAAGGCCCTCGAAAGCTCCGCCAGGGAGTCCACCGGGTTACCGGCAACGCGTGCGGTGACGCCGCTGCGGCGCGCCTCGATGCCGATGACCTGTCGGTAGCCCCCGGGGACCTCGACCTCTCCGATGACCCGCAAATGCTCGTGGCCGTGCCGGATGAGACGCTCCGTGTTTCTGGTACGAAACGATCGGCCACGGCCGAGCAGAAAGATCGACTCCAGGATCGAGGTCTTGCCCGAGCCGTTTTCCCCCCAAATCAGACTGAGGCCAGGCGGGATCTCCAGATCGGCCTGGCTGATACAGCGTACGTCCTGGATGGTTACCGCATAGAGGCTCATGGCGGCCTAGTCCCCCCCTGGCCGGGGCCGGTCGATGTCGGAGTACCGGAGACCGCAGGCAATGAAGCGCCCCGGGATCGGGATGTGTTCCACGTGGAACAATCCGACCGGGCATCCGGAGGCACCCACCGAAGCCTGCCGAGCTGGGCGTTCGCGGTCAAAATGGCCGGACGCACCAGGCATAAGCCCGAGCCGACATGAACCGGCCGCCCCATGAGGTCCTGCATGGATCTTGTTCCACGTGGAACGTCCCTCCAGCCGAGCGCTCGCGATGGTGCGAATCCCGCCCCGATGCACCGGGTAGCTGCGGCCGTAATGCCCGAGGCGCCTAGCGGGGCCGCAAAAAAATAGCGTACGGCAGTGCCTCAGAGGCGCATCGGCATCACCACGTAACGGGTGTTCAGGGTACCCGGCGCGTGGATCAGGCAACTGCTGTTGGAATCGGTGAGTCCGATCTCCACCTTGTCACTCTCGATTGCGCTCAGGGCATCGAGCAGGTAATTGACGTTGAAGCCGATCTCGACTTCCTCGCCCTGATAGCTCACCTCGACCTGATCCTCCGCTTCTTCCTGCTCCGGATTGTGCGCTTGGATCGTCAGCAGGTCGGGACGGGCCGTCAGGCGGATTCCCCGGTACTTCTCGTTCGAGAGGATGGCGGTACGCTGGAGCGCCTGCCTCAGGGACTCGCGATCGGCTTGCACGATCCGGGGCGGATTATTGGGGATCACACGGCCATACTCCGGGAAACGGCCATCGATCAGCTTGGAAGTGAAGCGAATGTCACCGATCTGGGCGCGAACGTGATTGGTGCCTACGGCGAGATCGATGTTACCCTCCGTCCCGAGGATACGCTGCAGCTCAAGCACTCCCTTGCGGGGGACGATGACCTGGTGCGTGTTCTTTGCCTTGCCGCTCAGCTCCATCTCACACAGTGCGAGGCGGTGACCGTCGGTGGCGACCGCGCGCAGTGCCTTGCCGTCGGTCTCGAGCAGCAGCCCGTTGAGGTAATAACGCACATCCTGCTGCGCCATCGAGAAATGCGTCTTGTCGATGAGCCGCCGGAACTCACCCTGCGGCACGCTCAGGGTCTGCTGCGCGTTGATCTCCTCGACGAGCGGAAATTCCGCGGCCGGCAGGCTCGAGAGCGTGAAGCGGCTGCGGCCGGCGCGCAGTGACACCCGCTCGCCCTCGGTCGTGAGCGTAACGCTGGTTTTCTCGGGCAAAGAGCGAAAAATATCCAGCAGCTTGCGCCCGGGCACGGTGATGTCACCGCTTTGCTGCACGTTCACCTGGGTGCTCGCGACGAGCTCTACCTCGAGATCCGTACCGGTGATGCTGAGTTTGTTATCACGCGCCCCCAGCAGCACGTTGGCCAGCACGGGCATCGTCTGGCGACGCTCCACGACACCGATGACACTTTGCAAGGGAGCGAGCAGATCTTCGCGCGTGGCGGTCAGCTTCATGGGGGTGTGACTCTCTTCGGATTAATTCTGTAGGAGAAATACTTCTCTTATTGTAGGAATAGTAGAGCCTGTGAGTCCCGGCAATAAGAAAATTAAACCATTTGAATCAAAGTGTTACGTCTTGGTCTGGGCAGTAAGACCCGTGGCACTAGCTGCCGAACTGCTGTGCGTGGACTGTGCATAACTTTATCCCCAACGGCGTGCACAAGTAATCCACAGTCTTTCGCACATCATCCTGCGAGCGTGCGCAGCAGGTTCGAATAGTCTTCCTTCATGCGCTGCTCGGTGTCGCGCAGTTCCTTGATGCGCTTGCATGCGTGCAACACGGTCGTGTGATCACGGCCGCCGAAGGCGTCACCGATCTCCGGCAGGCTGTGCGTCGTGAGCTCCTTCGCCAGCGCCATCGCGACCTGGCGCGGCCGCGCGACTGAGCGGCTGCGCCGCTTTGACAGCAAATCCGCGAGGCGCACCTTGAAGTAATCGGCGACGGTCTTCTGGATGTTCTCGATCGTGACGAGCTTTGCCTGCAGTGACAGCAAATCCTTGAGCGCCTCCTTGGTGAACTCGAGCGTGATCGAGCGGCCCGTGAAGCGCGAGTTGGCGATCACGCGGCGCAGCGCCCCTTCGAGTTCGCGCACGTTCGAGCGGATGCGCTTGGCGATGAAGAACGCGACTTC
>DATIXW010000184.1:0-2379 GCA_035518135.1 Steroidobacteraceae bacterium
CCGGCGAGGGCGCGCCCGAGCGCACCAACCGGCCATTTCATTACCTGGCCCGCAGCAGCAGGGCGCCGCGCCAGTCCACCGCCATCGATTCCACCACGCACTACGGCGAGGACCCGGATACCCGCCCGGACGTGTACGGCCGCACCGGCAATTCCGGCGTCTCGATCGCGACGCTCGATGACATGAAGAAGCTCTATTCGGGCTTCGACCTCACGGCGCCGAGCACCTCGGTATCCATGACCATCAATGGACCTGCACCGATCCTGCTCGCGATGTTCATGAACACCGCGATCGATCAGCGGATCGAGCGGCACCTGAGGGCGCACGGCGGCTGGGAGGCAGCCGAGCGGCGGATCGAGGCGCTGCGCGCGGCGGAGCGGGAGCGCGGGATTGCCGGCCCGGACTACAGCGGCGAGCTGCCTGCCGGCCACGACGGTTCGGGCCTTGCGCTGCTCGGAGTCAGCGGCGATGCCCTCCTCGAGCGCGCGCAGTACGAGCGCATCCGTGCGCAGGCGCTCGCGCACGTGCGCGGTACGGTGCAGGCCGATATCCTCAAGGAGGACCAGGCGCAGAACACCTGCATCTTCTCCACCGAATTCGCACTGCGGATGATGGGCGACGTGCAGGCGTATTTCATCGCCCGCAACGTGCGCAACTTCTACTCCGTCTCGGTCTCCGGCTATCACATCGCCGAGGCGGGCGCGAATCCGGTGACCCAGCTCGCCTTCACGCTCGCCAACGGCTTCACGCTGGTCGAGTACTACTTATCGCGCGGCATGAAGATCGACGACTTCGCACCGAACCTGTCGTTCTTCTTCTCCAACGGCATGGACCCCGAGTACGCGGTCATCGGCCGGGTCGCCCGCCGCATCTGGGCGCGCGCCATGCGCGACCGCTACGGCGGGGATGCCCGCAGCCAGATGCTGAAGTATCACATCCAGACCTCCGGCCGCAGCCTGCACGCACGCGAGATCGCCTTCAACGACATCCGCACCACGCTGCAGGCGCTGTACGCGCTGTTCGACAACTGCAACAGCCTGCACACCAATGCCTACGACGAGGCGCTCACGACACCGACCGAGGAGAGCGTGCGCCGTGCCGTCGCCATCCAGCTCATCATCAATCGCGAGCTGGGATTGAATCGCAACGAGAATCCCTGGCAGGGCTCCTTCCTCATCGAGTACCTGACCGATGCGGTCGAGGAGGCGGTGTACCGGGAGTTCGACTCGCTGAGTTCGCGCGGCGGCGTGCTCGGAGCCATGGAGACCATGTACCAGCGCGGCAAGATCCAGGAGGAGTCGCTGCACTACGAGCGGCGCAAGCACGACGGCAGCCTGCCGATCGTGGGTGTGAACACCTTCCTCGGCGAGGGCGATGCCGCGAGCGAGCACCGTGCCACCGCGCTCATCCGCTCCACCGAGGAGGAGAAGCAGGCGCAGGTGGCCGCGGTGCGTGCCTTCCAGGCGCGAAATGCCGAGCGTGCCCCGGCCGCCCTGGCGCGGCTGCGGCAGGTCGCCGCTGCCGGCGGCAACGTCTTCGAGGAGCTGATGGAGACGGTCAAGTGCTGCTCGCTCGGGCAGATCACACACGCGCTGTACGGTGTGGGCGGTCAGTACCGGCGCAACATGTGATCACGCGGCGGCGAGGTCGGGCTCCTCGAGCTGCCCCAGGATCGCGGCGCGCGCCCGTTCGCGCAGCACCGCCGTCTCGCGCGCCGAGTCGTCGGCATGGGTGGGCAGAGGCGCCAGCAGCGTCACGGTGATGACCGCCGGCCAGGGCCGCAGGCGCCCGGGCGGCAGCGCCCGGCGGGTGCCGCGCACCACCGCGGGCACGATCGGGCAGCCGGCGCGGGTCGCGGTGATGAATGCGCCGGCGTGGAACTTCGCCAGCCCGGGCCGCGCCGAGAAGGTGCCCTCCGGAAAGAACACCAGCGACTCGCCGTTCACGGCGTTGCGCACCACGCGCCGGGCATCCGCCGCGCCCTTGTGGCGATTGAAGCGCTCGACGAATTCCGAGCCGATGCGCCGCAGCAGCGAGCCGGCCAGCGGCACCTGCGCCATCTCGCGTTTGATCACGAAGCCGAAACGCGGCGGCAGCACCGCCGTGAACACCAGTCCATCGAGGTAGCTCGCGTGATTGGCCACGATCACGCATTGCCCGGCAGGCAGGTGCTCCATCCCGCGCAGCCGCAGCCGCATCCCCGCAAGTCCGAACAGGGCACGCGCCAGGGCGCGCGTCGCGGCGCGCCGGCGCCGGACCCCTGGCAGCACCACCACCAGCAGCAGCGCGGCGAGGCCGCACGCGCAGAACACGCACAGCGCATACAGGGTGTAGGCGGTCTGCGCGACGGCGCGCAGCAGCGGGGCTCGGGTAGGCATC